>NZ_JACAPM010000017.1:0-109891 GCF_013385695.1 Pseudomonas sp. D8002
CGCTGTAAGAGCGGAACCAATCGAAGCCGTTACCGAAGGAATGGATATGTACTCAACCAAACGAAGCCCAAAAGCATGAGCCTCCTGCCTTACGCCTGGGCCAAATCCCAACGCATCCTCCTTCACCCGGGAACCCAGGGCCCGACGCTGACCATCTGCCCCTCGACCCCCGGCTGGTCCATCAGCGAAGTCCACCGCCAGTTCGGCCAAACCCACCTGATCCAGGTGCGCGACGACGAACTGGACGGCCTCCTGGCCACTGCCTACGCCGACACCGGCAGCGCCGCCGCCGTCGTGGGCGCCGCCGAAAACGAAGTCGATCTCGACCGCCTCATGCAAGACATCCCCGAAATCACCGACCTGCTCGACACCCAGGACGGCGCCCCGGTGATCCGCATGATCAACGCCTTGCTCACCCAGGCCGCCCGCGACGAAGCCAGCGACATCCACATCGAACCCTACGAAACCCACTCCGTGGTGCGCTACCGCGTCGACGGCACCCTGCGTGACGTGGTGTCCCCGCGCAAGGCCCTGCACGGCGCTCTGGTCTCACGCATCAAGATCATGGCCCAACTCGATATCGCCGAAAAACGCCTGCCCCAGGACGGCCGCATCGCCCTGCGCGTGGCCGGTCGCCCCATCGATATCCGCGTCTCCACCGTGCCCACCGGCCATGGCGAGCGCGTAGTGATGCGCCTGCTGGACAAACAAGCCGGCCGCCTGCAGCTGGAAACCCTCGGCATGGACCCCGCCGTCCTGGCCAAACTCGACACCCTGATCCGCCAACCCCACGGCATCGTGCTGGTCACCGGCCCCACCGGCAGCGGCAAGACCACCAGCCTCTACGCCGCTCTGGCCCGGCTGGATGCGAGCACCAGCAATATCCTGACCGTCGAAGACCCGGTGGAATACGACCTGCCGGGCATCAGCCAGATCCAGGTCAACGCCAAGATCGACATGACCTTCGCCCTGGCCCTGCGGGCAATCCTGCGCCAGGATCCGGACATCATCATGATCGGCGAAATCCGCGACCTGGAGACCGCACAAATTGCCGTCCAGGCCTCGCTCACGGGCCACTTGGTGCTCGCCACCCTGCACACCAACGACGCCGTCTCGGCGGTCAACCGCTTGATCGACATGGGCGTCGAACCGTTCCTGCTGGCCTCGTCACTGCTCGGCGTATTGGCCCAGCGCCTGGTGCGCCGGCTGTGCCCGCACTGCAAGCAGGAAGACCCGGCCGCGCCCGGCACCTGGCGGCCTGTCGGGTGCGCGCAGTGCAACCAGATCGGTTACAGCGGGCGTACCGGTATCCATGAATTGTTCTGCATCGACGACGAGCTGCGCGGGCTGATCCACCAGGGCGCCGGCGAGCAGGCCTTGAAGGCCGCCTCACGCCGCGCCGGCATGTTCAGCATGCGTGAGGATGGCGAACGCTGGGTACGCAGCGGCGCCACCGCCCCCGAAGAAATCCTGCGCGTAACACGGGACGCCTGATGAACCGATACCGCTACGAAGCCGCCGACGCCAGCGGCAAGCTGGAGTCCGGGCACCTTGAGGCAGACAGCCAGAGCGGCGCGTTTGCCCACCTGCGCAGCCGTGGCCTGACGGCCTTGCGGGTGCAGGTCGAGAACAACAGCGAGCGTGCCGGCGGTGGCAGCCGGTTCAGCGCCAAGCTCTCGGACAATGACCTGGCCTGGGCCACGCGCCAGCTGGCGAGCCTGCTCGGTGCGAGCCTGCCACTGGAGGCCGCGTTGAGCGCCACGGTGGAGCAAGCCGAGAAAAAACACATCGCCCAGACCTTGAGCGCGGTGCGCGCCGATGTGCGCAGCGGCATGCGCCTGGCCGATGCGTTGGCCGCGCGGCCCCGGGACTTTCCGTCGATCTATCGGGCGCTGATCGCGGCGGGGGAGGAGTCCGGCGACCTGGCCCAGGTCATGGAGCGCCTCGCCGACTACATCGAGGAGCGCAACAACCTGCGGGGCAAGATCCTCACGGCGTTTATCTACCCGGGCGTGGTGGGGCTGGTGTCCATCGGCATTGTGATTTTCCTGCTCAGCTACGTGGTGCCGCAGGTGGTCAGTGCGTTTTCCCAGGCTCGCCAGGACCTGCCGGGCCTGACGTTGGCGATGCTCAATGCGAGTGACTTTATCCGCGCCTGGGGCTGGCTGTGTTTTGCCGGGATCGTGGGTGGTTTCTGGAGCTGGCGCCTGTACCTGCGCAACCCCGTGGCACGGTTGAGCTGGCACAGCCGGGTGTTGCGCCTGCCGTTGATCGGGCGCTTTGTACTGGGCCTCAACACCGCGCGGTTTGCCTCGACCCTGGCGATTCTCGGCGGGGCGGGCGTGCCGTTGTTGCGCGCCCTGGAAGCGGCGCGCCAGACCTTGTCCAACGACCGCTTGAGCCAGTGCGTCACAGATGCCACCGCCAAGGTGCGCGAGGGCGTCAACCTGGCGCCTGCGCTGGCGGTGGAAAAGGTCTTTCCGCCCGTGCTGATCCACCTGATCGCCAGCGGCGAAAAAACCGGCTCGCTGCCGCCGATGCTCGAACGCGCGGCGCAAACCCTGTCGCGGGATATCGAGCGTCGGGCGATGGGCATGACGGCGTTGCTTGAACCACTGATGATCGTGGTGATGGGAGCCGTGGTGTTGGTCATCGTCATGGCCGTGCTGCTGCCGATCATCGAAATCAATCAACTGGTGACCTGACTGCTGACGAAACACGATCAAAAATGTGGGAGCGGGCTTGCTCGCGAAAGCGGTGTGTCAGTCAACACATGTCGCGCCTGATCCACCGCTTTCGCGAGCAAGCCAGCTCCCACATTTGAATCGCGTTTCTTCAAGACTATTTTCGCGCGCCCGACACGCGGGTCCCAACCTCGGGTTCCTCATTCTGTCATCTGCCCAACCCCACCACACGGCCCGTAACGCCTCCAGCCCGGTCCTCGAAATCCGCGCTGAAACCTCGCTGTCACCTCACCCCCAAACCGCTCAAAAGTGTGACCAAAACACCCGAGAATCTTTTTAAAAATCAAGCCGTTCCTCCCGAGGTTTTTTCCTTTAGCTGTCATCGGATGCTGCGAAATTTCATACCCATGGCCTCACCCCTGGGTACCCCCCGGAACACAGCCCGGGACCGAAGCCATAGCGTCATCTACCCCAACGTACAAACACGACGAAAGGAGCTTCTTCATGTTTAAGCGCAACGTTCTCGCGGTATCCATGACCCTCGCTGCACTGTGCTCGGCCCAGGCTGCCATGGCAGACATCAACGGCGGCGGCGCCACCCTGCCACAACCGCTGTACCAGACCTCCGGCGTATTGACCGCCGGTTTCGCCCCGTACATCGGCGTGGGCAGCGGCAAGGGCAAACTGGCGTTCCTGAACAACGACTACAGCCAGTTCGGCACCGGCACCAAGAACGTTCACTGGGCGGGCAGCGACTCGAAGCTGACCTCGACTGAACTGTCCACCTACGCCTCCACCAAACAAGCGACCTGGGGCAAGTTGATTCAAGTGCCTTCGGTCGCCACTTCGGTTGCCATTCCATTCAACAAGGCCGGTACCAACGCAGTTGACCTGAGCGTTGATCAACTGTGCGGCGTGTTCTCGGGCCGCATCACCACGTGGAACCAACTCCCGGCTACCGGTCGCACCGGTAACATCGTGGTGGTTTACCGTAACGAAGCCAGTGGCACCACCGAGCTGTTCACCCGTTTCCTGGCGGCCAAGTGCGTCAATGAGTCCAAGAAATTTGTGGTCACTACCAACTTCGCGGACAGCTTCGGCGTGCCACCAGGCGCCGTGCCTGCCGTCACCAGCCAAGGCGTGATGGACGCGCTGAACGCCGGTGATGGCCGCATCACTTATATGAGCCCGGACTATGCCGCGCCTACCTTGGCTGGCCTGGATGACGCCACCAAAGTGGCCAAGGTCGCCGGTGTTTCTCCAGCCCCTGATAACGTTTCCGCCGCCATCGCTGCTGTGCCCGTACCGGCTGCTGCCAACGTCGCCAACCAGAACGCCTGGGTACCGGTGTTTGCTGCCGCCGCCGATGCCAACGATCCAAGCGTCGTGCCTTACCCAAGCAGCGGTTATCCGATCCTGGGCTTCACCAACCTGATCTTCAGCCAGTGCTACGCCGACGCCACCCAGACCTCGCAAGTGCGTGCGTTCTTCACCCGTCACTTCGGTGCCAGCGCCTTGAACAGCAACGACAACGCGATCAAGGCCAACCGCTTCGTGCCACTGCCAGCTGCCTGGAAAGCCGCGATCACCAGCAACTTCGTTACCGCAACCAGCGCGCTGAGCATCGGCAAGTCTGATGTCTGCAACGCCATCGGTCGTCCGCTGTAACCCACGCTTTTACCGACCGTCAACACTCGATCAGCAACGGCCTGTGCCGTTGCTGATTTTTGCGTTTGCGGCTCGGCTATCAGCCTTACATGAACTTTCCATGACAGAAGTTCAGTCCCGCCCCTCGCCAACCGCCTAACTCCCATACGTGACGCACTTCGCCAGTTCCCCATGGGCAATAACAAAGAAGGAAGCTTCCTGATGGTCCGCTGCAAACCACCGGTCAACCTGAATGCCCAAGGCCCTGGCGGCCAGACGATCCTGCGCCTCAAACCCCTGGCCCAGGCGATTGCCTTGTTCATGGTGGCAGGCAGCGCCCACGCGGCGACAGCGTTCAGCTCCGGCTGGTTTGCCGACAAGGGTGCCTCCCAGGCGGCGACAGCGGCCCGCCTCAACGGGGCGCAGGTGCCGGGGATTCCGTCGTTGAATCAGCAGGCGCGGGCGAACCAGCAGTTGTCACGTTCCATCAGCACGCTCAACAACAGTGTCGCGGCGATTGCGGCCCAGCAGGCCGCCCAGGCCGCTGGCCGGCAAGCGGCGCTCGGCCAGGTCTCGACGATTCCCGACGGCCTCGGCAAGGGCGGCTTGCAGGTGGACAACAGCCTGACCCAGGGCTGGACCAACGCCAAGGGCCCGACCCAGAGCCAGTCCGGTGGCAAGACCACGGTGACCATCGAGCAGACCGCCGACAAGGCGATCCTCAACTGGGAAACCTTCAACGTCGGACGCAACACCACGGTCGATTTCCAGCAGCAATCGAATTGGGCCGTGCTCAACCGTGTCAACGACCCCAACGCGCGCCCCAGCGAAATCCAGGGCCAGATCAACGCCCCTGGCACAGTGATGATCATGAACCGCAACGGTGTGATCTTCAGCGGCAGCAGCCAGGTCAATGTGCGCAACCTGGTGGCGGCCGCTGCCACCATCACCGATGACCAATTCACCCAACGCGGGATCTATGTGGATGCCAACGGCACCCAGCCGACTTTCACCGACGCGGCGGGCAAGGTCGAGGTGCAGCGCGGCGCGTTGATCCAGACTCACAACCCGGCCACCTCTACCGACGCCGGTGGCTATGCCTTGCTGCTCGGCTCGGAGGTCGAGAACGCCGGCAGCATCATCACCGCCAGGGGCCAGGCCACCCTGGCCGCCGGCGACAGTTTTTATATCCGCAAGGGCGTCGGCACCACCGGCAACGACCGCTCCACCACCCGTGGCAATGAAGTGGCCACCAGCCTCAAGGCCGGCAGCACGTCGGGCAAGGTCAGCAATAGCGGCCTGATCATGGCGTCGACCGGCGACATCACCCTCACCGGGCACCAGGTGCAGCAGAACGGCGTGGTCCTGGCCAGCACTTCGGTGGATACCCGTGGCACGATTCACTTGCTCAACGCCGCCAGCGATGCCACCGGCAGCGTGACCCTAAGCGAGGGCAGCACCACGGCGATCCTGCTGGACGCCAGCGGCAGCACCGCCCTCAACAGCCAGAAGGACAACGGCCTGATCAAGCTCGACGGCTTGCCTGCCAACCTGATCACCGGCCAGTTCAACAACCTCAGCGCGGTGGCCGACCGCACTGACCAGTCGCGGATCGAGATCGTCAGCGGCGGCACTGTGGATTTGCGCAAAGGCTCGATCACCCTGGCCACCGGCGGCCAGGTGGCGGTCAGTGCCGGCCAGCGCAGCCTGGTGCGTGACGGCGCGATGATCGACGTGGCCGGCGCGATTGGCGTCAAGGTGGCGATGGAAGCCAACAACATCAAGATCAACGTGCAGGGCAACGAACAGCGCGACGCGCCCGCCAACCGTGACGGCGGGCAATTGATCAACAATGACGTGTGGGTCGACCTGCGGGACCTGGTGTTCGTCCCGGCCGGCACCAACGGCTATGCGACGGACCGCTGGTACACCGCCGGCGGGCTGCTGGAAGTCGGCGGTTACCTGGGCACCCAGGGCCACTCGGTCGGCGAGTGGATGGCCCAGGGCGGCACTGTGACGTTCACCGGCAAGGACGTGGTGACCCAGCAGGGTGCCCAGGTCAATCTGTCGGGCGGCACCGTCGATGTGCAGGCCGGCTACATCCGCCAGACCTGGCTCAAGGGGCCTGACGGCCAGCTCTATGAGCTGTCGAAAGCCCCCGGGGACATTCTCTACGCGGGGATCTACAAGGGCTTTGAAGACACCAGCGTCCGCTGGGGCCGCAGCGATTTCTACTACAACCCGCTGGTGGCCCAGCAAAGCCGCTACGAGGCGGGCTACACCGTGGGCCGCGACGCCGGCAAGCTGGTGGTGGGCACCACCAACGCGGTGCTGGAAGGCCAGTTGATCAGCGATGTATTCCAGGGCGATCGCCAGACCCAGGCACCGAATATCAACCTTGATGGTTATCAGCAGTCACAGCAGGCCATGGCCCAGCGGGCGCAGTTGATCATTGGCCAGTACACGCCGGTGTACAACAAGGCCACCGGCACCTTGCGCTACGCCTTGACCCCGACCATCGACCAGGTGCTGATCGAGGGCAGCACGCAAAAAATCGCCGACGGCCTGGACCTGGCCACTGCGCTGCCGACCGAACGCCAGGGCAAACTGGTGCTCGACAGTGACCAGCTCAATGGCTACCGGTTGGGCGCGATCAAGGTCGGCGCAAAGCAGCAGATTGACGTCAATGGCGCACTCAAGGTGGCTGACGGCGGCGACATCACCCTGTTCGGCCCCGTGGTTTCAGTCAATGCCAACCTCACGGCCCACGGCGGCAGCATCAACGCGGGCAACCTGCTGAATCAGGTCGACCTCAATCGCTCCAATGTCGTTGGCGATGTGATTCTGCCGGGTATCGGCCGGCTCGATATGGCCGCCGGAGTCAAGCTGGACAGTTCCGGGCGCTGGAATAATCTGGCGCTGGACCCTTCGGCCACTGACGGGGTGGCGTATATCAACGGTGGCAAGGTGTCGTTGCGCAGCTCCGGCGACGTGAACCTCGCGGCGGGCAGCCTGGTGGAAACGTCGTCCGGGGCGACCATCGGCCTGGATGGCAAAGTCCGGGGCGGCAAGGGCGGCGACGTGACCGTGGGCGCACTGGGGGCTTTGGGCCTGGGCGCCGAGATTCGCGGCTATGGCGTCAGCGCAGGCGGCACCCTGACCTTGCAGGCCAACAAGGTGCAGATCGGCCAGAGCCCGCAGGCGCCGGATGCCAAGACCTTGCAGTTGGCCGGGGATTTTTTCAACAAGGGTTTTTCGGCCTATGACATCACCGGCAACGAAGGATTGCTGGTCGCCGATGGTACTCAGGTGGATGTGAACGTGCCGGCCTACCGGCTCTCGGAGCAGGCCGCCACGACACCGGGCGACGGCGACGCGGCCAGCGTCATGGAACGCTGGACCCCGCCGCTTTACCAGGAAGACGCCAGCAAGGGCGTACTCAACCAACGCCGTGGCGCCAGCCTGACCCTTTCCGCCGGCCACCTGGAGTCGCCTGCCGAGCAACTGCCGACAACCGCGCTGGTGGTCGGCAAGGGCGCGGTGATCCGCGTCGACCCGGGCCAGTCGATCAACCTGCGCAGCATCGGCCAACTGACGGTCGACGGCACGCTCAATGCCTGGGGTGGCAGCGTCAACCTGAACGGCCTGACCACGCGTGCGTTCGAGCCGGCCAACGCGGTTGGCCACGGCCGCTCCATCTGGCTGGGTGAAAACGCACTGATCGATGTCGCCGCCCGGGCCGCGACTGCCGTGGACAATCGCGGGAGCCAATACGGGTTGGTCCGTGACGGCGGCAAGATCAGCATCGGCGGCGAGATCAACCTGAGCACCGGCACGGTCACTGCCAGCGACCTGTTTGTGGTGGTACGCGAGGGCGCCCGGCTGGACGCGTCGGGCACGCAAGCGGTGTTGGATGTGCCGGGGCAGGGCGCAACCCGGGTGGCCAGCAATGGCGGCAGCATCAGCCTGGCGTCCAACAATGGCTTGTACCTGGACGGCAGTCTGGTAGCCCGGGCCGGCGGTGCCGGCGCAGCGGGCGGCAGCCTGAACGTAGCGCTGGACAGCCCGTATTACACCAAGAGCAGTGTCACGGATCGCGTGCTGAAGGTGCGTGAACTGGTGCTCGGCCAGACCCATCAGGCCCACACGCTCGCCGGCACCGCCGCCGACGCGGCCGACAGCCTGGAATACGGCCACGCTCGCCTGGGCGTCGACCAGGTCAGTGCGGGCGGCTTCGACAACCTGGCATTGATGAGCAACGGCCTGTTGAGTTTCGACGGCGATGTGTCCTTGAACATGGGCCAGAGCCTGCGCCTGTACAGCGGTGCCTTCAACCTCAGTGAGGGCGCGGCAGCCAATGCCCGGGTGAATCTGTCGGCACCGTCTCTGCTGCTGTCCGGCATGGATTCGCCGGCCCGGGAGTTCTACGTGAACCCGGTGTCGGTGTTGCCGTTACCCTCGCTGCGCGCCACCGAGGCGCAGTTCAATGCCAGCGGCAGCTTGATCGATGTGCGCGGCAGCGTGTTGTTTGGCAGCAAGGGCAAACTGCGCCAGGCCGACGACAGCCTGGTCGGCCTTGAGCGTCGCGGCTTTGATCAGGTCAACCTGACCAGCCAGGGCGATCTGCGCTTCCTGGCGGGTGCGAACCCGGACGGCGTGGCCTTGAGGGTCAGCACCCAGTTATTGACCCAGGGCGACATGACCTTGCGGGCGGCGCAGTTGTATCCGGCCACGGAGGTCGGTGCGCGGGTCATTGCCGGCTACCTGAGCGAATTCAATAGCCTCAACATCACGTTCGACCCGCTGCGCACCCTGACCATTGGCCGTACCGGCAACACGGATGCCGCGGTGCCTTACTCGGCATTCGGGCGCCTGCAACTGGGCGCCGCGACGGTGCGGCAGGGCGGTGTGGTGCGGGCGCCCCTGGGGTTGATCGATATCGGCAGCATGGGCAGCAGCCAGGTGCATTTGCTGCCGGGCAGCGTGACCTCGGTGAGCGGCAGGGGCCTGGTGCTGCCGTATGGCGGCACCCTGGACGGGCAGGTCTATAAGTACAACGGCAAGACCGTGACGTTTGTCGGCCAGGGCGGGCTGGTCAACCAGGACGCGGAACTCAGCGTCGGGGTGATTCTCGGCGGCCAGTCGGTGCAGGTGCAGCCTGAGGCTACCCTGGACCTGTCGGGCGGCGGCGAATTGCTGGGGGCCGGTTTCGTTTCCGGGCGCGGAGGCTCTACGGATGCGCGCTACAGCCCACTGGTGCAGTTTGGTGCCAATGGCGGTTTTGTGTTGCCGGGCCTGGGCACCAACCCGATTTACGCCATCGTGCCCGGGGTGCAGCCTGGCTCGGCGCCGGTGGCACCGGAGAAAGGCGCAGTCGATCCGTTGGTGGGCCAGCAGGTCACCATCGGCGCCGGAGTGCCGGGGCTGCCGGCGGGTACTTATACCCTGATGCCGTCCACCTACGCCTTGATGCCCGGCGCTTTCCGCGTCGAGATCAACGGCCTGGCCGGGCTCGGCAGTGATGCCGCCACCCAGCGCATGCGCAATGGCTCCTGGTCCACCGCCGGGCGCTTGTCCATCGCCAACACCGGGATCGGCAGCAGCGTTGCCAGCCAGTTGATTCTGACCTCGGCCGATACCTTGCGTCGCTATTCCCAATACAACGAAACCAGCTACGCCCAGTTCGCCATGGCCGACGCCGCGAAACAGGGTGTGCCACGCCCGATGCTCGCTGTCGACGCCAAGACCCTGAAACTGGCCTTGCGGCCGGGGGGCGGCGCTGATGCGTTTTCGTTCCAGGGCATAGGCCGTTTTGAGGCCGCGGCGGGTGGCTATGGCGGCGCGGTGGCGGTGATTGATCCAGGCAAACTGGGTATTGAAGTCGTCGCGGCGGGCAGTTCCGCAACCAGCGGTTTTTCCGGCATTACCTTCAACGATGAGAGCCTCAACGCCTTGGGAGCCTCGCGTTTGATGGTGGGGGGGATGACGGCAGTTACGTATGGCCAGTCCGGGAATTACATCGTCCTGGCGGGCGGTACGAGTCGGGCCAACAGCACCGTCACGCTTCGGGAAGGTGTGACGCTCGCAGCGCCGGAAGTCTTTTTGTTGAGTGACACCAACGCGATCGTCCTGGAGCAGGGCGCATCCATCAACACCATCGGCCGTGGCAAAGCCAGCTACGACGCTCGTGACGGTTTTATCTACAAAGTCACCAATATGCTGGCGGCGTCCAACGGCTTGCTCAATGTCATTGCATTCAATACGACGGTGCCGAGCGGCGGGATCAGCATCGGTGTGTGTGACACGGGCCTGTGCAGCGGGCAAACCGGGCTGTACTCCGAAGGCAGCATCGTGGCGTTGACCAACAATACCTTCCAGTTGGGCGACCAGGTGCGCTACGGCACCCGTCACCTCAACCTGGGGGTCAACACCATTAACCTCGGCAGCGCCCAAACCCTGGCCGCGGCCGCTGCGGCCAATCAGTTGCCGGCTGGCCTGACACTCACCCAGGCGCTTCTTGATCGCCTGCTCAAAGGTGATTCACAGTTCGGTGCGCCGGCGCTGGAAACCCTGCAGCTCTCGGCGCGGGACAGTTTCAACTTCTACGGCAGTACCTCCCTGGACACCTATGACCCACTGACGGGTAAGTCGCGGCTGAGCAACCTGATGCTCTCCACTCCGGCGATCTACGGTGCCGGTGCCGCTGGCGACGTGGCCAACATTCATACCGCCAACCTGATCTGGCAGGGCGCGACCACCCCACCGGGCTCGGTGATCGCCGGCGGGGCGGGTACTGGCAGCGGGCGCCTGGATATCAACGCCGAGCGTATTGAGTTCGGCTACGGCGCCTTTGCCCAGACCAACACCGTGAGCAGTTTCGATCGCCTGGCTTTGGGCTTTGCCAGCGTGAACCTCAATGCCAGCGAGCGCATTACCGCCAACCACAAGGGCAGCCTCTCGGTGTATCAGAGCCAGGGCGCCTATGACCCGGTGAAGGGCTTCCAGTACAGCGGCGGCGACCTGAATATCCTCACCCCACTGATGACCGGCGAAGCCGGTTCGGTGAACCGCATCACCGCAGGAGGGGCGATTGATATTGCAGCGTCCGCGGGGGCGCGTGGCAAGGCCGACGGCCAGGGCGCCGAACTGTCCCTGCAAGGCGACAGCATTCGCCTGGCCACGGCGGTAGTGCTGCCCAGCGGCAAAGTCAGCCTGGGCGCCCGGGGTGATGTGGTGCTGACGGATGCGGCGTTGATCGACGTGGCCGGTGGCGCCACTGTGTTCAACGATGTGACCCAGTACGGCGCGGGCGGCACGGTGCTGCTGGACAGCCGCAGCGGCAACATACTGCAGGCTGCCGGCTCGACCATCGACCTCTCGGCCAAAAACAACCAGGCCGGCAAACTGCGGGCGGTTGCGGTGGACGCGGCGGGCGGTATCGTCGACCTGCAAGGCACGATCCTCGCCGGCAGCAGTGGCTATTACGATGCGGGCGGGACCACGATGCCTTATGAGGCCGGTACCGTGGAAATCCAGGCCCAGCGCCTGGGCAGCAGCGGTTCACTGGACCAGCAGTTCGCCGACCTCAACCAGCGCCTGAATCAAGGCCAGGTGTTCGGCACACGCAGCTTCCAACTCAAGCAGGGCGACTTGACCATCGGCAATGGCCTCAAGGCCGGCACCGTCAACGTCTCCGTGGACAACGGCAGCCTGCGGGTCACCGGCCTGGTGGACGCCAGTGGCGAGCGCGTCGGCAGCATCAACCTGGCCGGCAAGCACGGCCTGACGCTGGACGGCGGCGCGGTACTCGACGCCCATGGCAGCAAGCTGCGGGTGGACAGCTACGGCAAGATCATCGACTCGCCCAACCGGGCCATGGTGGTGCTCGGCTCCGGCACCGGTCAACTGACCCTGGCCGATGGCGCACGCATCGACCTGCGCCACGGCACCGAGGCGGTCCAGGGCAATGACGGGCGCAACCGCGGCACCCTGGAACTGAATGCACCACGGCTGATCAACGTCGATGGCACCAGCAACGACATCAACATCGATGCCCATGGCCGCCTGACGATCCAGGGCGCGCGCTCGATCACCCTCAACGGCATGATCAGTTACGACGATGCGCCACTGGTCACCGATTCGACGGCCAGCGGGCGGCCTTACCAACAGATCGACCAGGCCTACCTGGATGGCAAGCATGTGCTGAGCACGGCCTTTATCAACGGTGCATTGCTCAACCAGAACCTGCTGCAAAACAAGCTCGCCGGGCTTAACAATGCAACCTACGCCGATGCCTTCCACCTGCGCCCGGGCGTGGAAATCGTCAGCAAGACCGCGGACGGTGACCTGGTGGTGCAGGGCGATCTGGACCTGTCCGGCTACCGTTACGCCAGCCTCAACCCCAACAGCCAGAAAACCTCGGTGTATGGCTCCGGTGAGTCGGGCAGCCTGACCCTGCGCGCCGGTGGCGACCTGAATATTTACGGCAGCATCAACGACGGTTTTGCGCCGCCACCGCAGACCGTCGATGACAAGGGCTGGGTGTTGTTGCCGGGCATCGACTTTACCGGCGGCACGATCATCGTGCCGGGTAACGGCATCACCCTGGCGGACGGCACGACCTTCCCGGCGGGCACCGTGCTCAACTACGACCTGCCGATCAAGGCCGTGGGCGTGGCCGCCGGTACGCGCTTGCCGACCCGGGCGACGCTGAACCAGGACCTGACGCTGCCTGCCGGTACGGTATTGGCCGCAGCGGTGTTCGACAGCGCGGGCAATGTGCTGTTTGCCGCAGGCACGTTATTGAGCCAGGCACACACCCTGGCGGCCGGCTCACAGCTGGACGCCGGCAGCCTGCTGACCCAGGACACCCGGCTCGGGGCGCTGACCTGGCCCAAAGGGGTGCCGTTGCCGACGAACTACGAGGCGCTTAACCCGACGCAAAACTACGTGACCCTCAATGGCGACATACCGCTGCCGCGCGGCGCGTTGATTCCTTCCGGCACCAACGTCAAGTTGCCGGGCGGGGCTGAGTCGGTGGCGTTGCGCCCGGAAGTGGCGGGGCGCCAGGGCAAGCTGTGGGCCCTCTCGCCGATGCTGGCCGAAGGTTCGCAATCCTGGTCGCTGCGGTTGGTTGCAGGTGCTGACACCGAGGCGGCCGACAGCCGCATCCTGCAAGCCCATCCGCGCAGCGGCGACCTGCGTTTGGCTGACAGCCACTACGGCATGTTTGCCAAGGAGATGCCCGCCAAGGGCAAGTTGACCTGGACCGCCTTCGCGGTGGAGGACTTTGCGGCCAATGGGGTGGTGGTCAAGGAAGGCGACCCGATCGACCAAAAGATCCTCGATGATTTCGGCCTGGGTTCGATTGATGATTTCTGTGGGGGCAATCCGGCGTACTGCGCCGTGAAAGTTGGCTATGTCTGGACCGAATTCGGCGCCAAGGACCTGGCGGACAACGGGATTATCGTCACCGTCGGAACGCCGATCGAGCAAAGCATCCTGGACCAGTTCGGTATCCCGTCCATCGATGAGTTCTGTGCAAGCTCGCCCGCCTACTGCCAGGCCCAAAGCGGCAAAGAGTATGCGGCGACCCCCTCCAGCAGCCGTTTCAGTGTGATTCGCACCGGTACGGGCGACCTCGAACTGCTCAGCGCCGGCGACTTGAGCATGGACTCCCTGTACGGGGTCTACACCGCCGGTACATCGTCCACTGCAACCGGTGCCAGTGACCCCTACAGCCAGCCCAAGGCGCTGAACAGCGCGAAGACGGTGCTGAACGATACCAACAGTTATTTTGAACAGTTCGTCAACGGCTCATCTGACAGCCTGTACCGTGCCTGGTACCCGGAGGCAGGGGGGAATTTGAGCGTGAACGTGGGGGGCAACCTGACGGGGAATATCCTGGGAGGCGTCTTCAACCCAAGTCGGCCCAACCCCCTGGATAACGGCATCGACTCCGCCGATGTGGCCAACTGGCTGTGGCGCCAGGGCAGCGGCACGGTGAACACCGGCGGGCAGGCGCAGCCGACGGCCTGGTGGATCAATTTCGGGAGCTATACCGCCAACGCCTCCAAGGCTGATGCGTTCGTCGGGTTTACCGGTTTCGGCACCCTCGGCGGCGGTGACGTGGATGTACAGGTAGGCGGGGATGCCGGTGTGCTTCGGCGCATGGACGGCAACCCAATGTCGGCCTCTGCCAACCCGCGCAGCCAGGGGCTGGTGCTGGCGGTCGGCAGTACCGGGCGGGTTGCCGGTGATGGCAGCCTGCAGTTGACGGGCGGTGGTGATCTGCGGGTGCGTATCGGTGGCGCCCTGAACCCTGGCAGCGTGGTTGATGTAAACGATCAGAACGGCCAGTTGGTGAATATCCGGGGCAATGTCCAACTGCAAAGTGCGACCACGGGCCGGATCGACCTGACCTACGGCAGCAACAGCTCTGAGCAGAGCCCGGGCGAAACCCGCGCATTCGATCCGTTCCAGGCGACCCGTGGTCGGGCAGTGGGGGGTATCACCCTGGTGCCGGGGGATGCCACATTCAACCTGACGACATTGGGTGACCTGGTGCTGCAGCAAGTGATTGACCCGGGCCGTGTCGTCCTGCTGAACAACTCATCGTTTACCCGTGGCGGGACGAGTGGGACCGGCGAAAGTTGGTTCTCGTTGTGGACCGGTCACACGGCAATCGACCTGTTTTCAGCGGGGGGCAACTTGACGCCATCTGTCTCCGCCGCAGCGTCCGACCTGGCAACCGTCTACCCATCGATCGTTCGAGCGACGGCGGCTGGCGGCAGTATTTATTACGGTAACGCCGTCCTGGGGTACCAAGCCGATACGAGTCCGATAAATGCCTTGGTGCTCGCCCCCGGTGCCAGCAGCCAGTTGCAATTCCTGGCCCATGACTCGATTTATGCGGGCGGTATGTTTGTCACGCCTTCCGGGGCCGACCCCAGCATCATGGCCACACCTTGGCGGCCGGCGTTCGTCGGGACCATTGATGGTCAGGTGGTTGCCGATGGCAACAATCTGTCGGAGAACGGTAGCTCGTCGGGTTCCATTCCGCGTCCTTTGTTTGCCTTTGGCTCCGCCACGGCGTCGGCAGCCGCTTACGCGCCAACGGAACCGGCGCGGTTCTATGCCTTGACCGGCGATCTGGTGGGGGTCAGCAGCGGCCGGACCCTGACGTTCAATTCTTCCCCCACGTTTTTGCATTCGGGGCAGACCTGGTACGAGGGCAACGGGCCGGTTTGGATGATGGCGGGGCGAGACATTGTCAGCAGTGGCAGCCGTTTTAATACGGCCCCCGGTGCGGTCAGCGAGCAGTCGACCGGCAACCTGTTCATCCACAACAACCCCACTGACATCTCCATCGTCTCCGCCGGGCGCGACATTCTGTACAGCAACTTCCAGGTTGCCGGTCCTGGCCTGCTGGAAGTGACGGCGGGCGGCAATATCCTGATGTCCGGGCGTGACCCGGCGAAGGGCGGCGAAGTCAGCATCACCAGCCTGGGCCCGGTGGTCGCGGGCGACAACCGCCCTGGCGCAGGCATCGTCATGCAAGCTGGCGTCGGCCCCAACGGCCCGGATTACCGGCGCTTTGTCGAGGCCTACCTGGACCCGGCCAACCTCGTCCAGCCAGGCGAAGCCCTGTCGATCCAGGGCGGCAAGGTCGCCAAGACCTATGAGAACGAACTGGTCACCTGGCTCGCCGAGCGCTTCGGTTTCGTCGGCACCCGCGAGCAGGCCCGCGCGGTTTACGCCGCACTGCCCGCTGAACAGCAACGGGTGTTCGCCCGTGATGTGTACTTCGCCGAACTCAAGGCCGCCGGCCGTGAGTACAACGCGGTGGGCGGTGTGCGCCAGGGCAGCTATGTACGGGGGCGTGCAGCGATTGCCGCGCTGTTCCCGGACAAGGACGTGGCCGGCAACCCGATCACCTACAAGGGCGATATCACGTTGTTCGGCGGCTCCGGTGTACACACCAATTTCGGTGGCTCGATCCAGATGCTCACCCCGGGCGGTGGGCAGACCTTCGGCATCGAAGGCGCGGCACCGCCGTCCACCGCCGGTGTGATCACCCAGGGCGCCGGCGATATCCAGCTGTATTCCATGGGCAGCATCCTGCTGGGCCAGAGCCGCATCATGACCACCTTCGGCGGCTCGATCATGGGCTGGTCCGGCGAGGGCGACATCAACGCCGGTCGCGGATCCAAGACCACCGTGGTGTACACGCCGCCCAAGCGTGTCTACGACAACTGGGGCAACGTGACCCTGTCGCCGGCGGTGCCGAGCACTGGGGCGGGGATTGCCACCTTGAACCCGATTCCCGAAGTGCCGGCCGGAGACATCGACCTGATCGCCCCGCTGGGCACCATCGATGCGGGTGAAGCGGGGATTCGGGTCTCGGGCAACATCAACATTGCCGCGTTGCGCGTCGTTAATGCCGCCAACATCCAGACCCAGGGCAAGTCGTCCGGGGTGCCGGTGTCGGCGGCGGTAAACACCGGGGCCATGACCTCGGCGAGCGCAGCCGGTGCGGCGGCGTCCCAGGCGGCGGAAGATGCCGCGCGCAGCCAGCAGGCGGCGGCCAAACAGGGCCGGGCGTCGATTGTCACGGTGGAAGTGTTGAGCTTTGGCAGCGAGCCAGTTGAGCGCAAGCCGGAGGACGGGCAGAAGACCTCGGGCTACAACCCCAACAGCCCGGTGCAGGTGCTCGGCGCCGGACCGTTGAGTGACCAGGCGCGGGCGCGGTTGACGGATGAGGAGCGCCAGCAGATCAGCTTGTAGTTTTAGAAAAGGACCTCTCGTTGTATTTGGGGCGATCATTGATCGCCCCTTTTTTTCGTCTTGGGGCCCCGGCTTTTCCCGGTGGATGGTAGCGCGGTCGAGCCGGTAGTCACTGAAGCCGGGATGAGTGATATCTCGGCCACCAAGTGCGAGCTCTATCACCCTGATCTGTCAGGCCAGGAGCTGGAGGAGATCAAAAGTACGATGCGCTCAGCATTGGAAACCTACAGCGTTTCACAACTTTGGTCGGTGGCATGGACTGAGTAAATTGGTCAGGCGCTTCGCTCGTGAATTATTCAGCCAGTTGTTTGAATTGCCTCGCCAACTCCAACACGACTCGGCCGCTATTGGCGGTAGGCACCAAATGGGTAAACGGAATATCGATCATCCGATTCTCCCGCACCGCCCGCAAACGCGACAGCACCGGGTCGGTGGTCAGCAACTGACGTTTGCGGCTGGCCGGTGACCACAGCGCATCTGCCAGTAAGATCACATCCGGGTCACTCATCAGCAGGGTTTCGCTGCTCACGGTGACGCGGTATTGGTTGATCCCGGCAAATAAATTGCGCGCACCAGCAGCCGCCACCAACGTGGTGACAAAACCACGCCGACCCTCGCTGTCCAACCCGTTGACCTCACTGTCCAGGTAAAACACCGACAGCGGTTTACCCTCACTAGCCAGCGCCTGGGCACTGGCCAGGTCGGCGTCCATGGCATCGCTCAACGCCCGCGCCCGTGGCTGTTTATGCACCAGGGCGCCAAGGGTGAACAGGTCGTTGCGGATATGCCCGAAGTAATCCAGCGAATGCCCGTCGCACGCCGACTCCAGCAAGTACGACGCCACTCCGTTGCCGGCCAGGCCGGTGCGTGAGGTGACGCCAGTGCCAAATGCGCTGGCGAAACCACCGACCACCAGATCCGGTTTCTGCGCATAGAGCACTTCGCTGGACGGGTACTTGGGCGCAATCACCGGCACGCCGAAATACTCGCCGTGTCGGTGGGCCACACCGTTGTCATCCAGATACGCCACGCCCACCAAGGCCGGGCCGACATCCAGCGTCAACAGCAGGTCTGCGGCATGCTGGTTGAGGGCCACGATGCGCGAAGGCGGTGAGTGGGCGGCGGTCCAATCCTGGTTGCAGTTGCGATAGCTGTCGGCCAATACCGATGGCGCGCAGAGCAGGGCGCCCAGCAGCAGCCACGAGGCCTTCATGGGCGCTCCTTGATCAGCAGATCCTCAACGACTTCGCCGCCCACCAGATGCACTTCCACCAGCCGTTGCACGTCTGCGTTGCTGTGCACGCCGTACCAGCACGTGTCCGGGTACACCGTCACGATTGGCCCCAGGTTGCACGGGAACTGGCAGTGGGTGCGTGTCAGCAGCACGCCGCCAGGCTTTTCGATGCAGTCGTGTTGCAGCAGGTGGCGGCGCAGGGTTTTCCACAGTTGCAGCGCGCCACGCTGCGTACAGCGTGGGCCAGTGCACAGGAACACGTGACGGGCGTGGTCAGGCACGTGGGACCAGTCCGGATGAGTTTCCACGGGCGTACTCATCAGAAGCGATACGTGTAGCGTACTTCGGAGGTGAACGGCCGCCCGAGGTTGTCGACGTTGCTGGCGCGGCTGGTGACGTAGTCGCGGTCGAACAGGTTCTCTACCAGCAGGCTCACGCGGTGTTGGTGGGCGTTGTCGAGGTAGCGATAGGCGTCGGCATCCACCACGGTGTAGTTGCCGTATTCGACCTTTTTCGAGCTGACGATATCGCCGATGTAACGCACGGAGGTGCCGGCGCCCCACAGGCGGTCCGCCGATTCATAGCCGACCCGCGAGCGGGCGAAGAAGCCCGGGATATCGTTGATGGTGACACCCGCACGGGACTCGGTGAGGTTGCGGGTCATGTCGGCCTGCACGCTCCATTGTTCATTGAGCTGCAGCTTGGCGTCGGCCTCGAAACCACGCATCTGGATCTGCCCCTGGCCGTTGACCCACTGGATATCGTCCAGGGTGATCAGGTCGGTGATCTTGCGTTTGAACAGCGTGACGCTGGCGCTGAAGTCCCGGGCCAGCAGGCTGCCCTTGTAGTCGACGCCCAGTTCGGCGTTGCGGCTCTTCTCCGGCTTGAGGTTGCGGTTGCCTTTTTCATCGTCTTCGTTGACGAACAGTTGCTCGGCATTCGGCAGTTTGTAGGCAGTGCCGTATTGGCCGCGCAGGGCCCAGTTGTCGTTGAGGTCGTAGAGCGAAGTGAGCATGCCGACGGTGGCGCTGTCGCCGCCGCTCATGGCTTCGTGGCGTACGCCGATGCTCGGGTGCCAGTTCGGCAGGGCTTCGATAGTCGGGCGCAGTTGGGTGTACAGCGCGTGGGCCTGGGCCTTGTTGTCGTCGATGATCAATACATCGTCCTGGCCCTTGAACCACTGGTTATCGGACCCGAATACCAGCACGTGCTCGCCGGGCAGCACGGCCTTGCCTTCGGCCTGCACGCCCCAGTCGGTGAAGCCCCAGTAGTCGTTGTGGTTGATGACCCGGGTGCCGCCGCCTTCGATATTGTTGATGCGGGTATAGCGCGTGTCCCAATCGTTGATATGGCCTTTGACGAAGTAGCTCAGGCGCTCGTTGAGGGTTTGCTCGAAGGTGGCCGTGGCGATCTGTTGCACGCGGTCGTTGGTGGTCTTGTGGTTGTCCACCGGGCGGGCGAAATCGAGGTTGGCGTCGGCGTACTGGTAAAACAGCTCAAGGCGCGTGTCATCGCCAAACGACTGGATCGCCTTGGTGCCGAAGGTGGTGACTTCGTAGGAGCGTTTCTTGTCGCTGACGTTTTTCATGTCGCGGTTGCGAAACGGCTGGTAGCCCTCGGAGGCGTTGCGGCTGACGTAGGCCAGCAAGCCGAGGTCGCCAAATCCGTTATTGAAAATCTTCTCGACCCGGGCGTCGCCGGTGGTGCCGCCGAAGGTGTCTGCGCCCAGGTTCACCTCGCCGGACGCCTCGCGGGTTTGCGGGCTGCGGGTAACGATGTTGATCACCCCCGACACCGCCTGGGTGCCGAACAGCAGGCTCTGGCCACCCTTGAGCACTTCGATGCGCTCGATGGCGTTGGCGGGCAGGGTGTCCAGGTACAGGCCGCCGTACAGGCGGTTGTTCAGGCGCACGCCGTCCAGCAGGATCAACGTGTCATCGTTGCGCCCGCCCAGCAGGGAATAGGTGCCGTAGTCGAACGGACCGTTCTTGGGGGCCACGTACAGGCCGGGGATGAACATCTGCATCACGCGCGACACATCGGCGGCGGGGCCGGCGCGTTCGATCTGTTCGCGGGTGACGATCTCGACCTTGCTGCCGTACTGGGCCATGTCGGCCACGGTAGTGGATTCCACCGACGGTGCGGAAATGATCTGCTGCTTGAGCTCAAGGGGAGGGTCGTCGGCCAGCAGCAGGGGGCTGAACAGGCAGCCGAGCAGCAGGCTGGGCACGGACGTATTGTAAGGTCGAATCATAGTCTTCTCGGAAAAGTATCTTTCGCGAAAAGCACGCACGAGTAGGCACCGAGCACACGCCAATACCGGCCCATGCCCGCCCACCGCAGGATTTTGCCAAACAGAATTCCAGGCCGGTCTCCGGGCTCACGCGTATGGACACCTTCACCTTCCCATGGCGCGCAGGCCACAGTGGTGTGTCGAAGGGGTCACGCGTCTACCGTTGCGGGGGCAGCACCGGACTGGCTCGAAAAGAGCGGCACCGGTTTCCCGTTTCACCCCATGCACGGCGGCATGAGGCACCTGAAACAGGCCGGCATCTGAACATTCGAAAGACCGTTCGTCAACTTGGCGGGTACTTTTCCGGCGGTTGCCAGGGAAGCGACTGACGGATATTGCCAGAAAATTCCCACAGGAGTACAAATGTACTCCATGAAGAATCTAACGCCCCGCCGTACCGCCATCCTGACCTTTATCCGCGACCGTATCGCGCAGCAAGGCCAGTCCCCCAGCCTCGCCGAGATCGCCGAGGCGTTCGGCTTTGCCTCCCGCAGCGTGGCGCGCAAGCATGTGCTGGCGCTGACCGAGGGCGGCTTTATCGAGGTCAACCCCAACCAGGCGCGCGGCATCCGCCTGCTCAATCAACCGGCGCGGCCGGAGCTGCTGGATATTCCGGTGCTCGGCCGGGTGGCCGCCGGTTTGCCCATTGGCGCCGATGCCGAAGTGCACAACCGTCTATTGCTCGACCCGGGCATGTTCGCGAAAACCCCGGATTACCTGCTGCGGGTGCAGGGCGATTCGATGATCGAAGATGGCATCCTCGATGGCGACCTGGTGGGCGTACGCCGCAGTGCCGAGGCCTTGAACGGGCAGATCGTGGTGGCACGCCTGGACGGTGAAGTCACCATCAAACGTTTCGAACACGTGGGCGAGCGCGTGCGCCTGCTGCCGCGCAACCCCGCCTATCAACCCATCGTGGTGCGGCCCGATCAGGACCTGGCCATCGAAGGGGTGTTCTGCGGCCTGGTGAGGCAAGGCTGATGGGCGCCGTCGTTGCACTGGACTCGCTGTTCAATGGCGGCCGGGTCTGGAAAGGCCGGCCCGCCGCGCCGCCGGCCAGCGTCCATCCCACCGGGCTTGCGGCCCTGGATGCGGTGCTGCCCAGCGGTGGCTGGCCGGAAGCGGCGTTGAGCGAAATCCTCATGGCCAAGGAAGGCGTGGGCGAGTTGCAGCTGGTGTGGCCGACCCTGGCACGGTTGGCGGCGGCCGGTGAGCGCATCGTGCTGGTGGCGCCGCCCTACACGCCGTACCCCCACGCCTGGCAAAACGCCGGGGTGGATGTGCGCCAGCTGTCAGTGATCCAGGCCGATGAACGCGATGCCTTGTGGGCAGTGGAGCAATGCCTGCGTTCCGGCAGCTGTGGCGCGGTGCTGTGCTGGCCGCGCAAGGCCGATGACCGCGCCTTGCGCCGCTTGCAGGTGGCGGCGGAAACCGGCCAGACCCTGGCCTTTGCCTGGCGCTCCTTGAACGAGGCCATCAACCCGTCACCGGCCGCGTTGCGCCTGGCGGTTGAGGCGAGCCCGGCGCAAGTGCGGGTGCTCAAGTGCCGGGGTGGCCTGGCCCATCCCGCGCCCATTGCGCTTGGGCACTGAGGTTGGCATGCGCTGGGTGTGTATTGTGTTCCCGCAATTGGCGCTGGACGGGGTGCTGCGTTCGCGCCCCGAACCGGACCAGCCGTTGGCCCTGCTGGCCGGCACGCCGCAGCGGCGGGTGCTGCAAACCGTCAATGACGCCGCGCGCAAACTCGGCCTGCGCCCCGGCCAATCCCTGACGGCGGCCCATGCCTTGACCAAGGCGTTCGCCTGCGCCGAATACGACCCGGCGCAGATCGAATACTGGCAGCAGTTTCTCGCCGCTTGGGCCTACCGTTTCAGCTCCCAGGTCAGCGTGTTCTACCCACGGGCGTTGCTGTTCGAGATCGAGTCGAGCCTGGGCCTGTTCGGGCCCTGGCCGTTGCTCGAAGCACGCTTGCGCAAGGAGCTGACCGAACTGGGGTTTCGTCATCGCATCGTCGCCGCGCCGAACCCGGCGGCGGCGCGGATATTGGCGAATGCCTACGACGGCCTGGCCGTGGCCGATGAGCAATACCTGCAACACGCCCTGGCACCGATCCCCATCGACCGCGCCGGCCTCGACCCGCAAGCCGCCAGCGCATTGTCGCGCATGGGCTTGCGCACCCTGGCCCAGGTGCAGGCGTTGCCTCGGCATACCCTGGCCCGGCGCTTCGACGCTGCGCTGCTCAAGCACCTAGATGCACTGTGCGGCCAACGGCCCCTGGCGCTGGCGTTCTACCAGCCGCCGGACCGGTTTGATGTGCGCATCGAGCTGAATTTTGATGTGTTGTCCCACCAGGCCTTGCTGTTTCCCTTGCGCCGTTTGACTGGCGACCTGTCGGCGTTCCTGTGTGGCCGCGACAGTGGCGTGCAGCGTTTTGACTTGCACCTGGAGCACGCGGCCGAGCCCGACAGCGTGATCAAGGTCGGCCTGCTCAGCGCCGAGCGTGACGCGGCGATGCTGTTCGAACTGGCCCGTGGGCGCCTGGAGCAAGTGCAAGTCACCTCGCCGGTGCGCGGCTTTCGCCTGGTGGCCGAGGACCTGCCGGTGTTTGTGCCCCAGCGCCAGGACCTGTTCGACGAGCGCCCGCAACAAACCCTGCCGTGGGAACAACTGCGCGAACGCCTGCGGGCGCGGTTGGGGGACGAAGCGGTGCAAGGCCTGCGCTTTCACGCCGACCACCGCCCAGAATGCGCCTGGCAAGCCGGTGCTGATCTTCGCCCGTGCTCACCCTCAAACAACGTGCAACGCCCGGGCTGGTTGTTGCATGAACCGACGCCCCTGGCCGAGCAGGGTCTACACATCCTGATGGGCCCGGAGCGCATCGAATCCGGCTGGTGGGATGGCGCCGATGTGCGCCGCGATTACTACCTGGTGCGCACCCGCGCCGGCCAGCAGGGCTGGGCTTACCGCACCGTGGGTGAAAGCGGCACGCTGTGGCTGCAAGGCTGGTTTGCATGAAGTACGCGGAGCTGCACTGCCTGTCCAACTTCAGTTTCCAGCGGGGCGCCTCCAGTGCCCGCGAGCTGTTTGAACGGGCCAGGCAGCAGGGTTACGAGGCGCTGGCGATCACCGATGAATGCACCTTGTCGGGCATCGTCCGTGCCTGGCAGGCAGCCAAGGAAGTCGGGTTGCCGCTGATTATCGGCAGCGAGATGCGCCTGGAAAACGGCCCCAAGCTGGTGCTGCTGGTGGAGAACCTGGAAGGCTATCAACACCTGTGCCGGCTGATCACCATCGCCCGTCGCCGTGCGGGAAAAGGTCACTACCGGTTGCTGCAGGAAGACTTCACCGCGGTACACGGCTTGCTCGCGTTATGGATGGTCGAAGACACCGACACCCAGGCCCATATCCAATGGCTGTGCAGCACCTTCACCGATCGCCTGTGGCTGGCGGTGGAACTGCATTGCGGCCAGAACGATGCCCGTCACCTTGAGCAACGCCTGAACCTGGCCGCCAGCCTGCACCTGCCGGCGGTGGCCTGCGGCGATGTGCATATGCATGTGCGCGGTCGCCGTGCGTTGCAAGACACCATGACCGCAATCCGTCACCACGTCCCGGTGGCCGAAGCCGGCGCGCGCCTGCATCCCAATGGTGAACGGCACTTGCGCAGCCTCGATGCATTGGCCGCGCTGTACCCGGCGCACTTGCTGGAAGAGTCCCTGAACATTGCCCGGCGTTGCACCTTTGACCTCGGCCAATTGCGCTATCAATACCCCAGGGAGTTGGTACCTGAAGGCCAGGATGCAAAATCCTGGTTACGCAGCTTGACCGAGCAAGGCATCGCCCAGCGTTGGCCGAAAGGGGTCGACGCCAAGACCCTCCAGCAGATCAATAACGAACTGGAACTGATCAGCGACCTCGGCTACGAAAGCTATTTCCTCACCGTACACGACATTGTGCGCTTCGCCCGCAGCCGTTCGATCCTGTGCCAGGGCCGCGGCTCGGCGGCCAACTCGGCGGTGTGTTTTGCCCTGGGCATCACCGAGATCGACCCGAGCCTGATGAACATGCTGTTCGAGCGCTTCCTGTCCCGCGAACGCAACGAGCCGCCGGACATCGACGTGGACTTCGAGCACGAACGCCGCGAAGAAGTGCTGCAATACGTCTTCCAGCGCTACGGTCGTACCCGCGCCGCGTTGACGGCGGTAGTCAGCAGCTACCACGGCGCCGGCGCGGTGCGCGACGTGGCCAAGGCCCTCGGGTTGCCGCCGGATCAGGTCAATGCCCTGGCCGACTGTTGTGGGCGCTGGAGCGACGAAGCACCGCCCCTGGAACGCTTGCGCGAAGGCGGTTTCGACCCCGACAGCCCGGTGCTGCGCCGGGTGCTCACACTCACTCAGCAACTGATCGGCTTCCCCCGGCACCTGTCCCAGCACCCCGGCGGTTTCGTGATTTCCGAACACCCGCTGGACACCCTGGTGCCGGTGGAAAATGCTGCCATGGCCGAGCGCACCATCATCCAGTGGGACAAGGACGACCTCGACGCCGTGGGCCTGCTCAAGGTGGACATCCTCGCGCTGGGCATGCTCAGTGCGATTCGCCGCTGCTTCGACCTGCTGCGCCGCCATCGCAACCGGGACCTGAGCCTGGCTTCGGTGCCCAAGGAAGATGCGGCAACCTACGCGATGATCAGCAAGGCCGACACTATCGGCGTGTTCCAGATTGAGTCGCGGGCGCAGATGTCGATGTTGCCCCGCCTGCGACCGGAAAAATTCTACGACCTGGTCATTGAGGTCGCCATCGTGCGGCCGGGGCCCATCCAGGGTGGCATGGTGCATCCGTACCTGCGGCGGCGGAACAAGGAGGAAGAAACCACCTACCCATCGCCGGAACTAAAGTCCGTACTGGAACGCACCCTGGGCATCCCGCTGTTCCAGGAACAGGTCATGCAGATCGCTATGGTCGCCGCCGATTACACACCCGGCGAAGCCGACCAACTGCGCCGTTCCATGGCCGCCTGGAAACGCCACGGCGGCCTCGAACCCCATCAGCAACGCCTGCGCACCGGCATGCTGAAAAACGGCTACAGCGAAGCCTTCGCCGCGCAGATCTTCGAGCAGATCAAGGGCTTTGGCAGCTACGGTTTTCCCGAGTCCCACGCCGCCAGTTTCGCCTTGCTGACCTATGCCAGTTGCTGGCTTAAATGCCATGAACCGGCAGCGTTCGCCTGCGCCCTGATCAACAGCTGGCCCATGGGCTTCTACAGCCCGGACCAGATCCTGCAGGACGCCCGTCGCCATCATTTGCAGATCCGCCCGGTGGATGTGCAGGCCAGTGACTGGGATTGCAGCCTTGAGCCGATCGAAGGCCAGCAACCGGCGATTCGCATGGGCTTGCGCATGATCTCCGGGTTTCGCGAAGAGGACGGCCGGCGTATCGAAGCGGCGCGCCAGGCCCGGGCGTTTTTTGATATTGCCGACTTGGGCGAGCGTGCCCAATTGGACACTCGCGCCCAGGAACTGCTGGCGGATGCCGGTGCCTTGCGCGGCCTGGCCGGGCATCGGCACCGGGCGCGTTGGGAGGTGGCCGGGGTGCAGAAACAACTGGGCCTGTTTGCCGGTATCGCCAGCCCGGAAGAGGCGGTGGTGGAGCTGCCGCAACCGACAGTCGGCGAAGATTTGTATGCCGACTACGCCAGCGTCGGCACCACCCTGGGCCCACACCCGTTGGCGCTGTTGCGCGATGAACTGCGCGCGCGGCGTTGCCGCAGTTCCAGGGAATTGCTGCAGGTTGAGCATGGCCGCAACGTCAGCGTCGCCGGCCTGGTCACCGGTCGACAACGCCCGGGCACGGCCAGCGGCGTTACCTTTGTCACACTGGAAGATGAGTTCGGCAATATCAATGTGGTGGTCTGGCGCGATTTGGCCGAGCGCCAACGCCAGGCGCTGGTGGGCTCGCGGTTGCTCAAGGTGGATGGCCGCTGGGAGGCGGTGGGCGAGGTTCGGCACCTGATCGCCGGGCGCTTGACCGACCTGACCCCGTTGCTGTCGGGCATCAGTGTGCGCAGCCGGGACTTTCGCTGAGCCGGCCCTTGCTCCTTCCTGCCGGCATAAGCAATATGCGATGAAACCAACCGCCACTGCCGGGCTCAAAGTTTTCATTGCCGCCCACCTTTTATCTTTTGCAGAGCCGACCGATGCAGTTTTTATCCAATACCCACGGCTGTGAGGGTTGGGCTGGGGAAATGGCCCAGAGGATTCGTGCTTTCGATTGGTCCACCACCGACCTCGGCCCGATGAATGCCTGGCCCTCCAGCCTGACCAGCGCGGTGCAGATGATGCTGGCATCGCCCATGCCCATGGTGATGCTGTGGGGGCACGCCGGTTACATGATCTACAACGACAGCTATTCGGTATTTGCCGGCGGTCGCCACCCTTATCTGCTGGGTGCGCCGGTGGAACTGGGCTGGCCGGAAGTCGCCGACTTCAACCGCAATGTGGTCGACACCTGCCTGGCTGGCGGCACCTTGTCCTACCGCAACCTGCCCCTGGAACTGTTGCGCGACGGCCGCCCGGAAGAAGTCTGGATGGACCTGTATTACAGCCCCGTGGCCGGCGACGACCAACGACCGGCCGGGGTCCTGGCGATTGTGGTGGAGACCACCGAACATATGATCTCCGAGCGCCTGCGCCAGGAACTCACCCACAACCTGGAGCAGCGCGTGGCCGCGGAGGTGCAGGCCCGTTCCGCCGCCGAAGAACAGTTGCGTCAATCACAGAAGCTGGAAGCCATCGGCGGCCTGACCGGCGGCGTGGCCCACGACTTCAACAACCTGCTGCAAGTGGTCGCCGGCAACCTGCACCTGCTGGCCCGGCATGAGCCGGACAACCCCCAGGTGCAGCGCCGGGTCAGCGCCGCCATCGCGGCAGTGGAACGTGGGGCCAAGCTGACCTCGCAACTGCTGGCCTTCGCCCGTCGCCAGCCATTGTCACCGGCGGTGTACAACCCGCTGCGCATCTATGAAGGCCTGGGCGAGCTGCTGCAGCGGGCGCTGGGAGAAACCATCCACATTGATGTGCAACTGCCCCAGGATCCGTGGTGCATTAACGTCGGCCGCAACCAACTGGAAAACGCGCTGCTCAACCTGGCGATCAATGCCCGGGATGCCATGAAAGGCGAGGGGGTGATTCGGATCACCGGCGAAAACATCATCCTCAACCCTCCGGATTGCGCCGGTAAAAGCATCAACCCCGGTGAATACGTGCGCCTGGCCGTCGCCGACAGCGGCGCCGGCATGTCACCAACGATCCTGGCCCGTGCCTTCGAACCGTTTTTCACCACCAAGCCGAATGGCCACGGTACCGGCCTGGGCCTGAGCATGGTGTTTGGGTTCGTGCGCCAAAGTGGCGGGCATGTTGAGGTCGAGAGCGTGGAGGGCAGCGGCACCGTGGTGCAAATGTATTTCCCGCGCAATTTGGGAGAGCCGGAAAACCACGATGCGCCCGTCGAGCTCACACAACCCACCGGCGGCCATGAGACGATCCTGGTGGTTGAGGACAACGAAGGCGTACGCGCGGCCGCGGTGGAATTGCTCGAACAATCCGGCTACACCGTGCTCACCGCCGAAGACGGCGACCGGGCCATGCTGATGCTCCAGGCCGGCCTGCAACCGGACCTGATCTTCACCGACGTGGTGATGCCGGGCCGGGTCAAAAGCACCGACCTGGCCGAGTGGGCGCGCAGGCAAGTGCCGGCGATAGCGGTGCTGTTTACCTCCGGGCATACCCGCGACATTCTTTCCAGCAACCACCTGCTGGGCAACGACATTCACCTGCTGAGCAAACCCTATGGCCCGGATGACTTGGCGCAACGGGTGCGCTCGGTACTGACCTCCCGAATGATGTGACGAATGAAGATCCAGCCAGCAACACCAAACCACTGTGGGGGCCGGGCTTGCCCGCGATGGCGGAGTGTCAGGCACCCCATCCGGTAATTGGCACACCGTCATCGCGGGCAAGCCCGGCTCCCACAGTTGATCTTCACTGCCTTGAACACACCGATAAGGTTACCCATGACTTCCCAGCGCAACCTGCCACCAGACACCTCACTCACCACCCAACGCCCTGGCTTCGTGCGGGTACGAGGTGCCCGGGAACACAACCTGCGCAACGTCGACGTGGACATCCCCCGCGACGCCCTGGTGGTGTTCACCGGCGTGTCAGGCTCCGGCAAGTCGTCGCTGGCATTCTCCACCGTCTACGCCGAAGCCCAGCGCCGCTACTTCGAATCCGTGGCGCCCTACGCCCGCCGCCTGATCGACCAGGTCGGCGTACCGGACGTCGACGCCATCGAAGGCCTGCCGCCCGCCGTGGCCCTGCAACAACAGCGCGGTACACCCAGCACACGTTCATCAGTGGGCAGCGTCACCACCTTGTCCAGCCTGATCCGCATGCTCTACTCCCGCGCCGGCAGTTACCCGGCGGGGCAACCGATGCTGTACGCCGAAGACTTTTCCCCCAACCTGCCCCAGGGCGCCTGCCCGCAATGCCACGGCCTGGGCCGCGTGTACGAAGTGACCGAAGCCCTGATGGTGCCCGATCCTTCCCTCACCATCCGCCAACGCGCCGTGGCGTCCTGGCCACTGGCATGGCAAGGCCAGAACCAGCGCGACATCCTCGTCACCCTCGGCTACGACGTCGACATCCCGTGGCGCGACCTGCCGAAAAAGCAGCGCGACTGGATCCTCTTCACCGAAGAAACCCCCACCGTACCGGTGTACGCCGGCTTCACGCCGGCCCAAACCCGCGACGCCCTCAAACGCAAACTTGAGCCCAGCTACCAGGGCACCTTCACCGGCGCCCGGCGCTACATCCTGCACACCTTCACCCACTCCCAAAGCGCCCTGATGAAAAAGCGCGTGTCGCAGTTCATGCAAGGCAGCCCGTGCCCGCTGTGTGAAGGCAAACGCCTGAACAAGGCCGCGCTGTCGGTGAAATTTGCCGGCGTGGACATTGGCGAACTGTCGCAAATGTCTCTGCTGCAACTCGCCGAACTGCTGCGACCGGTGGCCGAAGGGCAGGGCGATAAAAAGCTCTCCGTGGAAAAACGCCTGGCCGCCCAACGCATCGCCCAGGACCTGCTCGAACGCGTCAGCACCCTGACCGACCTCGGCCTCGGCTACCTGGCCCTGGAACGCAGCACACCGACCCTGTCCTCCGGCGAACTGCAACGCCTGCGCCTGGCCACCCAACTGGGCTCGCAACTGTTCGGCGTAATCTACGTGCTCGACGAACCTTCCGCCGGCCTGCATCCCGCTGACGGCGAAGCCCTGTTCGCCGCCCTCGACCGCCTGAAGGCCGCCGGCAACTCGCTGTTCGTGGTGGAACACGACCTCGAAACCATGCGCCGCGCCGACTGGCTGATCGACGTCGGCCCGGCTGCCGGTGAACACGGCGGCCAAGTCCTGTACAGCGGCCCACCCGCCGGCCTCGCACAGATTGAAGCCTCGCAAACCCGCGAATACCTGTTCGCCGAAAAGCGCCCGGTCAGCCAACCACCGCGCCAACCCACCGGCTGGCTGAGCCTGGAAGGCGTCACGCGCAACAACCTCAACGACCTCAGCGTGGACTTTCCCCTGGGCTGCTTCACCGCCGTCACCGGCATTTCCGGCTCGGGCAAATCCAGCCTCGTCAGCCAGGCGCTGTTGGAACTGGTAGGCGCAGGCATGGGCCGCGTGGTGGAAACCGAAGACGAACCCAGCCTCGAAGACGACGCCCCGCAAACCAGCGGCGGCCGTATCAGCGGCGGGCTGGAACACATCCGCCGCCTGGTGCAGGTGGACCAGAAACCCATTGGCCGCACACCGCGCTCCAACCTCGCGACCTACACCGGCCTGTTCGACAACGTACGCAAACTGTTCGCCGCCACACCCGCGGCGAAAAAGCGCCATTTCGACGCTGGGCAATTTTCTTTCAACGTCGCCAAAGGCCGCTGCCCGAACTGCGAAGGCGAGGGGTTTGTCAGCGTTGAATTGCTGTTCATGCCCAGCGTGTACGCGCCATGCCCGACGTGCCACGGGGCGCGGTACAACCCGGAAACGTTAGCAATCAAGTGGGAAGGGCTGACCATCGCCCAGGTACTGGGGCTGACGGTTGAACAGGCGGTAGAGGTATTTGCCGAAGAGCCGGGTGTGCTGCGCTCGCTGCAAGTGCTGCGGGATATTGGCTTGGGTTATTTGCGCCTTGGCCAGCCGGCGACCGAGTTGTCAGGTGGGGAGGCGCAGCGGATCAAGCTGGCGACCGAGCTGCAACGCAATGCCCGGGGCGCGACGTTGTATGTGCTGGATGAACCGACGACCGGGCTGCATCCGCGGGATGTGGATCGGTTGTTGAGCCAGTTGAATCATCTGGTGGAGGCGGGGCACACGGTGATTGTGGTGGAGCATGAAATGCGTGTCGTGGCGCAGAGTGATTGGGTGATTGATATCGGGCCGGGGGCCGGGGATCGAGGCGGGAAGGTGGTGGTGAGTGGCACGCCGCAGAAGGTGGCGAAGAGCAAGAGCAGCCGGACGGCGCCGTTTTTGGGGCGCGAGTTGGGCTGAGTTTTGCTCGACGTGCGCCAGGTTCGTCGGCAGCTTCGTGATTGCCCGAGCGTTCGGTAGACTGCCCCGATTTTTTCTGATTTCCCCACCTTGTGAATAAATGGCCCTATGAGATATGTCGAAAATGGATCTTTTATCGATCCATTTCTCTTCTTATAGTCGACCAACGCCCCAAGCAGTTAACAGCGGTCATTAGTTCAGCTGTGGGGTTAGGTTTCTCATTGGCGGAAGTTGATATGAATTATAAAAACGGCTCTATCGGTATCGGAGTGTCTGCACTTTTAGTGCTGTCAGTTCTGCGTTTGTCCACTAACCAACCCCCAACCCGGGAAGAGTTTGTAAAGTATCCATCTCTCCGGCAGAAGTGGTTCACGATATGCGACGCTCGCAGCAACCTTGCCGAGCTCAATGATGAAGGCTGCAAGCATTTACGCGAATGGCAGGCGGCCACCAAACTTCCCGTACTGGACAATTTGATGAATCAAAACCTGGGTAAATAGCTGGCGGCCATATGACTTTTTCAGTTGGCTGGAGCATCCAGCTGAAATCCGGAAGTCATCATCGCCCCCTACCTGTGCCCCTCAATGCTGCGCACCAACGCCCCAAAAAGCTCACCCCGCGGCATCTCGCTCAAGGGAATATTCGCCTTCTCGAACCACTCCCGATCCGCCTCAGGATGCGGGCCACTCAGCACCACTATCCCGTTTTCATAGGTGTAACGCGCTGCCGCCACATCACCATTCCGGTAGGTCGCAATGGTTGAAGAAGGCGAGGTCGCGTCAGGCTTGGGGAAGTAAGGCACATCCTGATAAAAGACGCTATCGGCTTTCCCATCCCACACAACCTGCACCGCCGCGTCCGCAATGCCCGCGACCTCAAACCCAGGCCTGCCCGCCTCTGAATCAAGGTCGTAGGGTATCAGGCCAAAGTTGCTGTCGTCGGCCAGATAAGCACCCATACAAAGCCCCAGGTAGCGCCCACCCTGGGCGACAAAGTCACGAATGGCCTGCACCCGCGCATCCCCCAAACTATCAAGCGCCGCAGGGATGTCCTGACCGCCACCCGGTTGAACGTAGAGGTCATAACGAGCGAGGCTTTGCGGCGTGATGTCGATCGATTCATCGGCACCTACAAAGTCAATCTGCGCATTCGGGCGGACGCGCAGCAGGGCTGTTTTGACATTCTCTGAACATCCCTCGCAGCCCGCCGGGCCTCGGTAGATAGCGACATGGGCGATGGGTGTCGCGGCGTGCACTGAGGAAGGAAGCAGTGTGAAAAACGCAAAAAGCGTCGCGGCGATGGCGTGCAGATTCATGGTTGTAGAGTCGTCTTAGAGCTGATTGGGTCCGATCGGACTTTGTGATTCGAAGCCTAAAGCCAATAGCCAGTTGAAGGAGTTAACATTTGTAAATCGGCTAGGAAAAATCGGGGTTGATGATCGCAACTACGGTTTTCCCATTCATATTTATGGGTTTTCCTTTAGTGCATAAATATCGAAGAGAGCGTTTCTTCCATTTTCAATCCCCGGAATTTTTCAGGCTGTTTGAGTCAGCTCTCGGCCATGCGCGAATGCTATCGGCCAATAGCACACACTCAAGTATCGACTATGCTTGGAGCGATTCAGCCCTGTACCTGAAGGATCTAAACAATGGGGTACCTTGTCGTTGCTCACGCGATGAATGTGAAGCCGGAGTTAGAACCACTTTCTACGTTGCCGGTGAGCATTGGTTGGTCATTGCACCAGGATGAAAACGCCACGTCGTTCTACTTAGACACGTTCAAGGCTGGCGAAGAACGGAAATGGCCCTTTACGTCTATGCCACCCATCAAGGATGTACCGCTTGAGCTCCCTCAAGAATTGGCAGCGCTATCGCGGATATACAAAGTGCTTAAGGATGCTCAGCTAGCCGACTACTTCAAGAGAGCTTTCCTGAATGTGAATTTAGCGCTGAGTAAAAGCCTTCAATTACACGTTTGCAGCTTTTGCACGGATGACGACGGGTTGGATTTTGTGTGTGTATCGTCGAATGGTGAACTGCAAAGGCTGCGTTGCGTTTGCGGTGATCTGGATATCACCTACGAGCTTGGCACGGTCATGATCCAGCCGCTTCTGATAGATGGGGTTGAAGGCGCCGACGTAAGTGGTCTGCATGACCCAGAGAGCGGCATTCACGTCTTGAGTCGGAATATAATGCCCTCGTCGTTACTGCATGCGGTGGCTTCAGCAGAAACCACTCGCTTTCTACAAACAGAAAGCCCCCCTCTGGGTCTAGGTAGCTTCGATGGTCTGGACGTCGCACCGGTAAAGATTGCTGGCTCTAAGATCGCCTCGCTGAAGCCTGAGGTGGTTGCTCAGAAAGCGTGGTGGAGGCGGTGGTAGTTGTATCGACGACTTCGACCCAAGCCAGGAGGTTTTCCGGGGAAAAGTAGCCAATTATCAGCATCGAAAAATTGGGGCCGATAATGGGGGCCAGTTTTCAAAAAGCTACCCGTCACGATGGGCTGCAATCGGCCAATAGCGGTCCCTCCGTCCAGAACCATTTTCCACCCTTAGCAGTCACTCAAGCCGACCACTTTTTCTTATTCGCCTTATCTCTACCTTGTAAATTTGCTCGTGTTCGAGCCGCATATTAGATGACATAGTCATCCACTGATCCGGACCGAGCCCCAAGCTCTTCAACCTCCCGAACCACCGTGCCAAGAATGCCGATCCCTTCATGAATCTGCTGCGTTGTCAGGCCGGCATAGCCCAAAATGAGCCCTGCCGGTCGCTCGTATTCTACCGACGTGGGTTCGGCAAACAGCGGCGAAAGCGGATATACGCCAACCCCGCGTTCGAGCGCTATCGCCTGCAACGTCGGCTCATCCTGAGCGCGAAGCGCGGGTAGCGTTAATACGCCGTGTAAGCCCGCCGCCATGCCGGCCAGTTGCCCATATTCCGCCAGATGCTGTTCAAAAGCCTCCAGTAATGCCCTTCGCCGCAGTTCATTTTCCCGCCGCAGGCGGCGAACGTGACGCTCATAGGTTCCACTTTCGATCAATGAGGCGAGCACGTTTTGTTCCCAGCGCGGTGAGTGTCGATCGGTCAGCCGTTTTGCTTCACGGAAAACGTGAACCAACTCGCGTGGAAGAACCAGATAACCCAACCTGAGTTGCGGTGAGAGTGCCTTGGAGAACGTTCCGACATAAATGACGCGAGCATCTGCGTCCATGGATTGCAGTGCGTCGATGGGCCGCTGGCCATAGCGAAACTCGCCGCCGTAATCGTCCTCAATGATCCACGCGCGATGTCGCCTCGCCCAACTCAGCAGTTCGAGGCGACGTGCGACAGGAAGCACCGCCCCCATGGGAAACTGGTGCGACGGAGTGACAAAGGCCAGGCGCACGCGATCACCTTCCGGCAGAGCACTGGTATCCAGTCCAGAGGCATCGACGGGTATGGGCAACGCCGTCGCGCCCGTGGCCTCAAAGCAATATCTGGCCATGCGGTAGCCAGGCTCTTCGAAGACGAATGCATCTTGCGGGTTCAGCAAAAGCCGGGCGCACAGGTCAAGTCCTTGCTGCGAGCCATGCACTACGAGTATTTGATCCGCATCGCACGCCAGACCGCGTGCGCGTCGCAGATAACCTTGCAGCGCATTGCGCAAGCGCTCTTCCCCTTCGGGGTGGCCGTAAGCGAGGCTCGGTTGACGCTTGACTAGTTCGGAACGGTAGGCGCGCTGCCAACCCAGCGCCGGAAAATCCCTGGTAGCGACCGAGCCGTACCTGAAATCGATGCGGGCTTGGGGTGACGCCATGTTGTACGGCTTCATGATGGCCACTCGTTGCCCGTAAAGGGAAAGCACTGGCGGCAGTTCCTTTTGCTGCGCCGAGTCCCCTTGGGCATGCCCGGATTGAGTGCTGATTATGCTCGCTACCGTGGCGGCCTTGCCCACTGATGTCAGGACAAAGCCTTCGGCCGCCAGTTGCTCGTAAGCCGCCGTTACCGTGGTTCGCGACACGCCGAGTTCGGCCGCGATTGCCCGCGTCGACATGAGCCTCGTGCCGGCGGCAAGCGTGCCGTCTTCTATCTGCGCGCGCAGCCTGGCATAGATCCGACGTTGCGCGCCGCGGGAAAATGCATCCGGATTGGCTGAAAACTGGCCCATGGAAAAACCTCGAAACTGGCACTTTCGATGATGCAGGTCGTGGTCGACATTATGGACTCCCAACAATCCGTAGTGAAATCCCATGTACATTCCCGAACACTTCGCAGAGCACCGCCCGGAACAGTTGCACCGAATTATCCGCGACAATCCGCTGGGCATCCTCGTGACTGAGGGTGAATCCGGCATGGATGCGGACCACATTCCCTTTGAACTCGATACCGGCCACGGAACATACGGGTTGCTGACCGCTCATGTGGCCCGCGCCAATCCTGTGTGGCAACGTTGCGCCGGCAGCACGCCTGTTATGGTGATCTTCAGGGGGGCAGAAGGCTACATTTCGCCCAACTGGTTTGCGTCCAAGCACGAAACGCATCGCCAGGTTCCCACATGGAACTACGAGGTGGTGCATGTGCATGGCGTCATGCACGTGATGTCGGAAGAAAAACTCCTGCGCCGCACCCTGGCCCTGCTGACTCGCCACCAGGAGTCCAAGGAGATCAAGCCCTGGAAGATGGGCGATGCGCCGCGTGAATATCTGGACGAGATGGTGTCGAGAGTCGTCGGTATCGAGATCGAAATGCAGTGCGTTGAATGCAAGCGCAAGCTCAATCAAAACAAGTCGCACGCTGATCGCTTGTCTGCGATCGCGCACTTGCGCGAGCGCGGGCACGTTGAGCTTTCTTCGATAATGCTGGCCAACCTTGAGCAGCCGGATCAGGGGGCAGCACCGTGGACCTTGAGTTGACCACCACCACGATTCTGGTGACCTTCGCCGGAGTTTTTTTGATCTGCTTTATGAAAGGTGCCTTCGGTGGAGGCTTCTCCATTGTCGGCATTCCGCTGCTGTCGCTGGTGATGGATCCGCTCACAGCCGGCGGACTGCTAGCGCCGTTGTTTATCGCGATGGACCTGTTCGGCCTGCGTTACTGGAAGCCATCCACTTGGTCTAAACCCGACTTGGTGCTGTTGTTACCAGGTCTGATTGTCGGCATCGGTGTCGGCTATCTACTCTTTCGCGTCATGGATCACCGCGCAGTCGCGTTAGTGATGGCGGCGGTTACCCTGATTTTTGTCGGCCTCTGGTTCAAAACCGGTGGGGAAATCAGGGTCAGCCAGCGCTCATCGCTCAAGGCGGTGTCCGCAGGCGTCACCTCTGGGATCACGACTATGGTCGCGCATTCTGGTGGGCCACCATTAGCGATGTACCTGTTGCCGCTCGGTCTAAGCAAGAAAACCTATGCCGGCACCACCAGCATGTTCTTTACCGTAGGCAATCTGCTCAAGGCAGTGCCTTGGCTGCTGTTAGCCAGGCCCACCGGTAACGTGCTAAGCCTGATGGTCATCTGCCTGTTAGCAGTTCCAAGTGGTGTCTGGCTGGGCTGGCGACTGCACACCAAGCTGGATCAACGCCAGATGTACCTTGCCTGCTACTGCCTGCTCGTAGTCACGGCGGTAAAACTTCTGTGGGACGGCATAAGTGGCTATATCGTCTGAAAATGCCTCACCACTATGAGGCCCAACGTTACGGCCATTATCCGACTGGCTGCCAACGGAATGTTAGCAGTCAGAGGCCGTTCAAATGGCCTGTGACACTAGGATGCTCTGCTCGGCTAGGCGTGCTTCATCGAGCTAAAATTAGCGCTTGAGGACTTCGTCAGGGTAGTAACCGAGCATCTGAACTGGACGCAGATACTCAGACGGCGCTCCGAACAATTTAATCGAGCTGCTTAGAGTGACGAAGTTGAGATTGAGCGGCGGCGTAATATCACCGGCATTGCGTGCCGTCGCTTGAGCCTCATCGAGTGCCTCGGAGATGCTGTTGATTGCAGCTCCGGAACACTCCGAGGAAGGCATCACACAGCATTTGTGTGAACTGGCTTGCCTGCATTTTGGCTGAGCCGAATTCGGACTAAGCGGCAGTAAAACCGGTCAGGGCTTGGACAAGCTCCTGAACCCAGCTTGGCCACCCACCTTAACAACCAACCAGGCCAGCAGCACCAATCCCAAGGTTGCCCAGGGGATCGATCCCACGCCTGTCGTCTCAAGCAGTACACCGCCCACTACGGCACTGCCCGCAAACGCGAGGTTCAGCACGGTCACCAGCATCGACTGAGCCACATCGGCACCGTCGGCAGCAGCATTCGCCAAAGCTGTCTGTAGCAGGGTCGGTGCACCGCTGTAACTCAGGCCCCAGGCAGCCATCGCCACATAAACCGCTATGGCAGGCAAGCCACCCAACGCCAATGCCAGCGATACCAGCGCAAACCCGGCCAGGCTCAACAGCACCAACCGCCGCAGCCAGCGGTCAATCAATAGCCCAGTGAGCCAGATACCCACGAGAGCCGCAATGCCGAACGCAAGCAATGCCTGCTCGACCTGTCCATCCAACCCGACCGATGCCAGGAATGCCGCAATATAGGTGTAGAGCATGTAATGAGCCATGATCCACAGCATAACTACCGTCAGCACCGGTCGCACGCCTGGCCTGGACAAAACATGGCCCAGGGACAAGCGCTGACCAGCCCGTTGCCCGGCAAAGTCAGGGACATTCAGCCGAATCCAAACCATCAGCGCCAGGCTCAACGCCGCTAGCAGCCCGAACACATTGCGCCAACCGATCTGTTCACCCAGCCAGGCACTCAGTGGTACGCCCAGCGCCAAGGCGACGGGGATACCCAGCATAGCCACTGCCATCGCGCGGCCTTGCAAGGGCGCGGCGACCATGCGTCGCGCATAACCGGCCAACAGGCTCCACGCCACACCAGTGGCGACCCCGACGATCAGGCGCGCGACCAGGGTGAGGGCAAAATACGGCGACAAGGCAGTTACCGCGTTGCACAAACAGAACACCCCCACTGTCAGTAATAACACAAGGCGCCGTGGCCAACCTTGCAAGGCCAAGGTCAAGGGAACGGCCGCCAGCCCGGAACCGAGGGCACACGCGGTGACCCATTGCCCCGCCCATGCCTGGGAAACCTCAAACGTGTCGGAGATGTGTGGCAACAGGCCGGCGGGTACGCTCTCGTTGGCAGTGGCGATAAAACTCGCGGTGGTCAGGGCCAGTAAGCCAGTGATAGGTAGTTCTGAGGACGGCGGGGGGTTGGGTTGAATCGATTCTTCGCGGTTCATGAGCTTGCTCGAAAAACAGGTGAGGCCTGATTGTGATGAAGTGTCTGTGATTTGATAATTGGTCTAGAATTTGATGCTTAATCAAATCTGGATTGAAGATGGCCACTGATCGATTGGGGGACATGCGCTTGTTCGTTGAGGCTGCCGACCTCGGCAGTCTTTCAGCCGCTGGACGCAAGTTGGGGTTGTCGCCGGCGGCGGCCAGCGCACGGTTGCTCAAGTTGGAGGCGGCGCTGCATACCCGCTTGTTTGATCGCACAACCCGTCAACTGCGCCTGACTGATGAAGGCCGGTTCTATCTGCAGCAATGCTGGGTCGCCTTGCGCGCCATTGATGAGGCGGAGGCAGGGTTGCAGGCGAGTCAGCAGGAAGTACGCGGTAAAGTCCGTCTGTCTGCCTCTACTGACTTTGGCCGTCACCTGCTTAATGACTGGCTCGAGACCTTTTGCGCGCAGCATCCGCAGTTGAAGGTGGCGCTGACCTTGTCGGACGCTATGTCTAACCTGGTACAGGACGATGTCGACCTAGCCATTCGTTTCGGCCCACTGCGTGATAGCTCGTTGATCGCCCGGCAACTGGCACCCAACTGGCGGGTGCTTTGTGCCTCGCCGGACTACCTGGCGAGCCACGGCGAGCCGCAGACGCCGGCCGAGCTCACCGGGCATAAATTTATTCTGCTGGTGACTCCGGCGGGTCCTTTAAACACCTTTCATTTCAGGGTGGACGGCCAGACATGGAACCACAGTGTGCCATTGGAAAACGCCTGGGAAGCCAACGATGGCGCCGTGGCACGTGCTTGGGCATTGGCCGGTCATGGCATTGCACGCAAGACCATTTGGGACGCAGCAGCGGATATCCGTGCCGGGCGGTTGAAGGTGCTGCTGCCTGACTATTGCGTAGCAGAAGCTGGGGTGTTTGCGGTGCTGCATGGCAATCGGTACCGAATTGCCAGAGTGCGGGTCCTGTTGGACTTTCTGGTGGAGCGTTTCAAATGTGCCACCGAGGAACTTCTGCGCGACGTCGATGTGCCGAGGTTTTAAATGAATATGAACAGCTCTGGCTGACTTACCATTTTCGCCATAGGAGCAGCAGCTTTTTACATCTACCGTTCGCACAAGCGGAAGGTAGATTACGAATCTGTTTCAACCATCTGCCAAGCGGTACAGCGCCTGAGCATGAGACGCCGCCAGCCCAATGCGCTGCAAATTGCGGCGACTCTGCGAACTTGGAAGCGCAGTTGCAGCAATCACCAGGCTGCCGTGCTTCTTTGCTTGCTCTATCCGGTGAGATATCAGCGCTCCATGATAGCCCAAGCCTCGTGCATTTTTTCGAGTGGCAGCCGTGCCCAGGTAGGCAACGCCATTGCTGGCCAGGTACATCAACGCGCCTGCAACGACTTGCCCATCAGCTTTAAGGACGTAGATTTTCAGGCGTTCATTCGACATCAGTCCTGCAAAACAAGCCTGGCTCAACTGACGATGCTCTGGCTTGGTATGAAAGCCACTCGCATGAACTGCCGCGAACTCCGGAAGAGAGTCTGAAGTGGCCTCTTCGATGTTGAATAATTGGGGTGGCAACACCGCATCCTCGATGGGGCACGCAAGCTGCAGATGCGTCCACCCCCTCAAACGCTCGAATCGCTCCTCACCCACAAAAGCGAATTGCTCCAACGTCGAGGCTTTCCCGATAAGGGGCGTTACTGTTGAATACTCCGCTGACTCCTTGAGCAAGCTCAGCAGTGAAAGGGGGTTGCCGGTGCTGTCACCGTAGATACGATTGAACATCGGGCTAGGTGTTGCCTTCACCTGAAAGCACGGAAAGGCCCCATTGGAAAACACACGAGCACCAAAAGGATTTCCACTAACCCGCGATAAGCTCTCAACGCGGGAACACAAGTACTCGCTTTCTGCGGCTTCGATGGCATGCGCCCATTCAACATCCATGTGCATCGTCTCTTTGCAAGATTTCCAGGGAAGGTAGCGGTAAATCAACCCCTACGCACCTGCGAGGGCAGTGAAATAGATTGTCGGGCCAATGGGAGAAGTTTGGGCATCTGCCACAGAAGAGACATCGCCTGGCTTGTCGATAATCGACCCGGCTGCGTACATGCTCAAAGCCAATCCGATGTGCGATGACTTGATGGAAGAGGCAAGCCGCTATGCGTTATCCGGCCCACGCTCAAAATGAACACGGCACGTCCAAATAAAGGAGCAGAAAGGGCCCGATTCATTTGATTGAAACCCGATCTGCCCGTAGCGACGCTCACGCCTGGACTAACAATCCGCGTCAGAAGCAGCGCTTGAATCAAGCACCGGCCCATGCTCCCACTCACTGATGAAACCGGCGCCCCAACGCATCCAACCGCACCGCAATCGGCGGTAACCGCTCACTGCTCCTGGCCAGCGTCTCCACATCCTGCGCCGTATTCTGCGCGATGCTCTGCACCGACTGCAGCCGCCCCACAATCTCCACATTCGCCGTGGATTGCTCCCGAGTGGTCGACACAATCCGCCCATTCAACTGATCGATCTGCGAAATATCATTGCCCACCGCCCGCAGCATCTCCACCGCCAATTGGCTGTCCTCCACGCAGCGCTCCACGCCCTGGCGACTGTCGTGCATGGCCTCTACCGCTTGCCGGCTGCCGTGTTGCAACCCTTCAATAATCGTCTTGATCTCCTGGGTCGACACCGCCGTGCGTTGCGCCAGGCTGCGGACCTCATCGGCGACCACGGCAAACCCGCGCCCTTGCTCACCCGCGCGGGCGGCTTCGATGGCGGCGTTGAGGGCCAGCAGGTTGGTCTGGTTGGCGATGCTGTTGATCACCTCCAGCACCGAGCCGATTTGTTCGGCTTGCACGGCCAGCCCTTCGACCGTCTCGTTAGTGTCGTGGAGGCGGGTGGCGAGTTGAGTGATTTCCAGCTGGGCGCGGCCGACGCTTTCCTGGCCACGGATGATCTGCTGGCTGGCTTGCCCCGCGTGCTCGACGGCATGCTCCACGTGCACGGCGATATGGCCCATGGCATCTTCCATGCGCTGCATGGAACCGGTCATCTGGGCGATTTCCGCCAGTTGGTGGCGCGCGCCTTTTTCCAGGGTGCCGCTGGCGTGAGCCAGCTCCTGACCCAGTTGGCCGAGGCCGTGGGAGTCGCGGGCGACGCCGTCGATCAGGCCGGTGATCTGGGTCAGAAAGTGATCGAAACGGGTGGCAAGGGAGACATGCACTTTTTCCGGACTGCCCTTGACGGCCTCACCGCTGAACTGCGTGGTGACGGCGAGCATCTTTTCGAGCATTTCCTGGCTTTCTACCGCTTCGGTCTGGCTGTGTACGGCGAGGTAGAGCAGGGCGACCGTTTCCATCACTACGTAGAACGCGTGGATGAAAATCATGCTCCAGCCGCCGTGATGCTCCATCACAAACACCGGGAAACCCTGATGCTGCAACGCATGGAACACCACGTGGTGTACCGCGATGGTGACAGCGGCCACCAGGATAGGCAGCCAGTCGCGGTAGAAGGTCAACACCGCCAGCAGCGCGAAGATACCGAAGTGCGATTCGATGACACCCTGGGCCTGGTTGATGTGCAACGCCGCCATCACCATCAGCCCAACGCCAAGGGCGCAACGCATCAGGCGGGTGCCGCCGATGACGCGATAGGCCAGGGTCAGCACCACGCTGGTGCCGCCGCCTATGAAGAGCGCTTGAAGCAGCGTGTCGTGCCATAACGCCAGGCCGAGGGAGAAGAGGGTCATCAGCCAGATCAGGGCGAGCATGATGCGGTCGGCTTTGCGGTAGTGCTCGATGAAACGGGCTTGGGCAGGCATTCACTCGTACTCCATGTGGACTGGCCGGGGTGAGGCAAGCATGCGACGTGCCATACGGGCATGCGGGGAGCGAATCGGGTGTGGGGGAGCGGGGGTTGATTGATGGTAGGAGGTTATCGGCGGTGTTGGGTGGGGCTTTAGGGGGGATAAGCCAGAAGCTGCTTGTTACGAGGGGCTGCAATCGGCCAAAAGCAGCCTTTGGTGAAGTGGTAAATTCCGGTCGTGAGCGAGCGTTGTGTTCTTAAAAATTTAACGCATCGTAGAAATTATTCTATATGCGTAACCGGATGGACGGAGTTAACTTTCGTCAACCTTACCTAATATATCTTCCGCTTTTGCTACATTCATAACTCGCACCATAGATTTTCCAAAGCCTAACGGAAATATTGGGTTTGACGGGTCGATCGCAATAAAAAACTCCAGTAAAACCAGTGCTGACTGTATGTGCCTGTATACACACTCTGCGAATAACTCTTCCAATATTGCATCTGTATTACTGGACTTGCTGTGTACTATCTCGTTTCTTAGTCTTTCAAGACTCTTGAAATCGGACCAGAAATTCTCGGATTGAGGTGGAGGGCATTTTAATATTGGTGGCAATATTGATGAAACTTTCTCAGAAGTAGAAATCCATCGTTCGATTTGCTCCTTGCTATAATGTTCTGTAGATTTGTTGGTGGACTTTATGTATACATGTGAGTCAGGGATTGCCGCATTGCAAAATGATTCCACTGCCTTATATGCGAAAATTATTGCCGTCTGTATGCTCTCAAGATAGTCATATGCCAGCCCCACATTGTGATCATATATCGATTGAGTAGACTCTGATAACCGTTCGAGTTTTACTTTAATTTTTTTAGCTTGCTGTAACGACTTGGTTGCTACATTTATTGCAAGAGTGATTTCATTGGGGACCACTATTGTAATGGTTTTTGAACCAATTTTTGGCTTTATTATTTTCTGAAAAAAAGCTGTCTTATTTGTGGAGGTTTCGTGAATGCCGATAGGTTTGTTTGCGCGTCTATCCGGGGTCGGGATGCCTTCAGAAGGGTCGTCTGGGTTGCTCATGTGATAAACGCAAATCAACTGAGTATGTAGTTTTAACATTTTTACTCCAGTGCGTGCGTAATTAATTGGTCTGCTGGCATTCGCTGGATGAGTACGAAGCTGAATAAATGCTCAAATTTAGCCATCGGCCTCAGCTGTTTTGTTGCTTATTCAGTTAGTGATTACTCGATAAAAACTAGATAATTTTATAGAGCATGAGCATTCCGGCGCTGTGCAAGCGGTTTCTATAACTCGAATAGTGCAAGTTGCGCACATCTTAAACAAATTCTTTTTTACGTTTTTCGCACTCAGCTAGAACATTTTCCAACCATGTCTCATACCAGTACCATGTGTTCATTATGGTGACGCCAAAACCTTTGCCTTGTTTTTTTGCATCGTTGAGCTGCCACATTTGCGTGTGGTGCCTCATATTGAATCGTGGATAGCCAGACCTCTGTACTTTTTCGATAATTTTCGAAGGTAAATATTTAGGGCGTTCAATCTCCTTGATTTGAATATATTTGGTATTTATTCCTTGGGCCATTTCAGAGCCAGGTTTGATAAACTCAATAACTTGATCTGCCTGACCTTTATGGTTCGCTGTTTTGGGAACGAAGAAAACACGATAAGAAAATTTTGGATCATTGAACTCTTCATCGGTTAGAGCCAGATCAAATGCAGTTATATATGCCCGGATATTTTCAGGGAGACCGTCAGCCTGGGATAATTTCTCCACCTGTTCCTTATTCAAAGATGAGAATTGGAGGCTAAAGGATAAGTGCTTGTCTATACCGAAGCTAGCGCCAAATAGCGACTTTATAAGTTCATTATAATTTAGGCAGCAAGCTTGAAATCTAGCACTTAAAAACTGATCTATCCTGGTCGTCATTTGGTGTTCGATTTCATGCCTCAAGCCGATTAGAAATCTAAGATTATTTGCGGCACTCAAATCGACCGGTGACTCTGGCTGATTCAGACATTTCTCTAACTCCCAATGCTTTACAGCACCTTTAGCAGTTTTTTGAAATCTCTTTCGCGTACCTTCCATTTTGAAGTAACGATACTCAACTCCATTTTTACGATAATATGCATGGAGGAGATAAGTCCAAGATATCATCATTAAAACAATAAATATTTCAGACTTGAAGGTGAGCGCAGGGTTGTTAAATATCTGTACTGACGCAAGGGCGGACTCTCTAGATTTTTTTATAAGTTCTCCCGCTACAGATCCCACTGATCGCACTCTTTTCTCTACCGCCATACTGATCATCCTTGCAGTGAGTCATATTTATAGATTTTATATGCGATTACAATAAAGTGACCATTTCGGGCACTTGGAATGACCCTTCTCTTACTGGATACCATAGCGATACTTGGCGGGAAATCCAGTCTGAGCTTACGGCTCGCAGTGTTCAGCCGTCGTACCGCTACGACGCTCGGCCAAATACCGATGCACAAGCTAGATCCTATCCTATCAGTCGCATTTAGATATCGCTGTTCTCGCAGCTATAAAACCGCTCTGCGGGAGCGGCCGCTTCTGGCCGATAGCAGCCGGTCGTTCCGTAGGCTGCACGCCATCTGTGAGCTGGCAGTATCGGCCCGAGGAGGGGAGATCAAAGTTGATCCAAGCGCGGTCATTTGCATGTAAAACAGCAGGATCAGTCATGTGATGGCCCTTCTCGGCTCGTACTGTCCGCCTTCAATCGTCAATTGTCCTGGTTCTAACCGGGACGTGCTTAACCACCATTAGCCCGGTTGAACTGCCAACGCGTGGAACGACCCGCTATGCCGGCAAGTCTACCTGTATCTACTCATGGGTAAGGTACAGCGCAATGGATAAGACAATCACCGTCGATCAACTAGAGACCACCGACCTTGGATCAATCAACGAAATATGGCTTGGCGGGACGCATACCCAGCTATGCCTATGGCGTGGCGAACAGGTCTTCACCCACGAGATGATGAGCGAGGGCACCCACGATCAGAATGTCCAACGCCTGTGCTTGCAGTTGGTCAACCCTGACGATCAAACCGCCGTAGCCAGCGTCGAGGTAATTGTGCGCGAACGGCTGAAAAAAATGGGGAAGGAGGGCGAGTTTTATCCCGCAGAGGAGGCTGACACTCATCAATAAGAAAAGGTGTATCGGTCATTCATGGGGAGTTGATCCAAGGCCTGTTGTCGCTTGGAGGTGTATCTTTCGATGATGATCCTGAGACGCTTAGGATGACTCACTCAATTCAGTAAAACCACGGAGCAGCCAACAGGTTATGGATATCGAATTTCGCGGTAATCGCATGCGTGATAACCCGTCTGTAGGTACATGAATCGCCCCTGATTTCATAGGCGCGTTATGGATTCAACCGGTTTGTGTAGCCATCCAGGTCAAAAAATCATGGAGCTGAGTCGTAAATTTCTTTGGCTTGGCATCCGGGTTTCTTGCCTGGGACAAGAAAAAAGAGATCTGCATTCTCATACTCGGGTAATGCTGAACAAACTGCTCGACAAGCTCTTCCAGTGTTTGCGGCCACATCAGGTCCTGTTCAGAGCGAAGCACTTGAGTTGACCGGATGAGTTTGCGCGAAGCTTCTCGCTGCAAGCGTAGCGATTGCGTCGGTGTGGTCGCCTGGTCGATAAGGTCGGCATACCGGGTCAGCACGGATTCAAAGTCACCATTCACGGCAATGGCGATAGCGCGCGACGGCTTGAACCGGTCGAAGCGTTGGGTCAGATCATCGCCCCATAAGCAACGACAGTGATGCTTGAGCCAATACCCCCAGCTCAATCGATTGTCAGGTGCCAATACTTCAGCACGACTACCGATATCGAAATCGATCTTGGTGACTTCGGCATGCCGACTTTCCAGCGTGCGCCTTTTCGACTCCAGCATTTCCAGATCCTGCGACGTAGGTGGGCTGTGCAGAATAAGGGTTAGGTCAAGGTCAGAAACCCCCGGCACGGCGTCGCCTCTCGCGACACTGCCATAAAGATAAATCCCGTCCAGCAAAGGTTCCGGCCGCGCGAGCGTCATGCAAACGTCCGTCAGCAAAGCCTGAAACTGTGGCTGCGTCTCGACGTTGGACACGGTGAGGATATAACCGTCCGCATCAGTGCCACGAGGTTGGAGTTGTTCCATGAAGCCGTCCTTGAGTTGCGTTCAGTAAAAATCGGGGTCAAACCCCATCAAGACGTGCGCCGGCCTTCCAGGCTGGAAAACACATGCATACCCGCCAGCATCGCCACTACGAAGATGAGAATTTGCCAGTGCCCGGTAAACAGAAGGGCGACCGCAGGCCCAGGGCAGATACCCGAGAACAAACACGCTGACGGACAGCCCGATCAGTTCCTGCACAGGAGAGTCGGTGAGGGTTGTTGCTCAGCGAACCATCATAACCATCCGTGCGGGTCGGGGTCTGCGCAAGTCAGATTTTGCTGCCGCCCCCCATGGAGTGGGTGAAGCCCTGCTTCCAGTACTAAAGGAGGTGTCAATGCCCGCTAAAGGACCATTTCGGTCTGACGCCATAGGTTTAGGCTCAGCCTTGTGATCGTCAACGATGACAACAAGAGGCGCCGCATCACCTGCGAGATGAGTAGAAAACCTCACTGACTCCCGTGTCTCCATAATAAAAAGAGGATTTATCATGAGTAGCACCTTCTTCATTCCTTCCGTGAACATGATGGGCATTGGCAGCCTCGACGAGGCGATGCTCGCAATCCGCAAGTACGGGTTCCGCAAAGCCTTGATCGTCACCGATGCCGGCCTGGCCAAAGCCGGCGTGGCGGCCAAGGTCGCCGGCCTGTTGGCCCAGCAAGACATCGACTCCACCCTGTTTGATGGCGCCAAACCGAATCCGACCGTCAGCAACGTGGAAAAGGGCCTGGAACTGCTGGCCCGCAGCGACTGTGATTTCATTATTTCCCTGGGCGGCGGTTCCCCCCATGACTGCGCCAAGGGCATTGCCCTGTGCGCCGCCAACGGTGGGCACATCAGCGACTACGAAGGCGTGGACCAATCCGCCAAACCACAAATGCCACTGATCGCCATCAACACCACCGCCGGCACGGCGAGTGAAATGACCCGTTTCTGCATCATCACCGACGAAGTCCGCCATGTGAAAATGGCCATCGTCGACCGCAACGTCACCCCCCTGTTATCCGTCAACGACCCCTCGCTGATGGCCGCCATGCCCAAAGGCCTGACCGCCGCCACCGGCATGGACGCACTGACCCACGCCGTCGAAGCCTACGTGTCGACCGCGGCCACACCGATCACCGATGCCTGCGCACTCAAAGCCATCGAACTGATCTCGGCCAACCTGCGCACCGCCGTTGCCCAGGGTGACAACATGACCGCCCGGGAAAACATGGCCTACGCGCAATTCCTTGCCGGCATGGCCTTCAACAATGCTTCGCTGGGTTACGTGCACGCCATGGCGCACCAACTGGGCGGTTTCTACGACCTGCCTCACGGCGTGTGCAACGCGATTCTGCTGCCCCATGTGTCGAGCTTCAACGCCAGCGTATGCCCGGCCCGGTTTAAGGATATCGCTCATGCGATGGGGGTTGAGACTCAGCAACTCGATGCGGAGAAGGGTGCTGCGGCGGCTATCACGGCCATCCGTAAACTGTCTGCGGATGTGGGGATTCCGAGCGGGCTCGTTGAGCTGGGTGTGAAGGCTGACGATATTCCGACACTGGCAGCCAATGCGATGAAAGATGCCTGCGGTTTTACCAATCCGCGTCCTGCCAATCAGGATGAGATTGAGCAGATTTTTCATACCGCGATGTGATTGATGTAAAGTGATGCTGGAGAGAACGCCCCGCCTTTGGTTGAAGTGCGGGGTGTTTTGGTTTTGTTCGCCGATAGGGTTGGAGTGGCTCACTGGCTTGGCTGGAAGTGGTCTGTCATGAGCGGCTACTGTCGGCCATTAGTCCATGCGCTGCATGGAACCGGTCATCTGGGCGATTTCCGCCAGTTGGTGGCGCGCGCCTTTTTTGAAGGTGCCGCTGGCGTGAGCCAGCTCCTGACCCAGTTGGCCGAGGCCGTGGGAGTCGCGGGCGACGCCGTCGATCAGGCCGGTGATCTGGGTCAGAAAGTGATCGAAACGGGTGGCAAGGGAGACATGCACTTTTTCCGGACTGCCCTTGACGGCCTCACCGCTGAACTGCGTGGTGACGGCGAGCATTTTTTCGAGCATTTCCTGGCTTTCTACCGCTTCTGTCTGGCTGTGCACCGCGAGGTAGAGCAGGGCGACCGTCTCCATCACCACGTAGAACGCGTGGACGAAAATCATGCTCCAGCCGCCGTGATGCTCCATCACAAACACCGGGAAACCCTGGTGCTGCAAGGCATGAAACACCACGTGGTGTACCGCGATGGTGACAGCGGCCACCAGGATAGGCAGCCAGTCGCGGTAGAACGTCAGCACCGCCAGCAGCGCGAAGATACCGAAGTGCGATTCGATGACACCCTGGGCCTGGTTGATGTGCAACGCCGCCATGACCATCAGGCCGACGCCAAGGGCGCAACGCATCAGGCGGGTGCCGCCGATGACGCGATAGGCCAGGGTCAGCACCACGCTGGTGCCGGCGCCTATGAAGAGCGCTTGAAGCAGCGTGTCGTGCCAGAACGCCAGGCCCAGGGAGAAGAGGGTCATCAGCCAGATCAGGGCGAGCATGATGCGGTCGGCTTTGCGGTAGTGCTCGATGAAACGGGCTTGGGCAGGCATTCACTCGTACTCCATGTGGACGGGCCGGGGTGAGGCAAGCATGCGACGTGCCATACGGGCATGCGGGGAGCGAATCGGGTGTGGGGGAGCGGGGGGGTGATTGGTGGTAGGAGGTTATCGGCGGTGTTGGGTGGGGCTTTAGGGGGGATAAGCCAGAAGCTGCTTGTTACGAGGGGCAGCAATCGGCTTGCAGCCGGTCGCGCCCGACGCAGTCGATCAAAATCATCTGCTCATTCACGGTTTGAGGGGGCGGGAAAAATTCAGACGCCTTGAAGGTCGATGACTCAGCTCTTGTAGAGTAACGCCTCAACTACAACGCCAAACGCTGACGAATGTTCACGGCGATTGGGGTAGTAGAGATGGTAACCGGCAAAGGGTTGGCACCAATCTTCCAACACCCGCACAAGGCTACCGTCGGCAAGCTCCTTCGCCACCATGTCCTCTGGCAGGAAAGCCAAGCCACATCCCGCCACGGCCGCACGCAGAATGGGCACGCTGCTGTTGAATGTCCATTGGCCTTCGACGCGGGCCTTGAGTTCGTGGCCATCCTTTTCGAAATCCCATTGCATCAGGCTGCCGTGAGTCGGCAGGCGCAGGTTGATGCAGTTGTGCGCCGCCAGATCTCTCGGTTCCATCGGGTAAGGCCGCTGCTGGAAATACTGCGGTGAGCCGACAACGGCGATGCGTAACGATGGCCCGATCGGCACGGCGATCATGTCCTTGGCCACCTGGTCACCCAGTCGAACACCAGCGTCATAGCGCTGCGCGACGATGTCGGCGAGGGCGTAATCGACGGTGATTTCGACCTTGATGTCCGGGTAGTCGGGCAGCACCTTCAGCAGCTTCGGCCAGAGAATATTGTTCGCCGCATGCTCGGACGCCTGAATCCGTACATTGCCGGCGGGGGTGTCGCGAAACTCGCTGACGGCAGCCAGTTCCAGTTCAATTTCTTCAAAGCGCGGCGCCATCGCTTGATACAGGCGTTGGCCCGCCTCCGTTGGTGAAACACTGCGCGTAGTCCGCGTCAGCAAGCGCACGCCCAGCCGGGTTTCCAGTGCCCGCAGAGTGTGGCTCAGCGCTGACTGCGAAACGCCCAGTTGCGCGGCAGCACGGGTAAAACTGCCTTCGCGGGTGATGACCACGAAGGCTTGCAGGTCGTTGAGATTGGGGCGGGACATTGATGAGAACCTCTCATGAGGAGCGCGTGATTATTCCATGAAAGCAGGTCGCGCACGGATGTGCGACCCTTGGCGCGCTGATCACAAGGTGCGTGCGTAAAAATCCGTCAGTTTGCCGATCGCCGCATCGACATAACGCGGCACCCAGTAGGTTTCAATGTGGGTGGCGCCATCGATGATGAACACTTCCTTGTCGGTGGTGCCGGCGGCTTTGGGAAACGCATCCTGAGTCATGTACAGGCTGTCGGCCTTGCTGCCGGCGATCATCAGCAACGGTTGATTGATCAACTCGATATGGTCGGTGGCGTCGAAACGCATCAGGTCAATAAGGCTGCTGGTGGTGTATTTGAAGGTCGAGTTCGGGTGCGCGTGGGTTTTCCAGTAGTACTCATAGCCTTGGCGATACAGTTCGAAAGGCAGTTTGGCAGTCTGCTCATCGGTGAGGTTGGCATCCCCCGTATACAGCACCGCGCCCCCCGCTGCTTCTTGCGCGCGGGCTGCTGATGCCTGTTGCAAACGTTGCTGGATGCTGTCCAGTTGCGAGTCGCTGTAGCCGTTGCGGCGTACTCGACCCGAGTTGAACATGCTCACCGTTGCCAGGGATTTGAAGCGTTTGTCGGTTTGCGCCGCCGCCAACGAATAACCACCGCCGCCACAAATGCCGAGCAGGCCCAGACGATTGTCATCCACGCCAGCGAACTGGCTGATGAAATCGGCCATGCCGTGAATGTCTTCGATGCGATACGCCGGTTTATCGATGCTGCGCGGCTGACCACCGCTGGCGCCCTGATAGGCCGCATCGGCCGTGATGGTGATGTAGCCCTGTTCGGCGAGGCGCTGGGCATACAGACCGGCGACTTGCTCCTTTACGCCGCCATTTGGATGCGCAACCACCACGGTCGGGTAGGTCTTCTTCGCGTCGTAGTTGGCAGGCGTGTAGACGTTGGCGGCGATGTCCAGACCGTTGAGCTTATAGCTGACCGGGTGGATGTTGACCCTGCCCGGTTCGTTGCGGGTGATCGCGCCGTCGTAGGCGAGGGTGAATGGGTTCTTCTTGTAGTCGGCGGCCAAGGCTTCGCCTGCCGAGAGGCCGACCAATGCCGACATGAACGTGGCTTTGAGGGTGTTCTTCACGTGAAGCTCCTGAGCAAAAAAAGGACGGCAGTTGCGAAAGTATTTGGGTCAGTCCAGCTGTTTTTCTTTGAGGAACTGCGCGACCAGGTCAGCGATCTGCACGTTGTTCAGATCCGACATGGGGAAATGGGTATTGCCGTGAATGCCAATCTCCGGCAGGTGTATCAGTCGCACATCACCGCCATGGCGATTGACCGCGTCACGCCAGAGCCGGGCCATTTTCAGGCGTGCGCGCCAACTGTCCTGAGCGGGCAGATCGACTGCCTGTTCCGGGATGTTGTCGCCGTACAGGATCAGAATCGGAATGCGCGTCAGTGCCATGAATTGCTCCATCGGCACCGCTGCGCCTTGCACCGTGTCGAACGCGCTGGGGATCGGCGCCGGCACTTCACCGTCAGCAAACACGAAACTGCTGCCCGGTTCGAACGCCACGATGGCTTTGACCTTGTCGTTCTTGATCGCCGTCAACCAGCCCGGCCCGCCGCCCTGAGAATGGGTAAACAGGATGCCGGGGCCGATTTTGTCGAACAGCGCCGACACACCATCGGAGACCACGCCCATGTCAAACGGCCCGGTGTTCGGTGTCATAGCCCTGAAAAACTGCTCGCGGGTCTGGGCGTCCTGTGCCACTTGCACGCCGTTGAAGTAGCGGGGCCAAAGGCCGATACGGAACTGGTTGAACCACAGTTGTTCGTCCGGCACAGGCTTGATGGTAGTCTCGACCATGCTGCGCCCGGCATCACCACGCCGGGGTTGATCGATCAGATAGACGCCGTAGTGGCGGCGCAGAAAGATGTTCTGAAAACCCTCGCGACCATCGGCGGTGGTTTCCCAGGTCTTGGAAAACTGACCTGCGCCGTGCCACATGACGATGGGCAGTTTTCGCGCGTCCACCGGGATTTGATAGAAGGCGTAGGCGTGGTCACCGTGGTAGGTCTGACCGTTGGGCGTCATCGGTTGGCGCGGGTTGAAGGTGCCCGGTGCCGTGGTCATCGTTCCGCCGGCGGCGAAGCTGCCTTGTTTCTGGATCAGCAGCGGGCCTTCGGAGTGGTTCGCGCAGGCCGCCAACAGGCTCAACAGCATGACGCTCAGCAGACGTTTTGCAGTTCTCATGTCACTTCCTCGACGCCGCGAGGGCTTGGACCAGCGCTGCGTTGGCCCGCTCGGCAGTCTGTGCATCGCCATGCTTTTTCAGCAGTTCGGTGACTAGGTGCAACTGTGCTGCGCTGAGCCCGACGCGCAGGCTCGCCGCCATGTGCGAGCGCAACTGAGGCTCGACCCCCGGCGTCGCTGCCAGCGCTCCGACAGTCGCCAATTCGCGACTTTGCCAGTCGAGGTTGTCGCGCTCGAAGATGTCGCCGAACAGGTGCGTTTGCAGGAACTGGTTGATCACTGGGGCGAATTCGAACACCGGGCCTTTGACCGGGGCGCCGGAGATTTTCGTTTGATTCGCCGTACCCGCTGCCAATAGCTCATCCCCCACCGGTATCACCCGGCTCGGCTCACGCCCCGGCGCATCGTCAAGGCCGCGTTGTTTGCGCGCCTGCACCACGGTCATCAATTCATTCAAGGCGTTGAGGCTGCGCGGGAAGCCGACGTAGGCGTAGAGCTGCACGAGGACTTCGCGGGTTTCGCTAATGGTCAGGCCGGCATCAAGCCCTTGGTTGAGCGCCGTGTTGAGGTTGGGCATGTCGCTGGTCGCCATGAACGCCGCGATCAGTGGAATGGCTTGTTGCTGGCTCGACAAGCGGGCTGCGCTGGCGGGTGTGCTGGTCATGGTGGGCGAAGCCTCGGCTGCTTGAGTGGTGACGCTGAACATCGCCCCGACGCTCAGGCAGAGCGCCATGAGTGTGGGGAGGGCAGTGCGGTTGCGGGTGTCAGTGATCATCGTGAAGGGCTCCATCCATTGCGGGGCGCTGCGGTGTTGCTGGATCGTAAGGAGGATGGTTGTGGCGATTAACCCCGAAATAGCGCATGGACTCATGAGCAGAACTCATGAGTCGACGTGCGATAACCGCTGGAATCCCGGTGCGGGCAGGTTGTTACGGCGCATTGAGGTTACGTGGCGGTTCGCCGCGAACGTGCCGGTCGAGCAGCTTCGACACATTCCGTAACTTTATTGGCCGGCGTATTGCGCCTCCGAGACCTGCTCCGCCCAGGTGACGGTCTTGCCATCCTCGGCTTCAGCGATGGCGATGTGGGTCATGCCGTTGCTGGCCGTGGCGCCGTGCCAGTGACGGGTGTTCGGTGGAATCCAGACAGTGTCGCCCGGATGGATCTCCTGACGCGCGCCACCCTCTTGCTGCACATAGCCGACGCCGGCAGTGACGATCAGCGTTTGTCCCAGCGGATGGGTGTGCCACGCCGTGCGTGCGCCGGGTTCGAAGGTCACCGTGCCGCCACCGATGCGCGCGGGCGCTTCACCTTTGAACAGGCCATCGACGCGTACAGAGCCGGTAAAGTTTTCCGCTGCGCCCTTGATCGAAGGCTGGGATCCGTTCGGCGTAACGCGGATTTCGCTGGCGGCCTGGGACTCTGCCGCCATCAGTGACAAAGCAACGAGTGGCGCAATCAATCGGTTCATCGGATGAGTTCTCCGGTCAGACAGAGAAAGCGACGCCGCACATGGCGCCGCGTCGGGCAGACTCAGAGTCCGGTCATTTTCAGTGCCGACTCCGGCAGACGTTCGCCGTGCACCCGAATCTGTGCCATCTGTTCGTTGATCACGCGCAGATCGTCGCCGTTCAATTGCAGCTCGACCGCGCCCAGGTTTTCTTCCAGGCGATGCTGTTTGGTCGTGCCCGGTATCGGCACAATCCACGGTTTCTGTGCGAGCAACCAGGCCAGTGCCACTTGCGCCGGCGTGGCGTGTTTGCGTTGCGCGACGGCTTTCACCACATCGACCAACGCCAGATTGGCCCTGCGCGCTTCAGGGGAAAAGCGCGGGACGAAATTGCGGAAATCGCTCGCGTCGAACTGCGTGTTCTCGTCGATCTGACCGGTGAGGAAACCGGCGCCCAGCGGGCTGAACGGTACGAAGCCGATCCGCAGTTCTTCCAGCACGGCTAGCAGTTCCAGCTCCGGGCCACGCCAGAACAGCGAATATTCGCTTTGCACCGCCGTGACCGGTTGCACCGCGTGGGCCCGGCGAATGGTTTCCACACCCGCTTCAGAAAGGCCGAAATGCTTGACCTTGCCCTCGGCGATCAGATCCTTGACGGTGCCGGCCACGTCTTCGATGGGCACCTGGGGATCAACGCGGTGCTGATAAAACAGGTCGATGCAATCGGTGCGCAGACGCTTCAACGCCGCTTCGGCCACGGCGCGTATATGCTCCGGGCGGCTGTTGGTGCCGCCGCCACGTGCGCCGGTGATCAAGTCGATATCGAAACCGAACTTGGTGGCGATGACGACCTGCTCGCGGATCGGCTGCAAGGCCTCCCCCAGCAGCTCTTCATTGGCGAACGGGCCATACGCTTCGGCGGTGTCGAACAAGGTGACGCCTTGCTCGTGGGCCGAACGAATCAGCTTGATCATGCTGGCTTGGTCGGCTGCCGGCCCGTAGGCCGACGTCATGCTCATGCAGCCAAGACCCAAGGCGGACACTTCCAGGCCATTACCCAACGTGCGGATTTTCATGGAGTTACTCCGTACAGAATTCGATTAGTGCGTGAGAGGGTGATCTTTCAGCCAGCCGTTCACGCGTTCCATGGTCTTGCGCTCCTGCTCACCCTCCATCACAAAACCTTCCAGCACTTTGGCCTTCGGCGCATGCTTGACCAGCACACGGCGGCTGTTGCCCAGGCCATATCCACCATGGGTGTTGAAGGGGATGAGGGTCTTGCCGGTCAGATCGTGGGCGCTGAGGAATGCGCGCACGATCGGCGGGGCGGTTTCACCCCAGATCGGAAAGCCGAGATAGATCGTGTCGTAGTCGCTGAGGGCGTGAACCGTGTTTTGCAGCTCGGGTTCGAAGCCACTGTCACGTTCCTGGCGCGCCTGTTCCACGGTTTGCAGATAGTCCTCGGGGTAGGCGTGGGCGGGGCGAATCTCGAACAGATCGGCACCCAGTCCACGCTGGATCAGCCCGGCGACCACGCGGGTATTGCCCGAGCGCGAGAAATACGCGACCAGAATCCGCGAGCCCGAACGCGGTGTTTCACTGGCGCCTTGCGCGTCGGCGAGCGACAGCAGCGGGGCGCTGGCCAGTGCGGCGATGACCGTGCGCCGCAGCGGATCGTGATCGGTACTCATCGACCGACGCGCGCCTTGAGAGCCTCGGGATAGCGCTCGCCTTCGATGCGGATCTGCGCCAGCGCGGTATCAATGGCCTTGAGTTCGGCAGCGTCGAGGGTGATGTTCGCGCCGCCGAGGTTTTCTTCCAGGCGATGCAGTTTGGTCGTGCCCGGAATCGGCACAATCCACGGTGCCTGCGCGAGCAGCCAGGCCAGCGCGATCTGGGCCGGTGTCGCTTGTTTCTGCGCAGCAATCTGACGGATCAACACCACCAGACCCTGATTTGCCTGCAGCGCCGACTGGCTGAAACGCGGGACGATGCTGCGGAAGTCGTCACTGCCATAAGTGGAATCGGCCGACACCGTGCCGGTGAGAAAGCCTTTACCCAATGGACTGAACGGTACGAAGCCGATGCCCAGCTCCCAAAGGGTCGGCAGGATTTCCAGCTCAGGCTCGCGCCACCACAGCGAGTATTCGCTTTGCAGCGCCGTGACCGGCTGTACCGCATGGGCGCGACGAATGGTTTGCGCGCCTGCCTCCGACAGGCCGAAGTGCTTGACCTTTCCTTCGCTAATCAGGTCTTTCACCGCCCCGGCAACGTCCTCAATCGGCACGTCCGGATCGACGCGGTGTTGGTAGAGCAAATCGATGTAATCGGTCTTCAGTCGACGCAACGAACCCTCGACGGCTATTCGAATACGTTCGGGCCGGCTGTCCAGAGCCTGTTTTGTATTGTCGGTGCCGACGGCGAAGCCGAATTTTGTAGCGATCACAACCTGGTCGCGAACTGGCGCCAGCGCCTCGCCGACTACTTGCTCATTGATATAGGGGCCGTAGAATTCGGCGGTATCGAAGAACGTGACGCCTCGTTCAACGGCTGAGCGGATCAGTGCGATGGCTTGCTCGGTATCCGTGGCCGGGCCATAGCCATGGCTCAGACCCATGCAGCCGAGGCCGAGGGCGGATACTTCGAGTGAACTGTTGCCGAGTGTGCGTTTGTGCATGTTGATCTCCCGTTGGGCGTGGGGAGACAGTAAGCGCGCTAACGACTGAGGACTAGACGGGTAAATCGGCAAGGCTTCATGAGGTTTGCTCATCAGTCCCGGAAGAGGGGCGGTGGCGACTGTCGAATGAAGGCTTGCCTCACGGTAGGCCATCACCGCTCGTACACAAAAAATCTGACACTCTCTTGATCGTTCGCTTTTGGCTGTTCTCTGCCGATCAAGGTTACAGCCTGTGATGGTCAGCTGCGCCGGCGGTATACTGGAGGGATTGCAATATACCCCGCGCCTCGCGCCCAGGCAGACCAGGGACGGTTGAATGATCCGCATCAGAACCAATTTGGCTCCTCGATGGAATCGGCAGATCCGAGAAGCCACCACGCCTCTGACAGTGCTGTCCCCCTACATCACAGAAAACAGCACGCTTAAGCTCTTGGCCAACAAGCAAGCAACGTTTTACACACGGTTCGAGGTAAGGGACTTCGTCTGTATGGCGTCAACAATCGCTGCCTTCAAGCTGTTGCTCATCAACAAGTGCACGATTTACGAGGTGAAGGACCTTCATGCGAAAGTCATCATGGACGAGGCTGACTTCGTCACACTTGGCAGCCAGAACCTTACCTTCAGGGGGGCCTCGAAAAATAAGGAGTTGAGTGTTTGTTTCGATAACAGTAAAGCCAATTCTTGTGAGCGAGTTCGGAGCGTGGTCAATGATTGGATTGACGACCCGGATCTGGAATTGATCGACTGGGCCAGGGTGTTGCGGATGGAGAAGGATGTTCGCTTAGCCAAAAAGGCTTTCGAAGAATTCAACGAAGCGATGTCCAAGATTCAGGGTAAAGCCGATACCTACCAAGCCAAGCGAGTCCAGGTTGCTCGGGATCAGCAGGAACAAGAGAGAGCTGCACGAAAGGCTAAGAACCTAGCTGCAATTGGTGCTGCCGTTCGGTCTGGCGCACCTTCCGGCACGAAATACACCGGAACAGTAAAGCCATCTGAGGGCTCTGCACGACTGAAATTTGATGCGAAGGTTGACCTGCTCCAGTGGACCAGGAAGAACGGCATCGTGCTCCCCCGGATGATTAAGTCGAGCCGTTGCCTATGCGTGCTCAATCAACAGAAGGTCGGCTGGGCAAGGCTTGCGAGCCAACAAATCACGAAATTCGCTCAAAGCATGACCATTGGTGGGATTCTGCCTAAACCGTTCGATCGGGTGGATGTGACACTCTCCGTCACCCCAAAAGATCTTGCTCGGGCGCCTTCCGACACGACTCTTGTTGCCATCTTGAAGAACGAGAACGGGACCGAACTGTGCATGGTCCCGGTTCTCTACTCAATCGACGAGATCAGCGTTCTCGACACGCTAGGACCCAAGCGAAAGCCGTCGGGTAAAAAGCTCAAGCCAATCGAGCAGCTCAGAACCGATCTGAAGAGGTGGATTGATAGCAATAGGGCTGACTTTGAAAGCCTACTGAGCCGCCACATCACCAGTACTACCCCTCTGAAGAAACGGCTCGATGGGGTCAACGCGGATGTGTTTTTTGAGGGAATGGATACGGTGGTCGATGTGACAATGGTCTTTAAAGGGCGCAACGGTACAAAGCCCATTCTTGTCGCGACCACCAGAAGCTGAAATCCCACACCTGCCTGACATCAGTGGAGTGTCCGTTTGGAGTCGAAAACGGCGTTTCGTAATGGCGGCAAATGGCCTGAAACCGCTATTGAGCGCAGCATGAGCGGCGACTTACTCAACTAAAGCGGCATCGTCGTCGCTGAGCCGCCGTAGATGCCTACAGCGCCTCGGCGATCAGTCGATTGAGCTAGTTGAGTAGCCTGGACAGCGTCCGGTTTCAGCTAGACGGCACCTCCCGATCCATCAACTTACCCATCAACAGCACCCCCAACTCACTGAGTTGATGAATAGCCAACGCCACATCACGGTCTTTCCCGCTCAGCTCGTCCGACAGATCAAGCAGCAACGCGCTGACCGAGGCAAAGGTTTCATAGCTATTGGTAATCAGACTTTCACTGCTGGCATCAGCAGCCACACTGAACAGCGCACCCGACGGCGGGGCGGTTTTGGCGGAGGAGGGATTGAGATAGTGATCCAAGGCACGTTGCGCGGCTTGGTTGAGTTTCAAATCGGGAGATCCCGGAGGATTCGGCGTTACCTTGAACATATCAGTAGTTTTCCTGAGCAGGGCCCTCACCACGTCGCTACTAAACGAAATGGGGTGGCGGCTGTACGCAGGTTAGTAGACCGGGGAAACTACAAAAGCCGGCGCGTCCGAAGACGCCCTGCGCACAGCCACCATCAAGCACAGACAAGAAGGTCTGATAGATGCTGCTTATGCACTTGCAGTTAACCTCGGGCTACTAAACCCGATCACTGAGGTTTCAGCGACCGAGCAACCTTAGAGACGCCAACCCAGGTGCACAAGCCGGCGGATTCTGCCGCAACTGTAGGCAATGGAGCAAGGTGCGGTGCTCACTGCCTCCAGCCACGGGACTGAATTCAATCAGTCCCGTTTTCCTCGATTAAGCAGGCTGGGCCGCCAGGCTATTACTCACCTTGCGCCCCAACACCAGCACCGTCACAAACCCGGCGCCCACCAACGCGGTCGCCAAACTCAACAGCACCGAAGTGCCCATCTTGTCGACGATCTGCCCGCCAAAGAACGAGCCCACGGCAATGATCACCTGAAACAACGCGACGAACAGCGGCATGCCACGCTCCACATCCTTGGGCGCAACCACAAACATCCAGATACTCGCACACGCCGGGAAGGCACCGAAAGCAAAGCCCCACAGTGCGATCAGCATTACTGCGCCGCTCATGCCGGTGGCGAAGTAGGGGAACAGGGCGGTGCTGGTGCCGATCATCAGCGCCACCAGCAGCAAGGTGTGGCGCACGCTGCGGTTGGCGGCAAAGCCGGCGAAGACGTTGCCCATTACGCCGGCCACGCCGTAGAGCAGCAGCAGGGAGCCAATGGTCGGGCCGTCGAAGCCGGAGCTGTTTTTGAAGAACGGCGCGACGTAGGTGTACGCGGCAAAGTGGGCCAGGCCGATCAGCAATACGGCGATCAAGCCAACCCGTGCTTGTGGGTTGATGAACAGGGCCGGCAGGTCGGCGATGCGAATGGCTTTTTCCGGTTCGAGGCGGGGCAGCAGGAACATCTGTGCCAGCAGTACCGGTATGCCCACCAGTGCGGTGACGAGGAAGGTCATGCGCCAGCCCATCAGGCCGCTCAGCCAGGTGCCGACGGGTACGCCGAGCACGGTGGCCAGGGTCACGCCCATCATGATGATCGAGGTGGCCTTCGCTACGCCCACGCCCTTGGGCGCCAGGCGGCCGCTGAGGGCGATGGCGGTGGCCCAGAAGCCGCCGATGCTGATGCCCAGCAGGACGCGGCCGAACAGCAGCAGGCTGAAGTCGCTGGCGTAGGCCACCACCATGTTGGCGATGATCATGATCAGGGTCAGGCCGATCAGCAGGTAGCGACGGTCCATGGCGCCAATGCCCACCGACAGCAACGGGGCGGCGAGGGCGGCCATGATGCCGGGCAGGGTGACCATCAGCCCGGCATGGCCGGCGCTGATGCCGAGGTCGGCGGCGACGTCGTTGAGTACGCCCACCGGCAGGAACTCGCTGGTGACCAGGGCGAAGGCGCCCACGGCAACCGAGAGTATCGCCAGCCACTGTTGCAGGACGGTTTGTTGATTATGTTCGGGGAGGCCGCTAGGGGCCCGGCTTGCGCTTGGCATGGTGTTGGGTTCCGGGAGGAGATTTCGCCTGCGGACAGACGGGAGGGGGAAAAGTGGAGGTGATTATAGGAATCGGTTTTGGTAAGCCAATAGGCGACCGGTTCGATAGTAATCATCAGTCTCGTTGATAAGACTGCCTGCGTAGAGCGTTCTCTTCCGTGTAGACCCTCGCGATTGCCCATGGCCCGACTCCGCGCGTAATCCGGCCCGATCCCGCGCGCCAGAAAAAATCCCCCGCTGCATCCTGAGCCTCGGCATGTCGGTTTTTACTGATGTGCCGAAGCGTTTCAAGGCCGATCAAACAATAATAAAGAGGTGCTTATGCCCGTGCTTCATCGCCCTTCATCCCCGGTTGAACGCAGCGCGCTTCATGTGTTGGTGTGTGCGTCGACACTTGCGCTGTCGTTAACCGCCTGCGCGGCCACCCCGGATCCCGCGAAGCCTTATCCCCATGCACAGGAACCGATTGGCGATGTGCAGGCCATCTATGACGGCAGGCTCAGCGAGGACTTGGCCGTCACTACCTTCCGTAATACCGACCGGTTGTTCCCGACGCGCACGATCAAGGCGGGCGGCCATCCGTTCCCGTTACCCCGCAGCAGCCAGCCACTTGGGCCGGTTGCCTTTGACTACAAAGGCAAGCATTACAGCCTCGATGACTACGTGGCGATCAACCGGGTAACCGGGCTGTTGGTGCTCAAGGACGGCAAGATCGTTGATGAGCGTTATGAAAAAGGCAACACCGCCGACACCCGGTGGATGTCGATGTCAGTGGCCAAGTCCATCACCTCGACCCTCGTAGGCGCGGCGCTGCAGGACGGCGCCATCAAGAGCCTGGATGACAAGGTCACCCGTTATTTACCCGCGTTGGCCGGTAGCGGTTATGACCAGGTCACCGTGCGCCAGATCCTGTCCATGCGCTCCGGGATCAAGTGGAACGAGCAATACACGGACCCTACCTCGGACGAGCGCCACTTGATCAAACTGCGTAGTGAACAAGTGCCCGGGTCGCTCCTCAAGTTCATGGCCAGCCTGCCCACCGCCGCGCCGCCTGGCACTCGCACCAACTACAGCACCGGTGAAACTCAAGTGTTGGGGCAACTGGTGAGCGCTGCGGTGGGCAAGCCACTGACGCAATACCTGAGCGAGAAGATCTGGGCGCCTTACGGCATGCAAACCGATGCCAAGTGGTGGCTGGATGGTCTTAATGGCAATGAAGTGGGCGGCAGCGGTATCAGCGCGACGCTTGAGGATTACGGGCGTTTTGGGCAGTTCGTGCTTAGCGGTGGCAAGGCCGGTGGGCAGCCAGTGTTGCCTGAAGGCTGGTTGAGTTTTGCCAGCGCGACTACCGGTTCAGATGCGGCGTACGGTGACTTTGCGTCCATGTGGTGGCCAGGTTGGACCGACGCCTCCAAAGCGGATAAAGCCTTTACGGCGGCCGGTACGTTTGGTCAGTACCTCTACATCAATCCGACCAGGAATGTGGTGATTGTGGTGTGGCAGGCGCAGACCAAACCCACGGGTGGCAAGGTGATCGACGATATGTTTGCCTTTGATGCGGTTGCCAAAGCGCTTCAATAACCGCGAAGTACCTGTGGCGAGGGAGCTTGCTCCCGCTGGACTGCGCAGCAGGCCCATTTTTTGGGGCCGCTGCGCGGCCCAGCGGGAGCAAGCTCCCTCGCCACAGGTTATGGGCTACTCAGGTAGTGTGTACCTCACATCGCCGCCCGCAACGACCGCGGTGAAAGCCCATAATGTGACTTGAACCTCACCGCAAACCGCGACGCCGACGCATACCCGCACGCACTGGAAATCTCCCCGATGGAATCCCTGGAGGTTTGCAGCTGTTGCAACGCCGCCCCCAGCCGAACATTTTCCAGGATGGCCCTGAAGCTCGCATCCTCATTGGCCAGCTGCCGACGCAACGTCGACTCCCCCAGATTCAACTGCTGCGCGACCGTGGCAACGGTCCAGTCCCTGGACAGGTTGCTGCCGATCAACCGCTGCACGCGTTCACTCAAGGGGTCGTTGCGATCCATCAGCAATGGTCCCGCCTGGCCCGCCAGGCACAGGCAGAGCAACACGGCCTCGCCATAGTGGGTGCACAGGGCCGACGGGGCGCCGGTGCTCAGTGCGGTCAGCAGTTGGTCCCAGGCTTGTCGGGTCTGTTTGTCCAGGCGTACGCACAGGTCGGCATGCATGCTGCCCTTGAACTGCGCGCCATACCGGGCAACGAAGTTACGCAACACCGTCACCGGAAACGACACCACATCAGCGATGTAGTCACCCTGGGCACCGGGAAAGTTGGTCACCCCAAGCTCGCGGCCCGCCGGCAGTAGAATCAGGTGCTGTGGGCCGGCGCGCATTTCGCGCTCATCCCACTGCATCAGTTTTTGCCCCTGGCGCACGCGGCAAAGGGCGCTCATGAAGATCGGCACGCGTTGCAGGGTGTGATGTTGCCGGGCCCTGATCACGCAGCTTTCGATGATGCTTTCCCGGTGCCGCAGACCTTCGTGAACATCCATCGTGACTAGCGTCCGTAAGGGGCCGTGATTGTGGCCTTGGCCAGGCTGTTGGCATTGAGCATGTAGCCGACCAGGGCGCCGCTGGATTGATTGTCGATCGGCAGCGTGTCGACTTTCAACGCCCACACGGTGAATTGATAGCGATGCGGTTTATCACCCACGGGCGGGCAAGCGCCGCCGAAGCCGGGTTGGCCGTAGTCCGTGCGGCCTTGCACTGCCCCGGCCGGCAGGTGGGTGCCGACATTGCTCGGCAGGCTGGAGACGGTGACGGGCAGGTTCACCACCGTCCAGTGCCACCAGCCGCTGCCGGTCGGGGCGTCGGGATCGTAGACGGTGATGGCGAAGCTTTTGGTGCCCGCCGGGGCGTTGGCCCAGGACAGGGCAGGGGAGGTGTTGCCGCCGCTGCAGCCGAAGCCGTTGAATTCCTGCAGGTGCGTCAGCGGGCGTTGGTCGGCAATGTCCGGGCTGTTGAGTGAGAAGCTGGCGGCGTGTCCGCTGGCGGCCATGATCAGGGTGATCGCGGGGGCAAGTGCTTTGAGTTTCATTGCGGTGATGTCCAGGCGTGGTTTGAGCCTTGATCCTAAACAGCGCGTAGGCACGGCACTGCGCCGAAGCGCTCGATGATTGTGCCGAAACGCTCTGCCCACTAAGGCTGAGCCCTCAGCGTTCGGATGATGAACGCATGCAGGCTATTGACCGCCTTGGACCCGCGGGACGCCCGGCTACGCAGAATCGAAACCTCCATGGGCTCAATGCTGCCCAAACCGTGCTCGTCACCGAGTACCTGAAGCGAATCCTGCACGGTGCATTGGGTGATCGCGGCAATCGCGAGCCCGCCCTCGACGGCGGCCACCTGGCCGGCAAGGCTGGAGCTGTTGTACACCACCTTGAATTCGCGGCCTTGCTGGGTGAGTGCGTTCACCGCATACCGCCGGGCGAGGCTTGCGCTTTCGTAGACGGCGATGGGGATCGGGTCGCGCCGCCACAGTTCGAACTGCGGTGAACCTACCCATACCATGGGCTCCTTGAACAGGAAGGTGCCGCTTTGGGGCGAGTCCCGAGACACCAGCGCCAGGTCAAGATCGCCGCTGCGCAACTGCGGGATCAGCGTGGTCGACTGTTCACAGGTCAGTTCGATTTCCACACCGGCGTAGCGCGGCGAATAGCGTTTGAGCAGCGGCGTGAGGTACCGGGCCGCGTAGTCTTCGGCAACGCCAAGGCGGATGCGCCCGGTCAGCTCTTCACCGTGAAATGCCGCCTGGGTTTCAGCGTGCAGGGCGAGCATGCGCCGGGCGTAGCTCAGCAGCGTCTGGCCATCGGCAGTCAGTTGCAGGTGCCTCGGGCCGCGACTCAAGAGCTGTCGCCCAAGGGCGGCTTCGAGTTTCTTCATCTGCATGCTGACGGCGGACTGCGAGCGGTTGACCTCGTGGGCGGCGCCAGACAACGAGCCGGCATCCACCACGGCCACAAAGCATTCGAGCCAATCGAGTTGCAAATCGCTGGCGGGCATCGCGCTGACCTCTATTCGTTAATCGAATGGCTAAGGCCTGAATTATGCGCTTTTCATGGACGCTTGTTCACCCGCAACATTCTGCCTTGAACCAACACCTTCTGGATCGGATCCATGCCCTTTGATACCTGGTTGCTTTACCTGGTTACCTGCTTCGGCATCTCGGTGGTGCCAGGGCCCAATGCGTTATTGGCGCTGACCCACGGTGCGCTTCACGGCAGCCGCAAAACGCTGTTCACCATCAGCGGCGGCGTGCTCGGTTTTGCGATTGTGCTGGCGCTGTGTGCGTTGGGGTTGGGTGCGCTGATCCAGGCATCGGCCAGTTTGTTCACGGCCTTGAAGGTGGCGGGTGGGCTGTACCTGATCTGGCTGGGCTTCGGGCTGTGGCGGGCGGCACCGGTCAGCCTTGAGGCGACCGGCACTACCAGCTCGCGGAGCTGGCCGCTGTTCCGCCAGGGGCTGGTATCGGCGATCTCAAACCCCAAGGCCTTGCTGCTGTTCACCGCGTTTATTCCACCGTTCCTGGACCCGCACCGGAGCATCATCGCGCAGACGCTCACCATCGCCCTGACCTACGCCGTGGTGGAGTTCATCGTCGAGTACCTGGTGGCCAGCGCCGCGCACCGGGTACGGCCCTGGCTGGCGCGAACCGGGCGCCGATTCAATAAAGTCTGCGGCGGGTTTTTTGTGCTGTTCGGGTTGGCCCTGCCTATCCATGCCTGAGGGCACATCCCCGCGGCTTAGGGATGTTCGATCACCATCACCGCCGTGGTATCCGTCTCAAGTGCTTCGAACACATGGGGCGCATTCGCCAGGTAGCTGATGTAGTCGCCGGCGTGCAGCAGCACAGGCGCACCGGCCGGGCCGATATTCGCGCTGCCGCTGCACAGCAGCACGTGCTCGACGGTGCCGGCAGGGTGGGGCTGCGACAGGCGCGCTTCGCCCGGCTGTACCTTTAGCCGGTAGATATCGCGACGCACGCCCGCCGGGCAATCCGCAAGCAGTGTGGCCGCGTAGTGGCCGGTTTCGGTATAGGTGGTCAGGCCCTCGTTGGCGCGAATTACCCGCAGGTGTTGCTGGGGTTGTTCGAAGAACCGGGTCACCTGCAAGCCCATCGCCGTGGCCAACGACCACAGGGTCTCGATGCTGGGGTTGCCGATGCCGGACTCCAGCTGGGACAAGGTCGACTTCGCCACGCCTGCGCGTTTTGCCAGTTCAGTCAATGAAAGCCCCGCAGCCTGGCGTTCGCGCTTGATCGACAGGGCCAGCAGGTCGATTCGGCTTGGATTGAGATTGTTCGTTATGTCGGTCATTTGTTCTTCAAATCATCCATAAATGGGTTGACGCTTTGTCGCCGGGTGTTCAGCATAGCAATCATTCGTTCATTATAAAAACCGAGTGTCGAATGATCTGGTGCGTGTTCCACCTCTGCGACTATTGGCCGTGGCTGCTCTGGCGGGCGCTCTCCTACGACCTTGAAGGGTGGCGCAGCCTGCTGGTGGCGACGCAGTTGGCGCAGCAACATTGCCGGGGGTCATTCTGCGGGCCGCTATGATTCCTTTTCGCCATCCTTCGGGATCGGGCTATGATCGCCCAATCCGAACCAGATGCTCCCCAGACCTATGCCCGTTGACCTGCAAGCCCTCTATCCCAAACTGATCCACTTGATGCTGGATACGGTGTTCGTGGTCGACAGTGAAAACCAGATCGTGTTTGTGAGTGATGCCTGCGAAGCGCTGCTGGGGTACCGCGCCGAGGAACTGACCGGCACCCTGATCACCCACTACATGCACCCTGAAGACCTGGCCCGCACCCGGGCGTCGATTGTGCGGGTCATGAATGGCAAGCCCCACGTCGACTTCCGCAACCGCTATATCCGCAAGGATGGCAGTGTGGTGCACATTCTGTGGGCGGCCTTCTGGTCCGAGGAAGTGGGGGCGCGGATCGGTGTTGCGCGGGACGTAACCGCCCTGACGCAGGCGGAAGAAGAGCTGCGTTTCCTCGCCCATCACGACCCGTTGACGGCCCTCACCAATCGCTCGCTGTTCAATGACCGGTTGGACGAGGCCCTGCAAGCCGCTCACCACCACAAAAGTCCTCTGGCCTTGCTGTTTCTGGACGTGAATGACTTCAAGGCCATCAATGATGTGCACGGGCATGCCGTGGGCGACCGCGTGCTTTGCGTGATTGCACGACGGTTGGAAGGGTGTGTGCGTGAGAGCGACCTGGTGGCCCGGATGGGCGGGGATGAATTCACCGTGCTGCTGACGGATATTCAGTCACCGGAAGCCGTGTCGGCCAAAGTGCAGCAGATAGTTGCGGTGATGACCCAGCCCCTGAGCGCTGAGTTTGGCGCGGTCAAGATGCCGTCCTGCAGTATCGGCGTAGCGTTTTACCCGGCGGATGGAGCAGATGCCGACAGCCTGCTCAGCCACGCGGATGGCGAGATGTACCGGGTTAAAAGGCAGCGGTTTGCAACCGATTAACGCTGCTGGAAAGCAATCTTCAGCCCCAATCCCATGAACAACGTCCCAATGATCTTCCCCTCCCAACGGCGCAGCCTTGAAAGGCCCACCATCCATTGGCTCAACGGACGAATCGCCAGCGAAATCAGCGTGGTGTACATCGCACTGAGCCCCGAGAAGATCAACCCCAACACCGCGAACTGCGCCAGGGAAGAACCCGATTCCGGGTGAATAAACTGCGGCAGGAAGGCCAGGAAGAAAATCGCGGTTTTCGGGTTCAGCACTTCGGCACCCACCGCCTGGAAATACGCCTGGGTGGAGGTCACGGTGGGCAGGTCTTTGCGCGTGGTGGCGCCAGGCTTGGCCATGAAGGCGCGTACGCCCAGGTAGATCAGGTAACAGGCGCCGACGATTTTGACCACGTTAAACGCCACGGCCGAGGTCATCAGGATGGCCGACAGGCCGAGCGCCGCGCACAGCGTATGGATCAGGTCGCCCGAGGCCACCCCCAGCCCGGTGGCAATCCCGACCTTGCGCCCACCCTGGAGGGTGCGGGTGATCACCAGCAGCACGGCTGGGCCGGGAATCAGGAAAAGGCCGATGACCACGGCGACATACGTCAGGATGGGGGCGAGTTCGAACATGCTGTGTTATCTCAATGCCGGATGCGTCCTACAGTAATCCTCATCCCGGGGATTAACGCAATACAGATGAACACCCGCCGGAACCGCCTGGCCTTTTACTTCGCAAACGCATATTCACCACCCTGTTCCAGCGCCTTGCGATACGCCGGCCGTTCCTGAAAGCGTTGCACCCACGCCGCCACATTCGGGTAGGCCTGCAGCTTGCCCTGAGCCCGGGCGATTTCGCCGATGAAGCTCATCTGGATATCCGCGCCGGTCAATTCGTCACCCACCAGGTACGGTGTGAGCCCCAGTGCGTTGTCCAGATAACCCAGGTAGTTCGCCACCTCGGATTCGATACGCGGATGCAACGGCGCACCCGCGTCACCCAGGCGCCCGACGTACAGGTTGAGCATCAGTGGCAGCATGGCCGAACCTTCGGCGAAGTGCAGCCATTGCACGTATTCGTCATAGGTTGCAGTGGCCGGATCCGGTTGCAGGCGGCCGTTACCATGGCGGCGAATCAGGTAGTCGATGATGGCGCCGGACTCGATCACCACGTGGGGACCGTCTTGAATCACCGGTGATTTGCCCAGGGCATTGATCGCCTTGAGTTCAGGGGGCGCGAGGTTGGTTTTCGCGTCGCGCTGGTAGCGCTTGAGCTCGTAGGGCAGGCCGAGTTCTTCGAGCAGCCACAGGATGCGTTGCGAACGGGAGTTGTTGAGGTGGTGGACGATGATCATGGTGGCTCCGCTGGGCGAGAATAGAGGCGTATAGGGACAGACCGCGGTGGCGCTGTGGAGTGCCGTGAATTAAATCTGCTTCGATAAAGGCATGAAAGATGGATAATCACCGCGGCAAGCACTGATTACAAACCGGATAAACCACATGAATCGTCAAAAGAAACTACAGCAGCTGTTCAAGGCCAAGGCCAAAAAGGCCAGCGCCAAATTGGCACCCGCCCGCAAGGACAAGTACATCAGTAAAGCAGACCGATTGAAACTGGCTGCTGAATCCGCTGATGAGCCAGCTGTTTCTTCTGAGAGTTGATCCAGAAGGCCTAAGCATCATCCGATAGGGAATCGACGGAAAAACCATGAACACTGCTCAACTTGCGATTCAGCACTACATACTCGCCAAGGACGGCAACCGTCCGCATTTGCTCAGCCGGGCGTTTGTTCCGGAGGCGACCCTGGACATGGTAGTGCGCACCGGTTCCATCTCGTTCCCGCCCCACGTTGAAGGGGTTGCCGGCATCGGCGACGTGCTGGTACGGCGATTCGGGCAGACCTTTGAAAACGTCTATACGTTTTGCCTGGGGCAGCCGCCTGAAGAGGGGGCCAAAACCTATCAGTGCAAATGGCTGGTGGGGATGTCCGACAAAAACTCCGGCGAAGCCCGGGTTGGGTGTGGGGTGTATGAGTGGCAGTTCAGTGTTGAGTCGGGGCTTGTTGAAAAGCTCACCATCACTATCGAGCATATGAAGACGCTGCCCGCTGCGGATTTGGGGAGCGTCATGAAGTGGGTGTCAGGTCTGAGTTACCCATGGTGCAACTCGGAAGCAGCAGTGAGCGATGCTCCCGATATTGACGCGATGGGCGAGGTGATCCAGTACCTCACTGTCTGACGGCGACTCAATGCGCATCAACGGCACCAGCAACACGGCCACAACAAAACACACAGTGATGATCACGAGCGCGTCTTCGCTGCAGGCTTGGCGGCTGAAACGGGCTTGCCAGCCCTTGGATCAACGGGTTTTGAAGTGACAGCCAGCGCTGTTACCGGTTGTACGGTGAGTTCGACACCGATTGCGGTCATCAGCTTCCTTATGGTCTCAAATCGCGTTTTCGAGCCGGCTTTCAGCACCTTATAAAGGCTTTCACGATTGACCCCCGCATCCTTGGCGACCTTATTTACGCCTTTGGCTTTTGCGACCTCGGCCAACGCATGAATAAGGCCCTCGGTATCACCGGTTTTCAGACTTTCAGCCAAATAGGCCGCCATTGCTTCCGGGCTATCGAGAAAGCGCGAGGCTTCGTAATGAGTCGTACCCGTCGTGTCGAGGCTGAGGATTGGCATCTCCTCGGGATTGAATTTATCGCTCATATCATTTACCTCTCAGGCCAGCGAGTATTGCTTTAGCTTTTTGTATGCCCCGTTTTTGATCCGTTTTATCGCTCCCGCTGAGCATCAAGTACTCTGCGATTCCCGAGCGCACATAGTAAATTCTGTAGCCCGGGCCAACAAAAACACGCATTTCGCTCATCCCATCGCCAACCGATTCGCAATCACCAAAGTTGCCCGCTCCGGCACGATCCAGTCGGGTCAGAATTGCCGCTTTTCCCTGAGTGTCCTTCATACGTTTAAGCCAGCTCTCGAACTCGGGTGTTTGGTGGATCTCGTATATTTTTTTCTTGTTGATCATAGTTCCATTTGTAGCTAGATGGCTACATCTTGTCGACGCGAGGTTGAGTACAGGTAAAGGGGTATTCAGCGCCTGGGCAACCTTAGAGAGGTGCCTCCCAGATGCACAAGCTGGCAAATTCCGACGCGACTGTAGGCAATGGAGCCGGGTGCTGTACTCACAGCCTCAAACGTTGTGACAAGTCCTCTCTAATGCGCATCCGCCGTCGGCTGCTTCGGCGGTTGCACCTTGCGCATCAACGGCACCAGCAACACGGCGACGACGAAGCACACCATGATCATCAGGAATGCGTCCGCATAGGTCAGCGTTTGCGCCTCGCGCCAGGTCAGCGCCCACAGCTGACTCAGCGCGAACTGGCTCGAATCCAGGCTGTTTTGCCCCAGCAACTGGGCATTCCCTGAAAGCTGGTCAAGCCAGACATTCATCGATTCGTTCCGGATGTTCAGGTGTTCAGCCAGGCGCAGGAAGTGCAGGTTGGTGCGGTCATTGAGCACCGTGGCGCAGGCGGCGATGCCGATGGCGCCGCCGAGGTTGCGCATCAGGTTGAACAGGCCCGAGGCGAGCTTCAGGCGGTCGGGGGCCAGTGCGCCGAGGGTCAGGGTGACCACCGGCGGCACTGCCATTTGTTGAGCAAACCCGCGTATGGCTTGAGGCAGCAGCAGCTCCTTGGCGCCCCAGTCGTGGGTGATGGGGGAGAAGTCCCACATCGACAGGGCGAATAACGACAACCCGAACATCAAAATCCAGCGCAGGTCGAAACGATTGGCCAGCAAGGCGTACACCGGGATCGCCAGCAACTGGAACACCCCCGTGGAAAACACCGCCAGGCCGATATCCAGCGAGCCGTACCCGCGCACCCGCCCGAGAAACAGCGGCGTGAGGTAGATGGTGGCGAAAATGCCGATGCCGGTGATAAATGAAAACAGGCAGCCCAGGGCGAAGTTCCTGTCCCGAAGCGCGCGCAGGTCGACGATCGGCTCCTTGATTTCCAGGCAGCGCCAGATAAACACCCCGCCGCTGATGGCGGCTATCCAGGCCGTGGTCGAGATGGTGCTGTCGCTGAACCAGTTCCAGCGCGGGCCTTCTTCGAGGGTGTATTCCAGGCAGCCGAGAAACACCGCCATCAACGCCATGCCGATATAGTCGGCGCCCTTGAGCAATGACGGGTTGGGGCGGTCGACCTTGACCAGCATCGGCACCGCAAAGGTCACGAAGAGGCCGGGCAGCAGGTTGATGTAGAACAGCCAGTGCCAGGAGGAGATGTCGGTGATCCAACCGCCCACGGCCGGGCCCAATGTGGGTGCCAGGGACGCGATGGCGCCGATGGTGGAGGCGGCGATCACCCGCTGCTTGCCGTTGAAGTACATGAACGCGGTGGTGAACACCAACGGAATCATCGAGCCCCCCAGAAACCCCTGCAAGGCGCGAAACGCGATCATGCTCTGGATGTTCCAGGCCATCGCGCACAGCAGGCTGGTCAAGGTGAACCCGGCCGCCGACGCCGCGAACAGCCAGCGCGTGCTCATCACCCGGGAGAGCCAGCCTGACATGGGGATCACGATGATTTCCGCGATCAGGTAGGCGGTCTGCACCCACGCCGTATCGTCCGCGCCGGCAGACAACCCGCCGCCGATGTCCTTGAGGGAGGCGGAGACGATCTGGATGTCGATCAAGGCGATGAACATGCCCACGCACATGGTGGCGAAGGCCGCGACTTTTTGTGCGGTGCTGAGGGCGGGCAACGGGCTGTTCATAGCTGGGCCTTGAGGGCGCTGGCCTGGTCCTCGAACGCCTCATCGGTGTTGACCTTCGCCATCACCGACAGGCCCGGACGCAGGGCGCCGAAGTCGGCATCGTTGCTGTCGAGGCGCACGCGCACCGGCACTCGCTGCACGATCTTGGTGAAGTTGCCGGTGGCGTTTTCCGGCGGCAGCACACTGAATTGCGCCCCGGTGGCAGGGGCCAGGCTCTCGATGTGCCCGTGGAATTCACGGCCGGGGAGGATGTCGGCGCGGATGCTCACGCTTTGCCCGACCTGCAGGCGCCCCAATTGGTCTTCCTTGAAGTTGGCATCCACCCACAATCCTTTCGCGGGCACCACCGAGATCAGTTGGCTGCCGGCCGCGGCGTAGGCACCGACCCGGGCGCGGCGATTGCCCACGTAGCCGTCCACTGGGGCCCGCAGTTCGGTGTAGCTGATGTTCAACTGCGCCTGGTCGCGTTCGGCTTGGGCCTGTTGCAGCGCTGCGCGGGCCTGGTCGCGCTGGGTTTCAATCACGTCGATTTGCCGACGCGCCGCCATCAGCCCGGCTTGCGCTCGGGAGTGGTCGGCGCGGGCGGTCTTCCATACGGCGCTGACCCGCTGTGCGCTTTCGACCGATACGGCCTGGCTGCGCACCAGGTTCTGGTAACGCGTTTGATCGTCGCCGGCCCGTTGTGCTTCGGCATCGGTGGCGTCGATCTGTGCCTTGGCCTGGTTGATCACCGCCAGTTGCAGTTGTTCGGTGGCGTCGAGGTTGGCGAGCGTCGCCTGTTGCGCGGCCACGGCGCCGTCGGCTTTGGCCAGGGCCGTGCGGTAGTCGCGCACATCGATGCGCGCCAGCACGTCGCCGGCCCGTACGAACTGGTTGTCCTGCACCGTCACTTCGCTGATATAGCCCGGCACTTTGGCGCTGATCACCGTCACATCGGCCCCGACATAGGCGTCGTCGGTGTCTTCGATAAACCGGCTGACCAGCCACCAGTGGCTGGCGTACCACACGCCGCCAGCCACGGCCAGGGTCAACAGCCCCAGGCGCAAAACCTGTTTGCGCCGGGATGGTTGGGTGGGTTCGGGCACAGCGCTGACTGGAGCGTCCATGACGAAATGACCTCGTTGAGTATTAGTGGGGGAAGGGGCTGACCAACTGGTCTTTTTCGGCGTAGGCCCGGCCGGTTCGTGCGCGCCACAGGGTCAGCGGTTCGGCATCGGCGCTGACATGTACGCGGTGGCCCGCACGGGTGATGGGGTTGCCGGTGTTGGCATCCATCAACGCCAGCACCACCGGGCGCCCGGTGGACTCGTCGGCGAGAAACACCTTGGTCGATCCCTCGGCATGCCGCGCGCCCCAGGCCATCAGCGTGAGGATGACCTGGCGCAAGTCCCGGCCCGCTTCGGTGAGGTGGTACTCATGGCGCGGCGGGTTGTCCTGGTACGGGCGCCGTTCCAGCAAGCCGCCGGCCACCAACGCATTCAGGCGGCGGGTCAGGGTGTTCGAGGCGATCCCGAGGCTCTGCAGGAACTCGTCGAAACGGCGCAGCCCGTAGAACGCATCACGCAGGATCAACAGGCTCCAACCATCACCGATGTGCTCCAGGGCACGGGCGACCGGGCAGGACATGGGTTGGAAGCTGGCTTTCTTCATGAGGGACTCCGGGAACTGTTGCTAAATATTACGCAAGTAATATTGCACAGTGGATTTCATAATGAAAGTCACTAGTTGAAATTTTTTGCAGCGCTGGATGGCGGCCAGGCAGACGCAAAAAAGCCCCGGGATTCGGGGCTTTTCAGAGGGGAGGGTGTAGGGGGGCGTTTAAGCGCGGCTGTCTTTATGCCTGCGCCGGTTCCTGGCAGATACGTGAACCTGCGCGCCGCGAGCGCCAGCCAAGGCCCAGCACCATCAGCAAACCCAGGGCCGCCATGATCGCGCCAGCCAGCGAAATGGCCGGGTAGCCCAGCCCTGCGTTGATCACTGCTCCCCCCAGCGCCGCGCCAATGGCGTTACCGAAGTTGAACGCACCGATGTTCATCGCCGAGGCCAGGTTGGGTGCATCCTTGGCGGCTTCCATCACGCGCATCTGCAGGGGAGGTACCAGCGCAAAGCTGGCGGCGCCCCACAGCAGGATCGACAAGGCGGCGGGCAGCGGCCATTGCATGAGCACAGAGAACGCCAGCAGCACGGCAATCAGGACCACGAGCGACGTTATCAGGGTGCGGTCCACCGAACGGTCCGCAGACTTGCCGCCCCAGACGTTGCCGAGGGTCAGGCCGATCCCGAACAGCACGAGCATTGCGGTGACGAAGTTGGTCGAGGCGTGGGTGACATCCCGCAGAATCGGCGCGATATAGGTAAACACCGTGAACATGGCGCTGGACCCCACCACGGTCAACGCCAGCGCTGCCAGTACCGGCCCGCGGCCCAGTACGCGGATTTCGGCCATCAGGCTTCCCCCTTTTGGAGCGGGCGTATTCGGTAGCGCCCACCACAGGGCCACCATCACGAACGCCCCGAGCCCGCTGATGCCCCAGAACGCCGTACGCCAGCCGAAGTTCTCGCCGAACCAGGTTGCCAGGGGCACGCCACCGATGGTCGCCAGGGTCAGCCCGAGGAACATCGCGGCGACGGCCCCCGCGCGTTTGTCGGGCGCCACCACACTCGCTGCCACGATGGAGCCGATGCCGAAGAATGCCCCGTGATTCAGCGATGTCACCAACCGGGCGACCATCAGGGTCTGGTAGTCGGTGGCCAGGGCTGACAGCAGATTACCCAGGGTGAAAATGGCCATCAGGCCCACCAGCAGATAACGGCGCGCCACCCTGGCTGTCGCGAGGGTCATGATCGGGGCGCCGATCAGCACGCCCATGGCATAGGCGCTGACCAGCAGCCCGGCGGCGGGAATGGAAACACCGAGGTCGGCGGCGATCCCGGGCAACATGCCCATGGGGGCAAACTCGGTGACCCCGATGCCGAAGGCGCCGATGGACAGTGCTACAAGGGGTGGGTTGATACGCATAGGTGACTCCTCATCTTTGTATCAAATGCTACAATCACGACTTTTCAGGCGGTAGCCCTCGGCGGGGCACTACAGCTTTGCGTGGAGATCACAAGTGGACATAGGCGGTCGGTCGGGGGAGATGGCGGTGTTCGCCATGGTCGCGGAGCAGGGCAGCCTCTCGGGGGCGGCTCGGGTGCTGGGCCTCACACCGTCATCCATCAGCCGCATCATCACCCGCATCGAGGGGCGAATAGGCACCCGCCTGCTCCTGCGCACCACCCGGGCGATCACGCTCACGGCCGAAGGCGAAGCGTATTTGCGCGGCGCCCGGCGGATCCTGGCGGACATGGCCGAAGTCGAGGATGCGATCACCGACCAGGGCGCGCCACGGGGGCGGCTGAGGGTCAGCGCGGCGCTCGCACACGGGCGGCTGTCGATCGTGCCGCTGGTTGCCGCGTTCAGCGCGCGCTACCCTGCCATCGTGGTTGAGTTGCGGCTGGAGGATGAGGTGGTGGATATCCTGGGCGGGCAAGCGGACGTTGCAATCCGCTTCGGTCAATTGGCCGACAGCCCCTTGACCGCTCGCCTTATCGGCTCCATCGGCGAGGTCATAGTCGCTTCCCCGGACTACCTGGCGCGTCATGGCACACCGCAGGTGCCGCAGGATTTGCTCAACCACAACTGCCTGCGTTTCAACTTCCGCCGGGCAGCGCCCGACTGGCCGTTTCGCGTGGACGGGCGCGATTTTTCGCTGCAGGTGTCGGGTACGATCGAGGGTAACAGCGGGGAGGTATTGTCCCAGTTGGCCAAGCTGGGTGCCGGCATCGCGCGCATTGGCGCATTCAGCGTGGCAGATGACCTGGCCAGCGGTGATCTGGTGCCGTTGCTTGAAGCGTACAACCCCGGAGACCAGGAGCCGATTCACGCGGTGTTCGTCGGCGGCGCGGCGATGCCTGCGCGGGTCAGGGCATTTGTCGACTTTCTGGTGGAACACCACCCGGCGTGACCGCCACTGACACCACAGGCCGCTCCTCCTGACGCAATCCTCTTGAATACTTGCCTAATCCTGCGATCTTGCCCACCCCTGCATAGCGCCTTGATGAACCAGGGTCTAAAGTCATTCCCATCGCCCGCTAGACTAGTCAAACCACGCGCGCGCGAACCAGACGGGCCATCGATGCCCAGCGGCGAGGCCCCGTCTTGCCGTCTAAAAATACTAAAAAATGCAACACCAACCGATGATCAGCGGGTGAGCCATGGAATTACGAATTAACCAGCAGACCCACCAAGTCGACGCCGAACCCGACACGCCCCTGCTCTGGGTCATCCGCGACAACCTGGACATGACCGGCACCAAATACGGCTGCGGCCTGGCGCAATGCGGTGCGTGTTCGGTGCTTGTGGACGGCAATGTCGTGCGTTCCTGCGTCACGCCCGTTTCCGGCGTGGTCGGCCGCGAAATCACCACCATCGAAGCCATCGAGTCCGATGACGTCGGCAAGCGGGTCGTCGCCACCTGGGTCGAATACCAGGTCGCCCAATGTGGCTACTGCCAATCCGGCCAGGTAATGGCGGCCACCGCGCTGCTCAAGCACACGCCCAAGCCCAGTGATGCGCAGATCGAGGCCGCCATGGTCAACCTCTGTCGCTGTGGCACCTATAACGCCATTCATGCCGCCGTGCATGACCTTGCGCAGAAGGGAGAGGCCTGATGAACATTCGCATTGATCCCACTGCGCTGCCCTTGGTCGCGGCGCTGACTGACCCGGTGAACCTGTCCCGCCGTCGTTTCCTGGCCAGTACGGCCGTGGGCGCGCTGGTGATTGGTTTTGGCCTGCCGCTGGGGTCTGGCCGAGTGCAGGCGGCCACCGCTGCGGCCACGGCCGAACGCGGTACGCAGGTGCCGGCCTTCCTGGAGATTCGCCCGGACAACACGATTCGTTTGCTCAGCCCGTTTATCGAAGGCGGCCAGGGCACGTTCACCGCGATGGCGCAGATTGTCGGCGAGGAGTTGGACGCCGACCCGGCCACGTTCCTGGTTGAGTGTGCCCCGCCCGGTGAAGCCTTTGTGGTGATGGAGAACGGCATGCGCATCACTGGCGGCAGTATGTCGGTGCGGATGAGTTACCCCACGATGCGCCGGCTGGGTGCGCTGGCCCGGGCGATGTTGCTGGAGGCCGGGGCGCAGGCGCTGAAGGTACCGGTGAGCGAGCTGTCGACCGAGCCGGGCAAGGTCGTACACGCGGCGTCCGGGCGTTCCCTTGCGTATGGCGAATTGGCCGGGCGGGCGATGGACCTGCCGGTACCGGATGTGGCCAGTGTGAAGCTGCGCGACCCAAGCCAGTTCCGTTGGATCGGCAAGCCGGTGAAGCGTCTCGATGCGTATGACAAGTCCACCGGCAAGGCGCTGTACAGCATAGATATGAAGGTCGACGGCATGCTCCATGCCGCCGTGCAGCATGCGCCCCGGCTCGGCATGACCGTGGGCAGCCTGCGCAACGAAGACCAGGTCAAGGCCATGCCGGGCGTGCATTCGGTGCATCGCCTGCCCGGTGCGGTGGCGGTGGTGGCCGAGCGTTGGTGGCATGCCAAGCGTGCGGTGGAGTCGATTCAGGTCGACTGGCTGGAGCCGACGGCTGATTCCAAGGTGCGCGGGATGCCGAAGGACTTTTCCAGCGACGAGCATTTCAAGCGCCTGGCCGCAGAAACCGGCCCGGCCCGTGATGATGAGAACGAGGGCGACGTGGCCGGCACGCTGGCCAATGCCAAGACCAGGGTCGAGGCCACTTACCACAACCAGTACCTGCACCATGCCCAGTTGGAGCCGCCTTCGGCGCTGGCGCGCTTCAACCCTGACGGTTCGCTGGAGATCTGGCTGCCGAATCAGGCGCAGGACATGTTCCTGGCCGATATCGCCAAGCGCACCGGCCTGGCCCCGGAGCGCATTACCCTGCATTCGCCGTTGTTGGGTGGTTTTTTCGGGCGGCACTTCCTGTATGACTCGGCCAGTCCTTACCCGCAGGCCATCGAGTTGGCCAAGGCGGTGGGGCGCCCGGTGAAGTTGATCTGGAGCCGCGAAGAAGAATTCCTGCGGGATGTGCTGCGCCCGGTCGCAGCGGTGAATTTCCGTGGGGCGCTGGACAGCGACGGCTGGCCGGTGGCGATTGAAGCGGTGAGCGCCACGGAGGGACCGACCGAGGCCCTGGCGGGCAAGCAGGGCGAGAAGCTCGACCCGACGGCCCTTGAGGGACTGTCCGGCAAGTCCTATGCGATTCCCAACAAGCGTATCGCACAGATCTATGTGAAGGGCCCGGTGATGCTGGGCTACTGGCGTTCGGTGGGCAATTCGCTGAATGACTTTTTCTACGAATCTTTCCTGGATGAACTGGCCGACAAGGGGGGCAAGGACCCGTTCGAGTTGCGCCTGCATCTGTTGCGGGATAACCAGCGGCTGACCACCCTGCTGAAGGCGGTGGGCGAGTTGTCGGGTGGCTGGAAACGTGGGCCGTTTGTTGCCGAGGACGGCAGCAAGCGCGCACGAGGGGTGGCGATGGCGTCACCGTTCGGCACCCAGACGGCGGTGATTGCCGAGGTGTCGATCGAGAACGGCCAGGTCAAGGTGCATGACATCTGGCAGGCAGTCGACCCGGGCAGCATCGTCAACCCGGCGATTGTCGAGGCGCAGGTGAATGGGGCGGTGTCGCTGGGCTTGTCCCAGGTGCTGTTGGAGGAAGCGGTGTATGTGGACGGCTTGCCTCGAGCGCGTAACTACGATTTGTACCCGGTGCTGCCGCCTTCGCGGATGGCCCGGGTGCACGTGCGCGTGATCGAGAGCGGGGAAAAAATGGGCGGTATTGGCGAACCGCCGCTGCCCGCCGTGGCGCCTGCCGTGGCCAACGCCGTCGCGGCGTTGACCGGGCAGCGTGTTCGCAGCATGCCGTTAAGCCGCCACTCCTTCACCTGACCGGGGCCTGAGCACTTATGAACAACCGTCGATTCGCAAGAACCGTTGGCTGGCTGGCGCTGCCGTGCCTGGTCGCCGCAGGCCTGCTGGCCTGGTATGTCACCCGCGAGCCTGTCTCGCCGCTGGGGGCCGAGCCCGTCGCCACGGACCCGGCGCTGGTCGCCCGAGGCGAGTATGTCGCCCGGCTCAGCGACTGTGTGGCGTGCCACAGCGTGCCCAACGGCAAGCCCTTTGCCGGTGGCCTGGAGATGGCCACGCCGCTGGGGGCGATCCACGCCACCAACGTCACGCCAGACCCGGAAACCGGTATTGGCAGCTACAGCCTCGCCGACTTCGACCGCGCGGTGCGCCAGGGTGTCGCGCCGGGTGGGCGCCGCCTGTATCCGGCGATGCCGTACCCGTCCTATGCCAAGCTCAGCGACGATGATGTGCGCGCCCTGTACGCGTTCTTCATGAAGGGCGTGGCGCCGGTGCAGCAGACCAATATCAAGAGTTCGATCCCGTGGCCATTGAATATGCGGTGGCCGATCGCGCTGTGGAATGGCGTGTTTACCGACAGCAAGCCGTATGTCGCGAAGGCCGGGAAGGATGAACTGTGGAACCGGGGCGCCTACATCGTGCAGGGCCCGGGGCATTGCGGCAGTTGCCACACGCCACGGGGCCTGGCCTTCAACGAGAAGGCACTGGATGAAAGTGGCAAGCCGTACCTGGCCGGTGGCTTGCTCGACGGCTGGTACGCACCGAGCCTGCGGGATGATCCCAACACCGGCCTGGGGCGCTGGAGCGAGCCGGAAGTGGTGCAGTTCCTCAAGACCGGTCGCAACAAACATGCGGTGGTTTATGGCTCGATGACCGAGGCGTTCAACAACTCCACGCAGTTCATGAGCGACGATGACCTGGCGGCGATTGCACGCTATCTGCGGTCATTGCCGGGCGACGAGCAGCGCGACGGTGCGGCCTGGCAGTATCAGGCGGTGTCGGCTGCGCAACGCCTGGATGCGCCGGGTGCGCATACCTATGTGACCCGCTGCGCCTCGTGCCACGGGCTGGAAGGCAAAGGGCAACCGGACTGGATGCCGCCGCTGGCCGGCGCCACCTCCGCACTGGCCAAGGAGGACGCCTCGGCGATCAACATCACCCTCAATGGCTCGCAGCGCGTAGTGGCGGCCAATGTGGCGGACGCTTATCGCATGCCGGCGTTCCGTGAGCAGTTGTCGGACCAGGAGATTGCTGAAGTGCTGACGTTTGTGCGCGGCACCTGGGGCAATCAGGGTGGGGCGGTGGATGCCAAGGCGGTGGGCAAGTTGCGTGAGCACACGGGCCCGGCGAGCAGTAGCCCGATCATTCTGCAAATGCGCTGAGGGAAATGCGCCTTGTGAGGGAGGCGCTTTGTGTAGGAACTGCTTTATGTGGGAGCGGGCTTGCTCGCGAAGGCGGTGGGTCAGTGAAGAACTTGCTGACTGACACACCGCCTTCGCGAGCAAGCCCGCTCCCACATTTTCAACCGCGTTTCGGCAGCTTCCAGTTGGGTCGGATGAAGTGGCAGGTATAGCCATTCGGAATCCGCTCCAGGTAATCCTGATGCTCCGGCTCCGCCTCCCAGAACGGCCCCGCCGGTTCGATTTCCGTCACGACACGGCCTGGCCACAACCCCGAGGCATCCACATCCGCTGCGGTGTCTTCAGCAATGTCGCGTTGCTGTTCGCTCAGGTAATAAATCGCCGAACGGTAGCTGGGGCCCAGGTCGTTGCCCTGGCGGTTGGGCGTGCTGGGGTCGTGGATCTGAAAAAAGAACTCGAGGATCTGCCGGTAAGTGATCACCGTCGGGTCGAAGACGATCTCGATGGCTTCGGCATGGTTGCCGTGGTTGCGATACGTGGCATTCGGCACATCGCCGCCGGTGTAGCCGACCCGCGTGTGCAGCACGCCGGGGTAGCGGCGCAGCAGGTCTTGCATGCCCCAGAAGCAGCCGCCGGCGAGCAGGGCGGTTTCGGTCGGGTTGGTCATGGTCTGTGCTTCCCCTTGTTGGATACCTCGCTAGTTATGGGGGCAGGTTGGACGATTCCAAGGTCGAGGGGCGCGCCTTCGATCGGCTTTGTCCGCGTTGCCCGCAGCGCCATCAACAGCGCCAACACGGGTGCCAGGGTAAACAGCGCGAACAGCCAGCGCGCGGCATGGGCGATGCCGCCATTGCCCGCCACTTCATTGATGCCCGCCATGTTCGAGATCACCCCCGCCAGCGCCGCGCCCATGGCCATGGCGAACAGTTGCAGGGTGGTGATCGACGAAGCGGCCGTGTCCTTGTCCTGTTCCGAAGCCACTTGCAGGATGCGCGTCAGCAGGTGCGGCCAACCCAGGCCGATGCCGAACCCCACCAGGAACAGCCCCAGGCAGATAGGGGCCAGCAATGTCCATTCGCCCTGGCTGGCGATGGGCGTAGTGATCGCCAGCATCATCAAGCCCGCCACGATAAACAGCGGCCCCGCGATGATGGCGCGATGTGGACCGCGGCCGGTCCAGCCGGAGCTGATGATTTCCGAGACCGTCCAGCCGGCCGCCATCAGCGCGGCCATGTAACCGGCGATCAGCGGCGACTGGCCATGCAAGTGCTGCAGAAAGTACGGCATGAAGATCTCGCTGCTCATGCCGATCACCAACAGGCAGGTGGTCGCATAAAGCGCGCAGAGCGGGGTGCTGAACTTCAATGCATCCCGGGGCAAAAGACGCACGGTGGCGCTGGACTCCTTGCGGATCAACAGCACCACCAGCACGACGCAGGTGGCGATACCCAACAGGTTCCAGCTCGGCAGCGCCGAGACGCTGCCGGCACACACCGCCAGCACCGCGCCCGCCAGCAGCACCAGTTGCGGCACCGGCAAACGAGCGGTGGCGGTCGCCGTGGTGTCGCGCGGGGGCAGGGCGCGGCTGGTGAGTACCATGTACGCCAGGCTCACCGGCACCATCGAGCCGAAGGCCAGGCGCCACGCGTCCATCTCGGCAAACACACCACCCACCGCCGGCCCGACGAGCGTCGCCACGCCCCACATCCCCGACACCAGTGCCATTGCGCGCGGCCACAGGCGCTCTTCGAACACCAGTTGGATCATCGAGTAACACAGGGCCAGCAAGACCCCGCCGCCCAGCCCCTGGATGGAGCGCCCCACGAGCATCACCGGCATGTTCGGCGCCAGGGCACAGATCAGCACGCCTACCATGAACACCAGTGTGGCCAGCGCATACGCCAGCCGTGGACCGGTGCGTTGCAACAGCTTGGAGGTGAGGGCGGAACCGAGGATCGAGGCCACCACGTACAGTGTGGTGCTCCACGCATAAAGCGCCAGGCCGCCGATTTCGGCCACCACCGACGGCAGGATGGTGGTGGCGATGTAGGTGTTGGTGGCATACAGCGCGATGCCGCCTGAAAGGGCAATGGAGCGCGTGGCGTTCTTGCCGCTAAGCAACTCGCCCCAACTGCTGTCTTGGGTTTGCATCAACGATTCCTTGTAATGCGTTCGCGGTATGGAAGCCGGCGAAGGGCATAAGCGCCAGGCTTGAGGTAATTAACCAAGCAATTGCTTTTAATATTGCGTTGAGGCGAATTATTTTGCAAGAAATGACTTGTCAGGTGGCCGAGTCGCTATGGCAGTCGAGGCGGAGCGTGAGACGCGCGGTTTCCCACGGCCGGCAGCACTTCACACCATCAGTTTCCGGCTGAACTTGGTTTCCATCACGATATGCGAAGCGGTGTGCGCCACCCCTTTGATCATGTTGATCCTGATGAGCTCGGCATTGAGTTCGCTCAGGGTGGCGGTGGCCAGGTGAATGATGAAATCGGACTCTCCCGAGACCGCATACACGGCCTGCACCGCTTCCATCCTGCGCAGCGAGGTCATCACATCGGTGTAGCTCTTGTTGGTGCAGGAGGTCATGGTAAAGCAGGTCACCGTCTGCTGAAGCCGGTCCTGGTCGATGCGCACGCTGTAGCCGGTGATGACGCCGGCCTTTTCCAGGCGGGTAATCCGCTCCTGCACCGCAGAGCGCGAGACCCCGAGCTTGCGGGCCAATGACGCGGTGGGTTCGCGTGCGTTGGCTTGCAGCAGGCCAAGCAATTGCCTGTCCTTGTCGGTGAGGTTAAACAGTGGACCGGGATTCTGCGTATCCATGGACACGTCCTTGACCCTCGCTGGGGTTCAGTTTTTATGAGTCGCCCTGTGTTGCGAGCGCTTTTCCTGAAACATATCCATCATTTTCAGGCCGGCGTAAACCGTTTGTGCGGCCGCCGGGCCCAGGGGGCCGCCATTCCATTCCAGGCCGTAGGCATCGAACAGGCGGTAGCGATCGGTTTCGCCGCAGATCGCCTCGGCGATGACGCGTGCGCCGATCGGCGCGGTGTTCATACCATGGCCACCAAATGATGTACACGCCCACAATCCCTGCCCCAGCGGGCCAATGTGCGGCATCTTGTGCCGCGCATAACCCATCAACCCGGACCAGGCCTTGTCGATCCTGATGCCGCGCAATTGCGGATAAACGTCGAGGATATCCTGCGTCAGCAATTGCCCCAGGCGTTTCTCATCCTGCAGGTTGCGCGTGGTAATGCGGCCGCCCCAGAGCAGGCGGTCGCCCTCGACGATGCGGTAATAGTCCGAGGCCCGGCGGTTATCGCCCACGGCATCGGAGGTACAGACCGCCTCGGCCAGGCGATCGCCCAGGTGCTCGGTCAGCACTGCATAGGTCGCGATCGGCAGGAAGGCGCGGCGTAATTTGCCGAACTCAGGCCCCCCATAGCCGCCGCAGCAGTACACCACGTGGGCACAATCGACAGTGCCCTGATCGGTGATGACCCGGTGTCGCCCGTTGCGGCTTTCGACGGCGGTCATGGGCGAGCGTTCATGGATTTTGCCACCACTTTGCTCGATCAGTCGGGCCAGGCCGAGGCAATAGTTCAAGGGGTGGAAGTGAAAGCCATGGTTGTCGCGCAGCGCCTGGAAATACCGCTCGGTCTTGAGCTTTTCGCGCACCGCCTGGCGATCCAGGTAGTCGAGGTGAAAGTCGAAATCCGCGGCCATTTTGTCCCGCACGCGCTGCAGGTTGTCGCCATCTTCGTAGCGCACCACACTCAGTTTTCCCGGGGTTGGCGTGCAGCCGGGCAACTGATGATGGGCGATCATGCCCCGAACAATCTCGACGCCTTCAAGCGACAGTTTGAACAGCGCGGCGGCCGTCGGTTTGCCGCAGCGTCGCTCGATGGCGGCCAACCCTTCGGACCAGCCCTGGAGCACGAAGCCACCGTTGCGCCCCGACGCTCCCCAGGCCACGCGACCGGCATCCAGCAGCACCACCGACTGCCCGCGGGAGACCAGCTCCCACGCCGTGCTCAGCCCCGCCAGCCCGGCGCCGATCACGCACACATCGGCCCGGGCGTTGCCACACAGCGCCTGGCGTTCAGTCGTGTCGCGCATCGTGGCGGTGTAGTAATTGTTGTTATAGGTGAACATGAAGTCGGCCGTCCTTTTTTCGCGGCGCAGGCATACAGCGCGCCGCGTCGAGGACGGGGCGCCTGTACGGCCTGTGGGGTTTTTTACTGCACCTGGGTGAGGTCGGCGCCGTACCATTTCTCTGACAATTGCTTGAGCGTGCCGTCGGCTTTCATGTCGGCGACGATCTTGGTCAGCGCGCTGTTGAACGCCTCATCGCCTTTGTCCACGGCGATGGCCAGGGGTTCGTAGTAGGCGGGTTTGCCTTCCACCCTGACGATGGGGTAGCCATTCTTGACGGCGGCGACGATGGTGGGCAGGGCGGACAGGGTTGCGTTCAGCCGCACCCCGTCCCCCATGCGCAGGTCATCCAGCGGGCCCATGCTGTCGCCGTACGTGCGAACCTCGCCGGGGGTGACTTCGTAAGTGAAAGGCGGCACATCGGCGGCGTCGATCTTGAGGCGGCGGTTGATATAGTCCTCCGAAGTCGTACCGGCTTCGACGCCGATGATCTTGCCGTTCAGGTCCGCCACTTTGGTCTCGGCCGCGTCCTTGTGCACCGCGAATACATACGGCGTGTAGTAGTAGATCGCGGGGAAGTCGAGCACCCGGGTGCGCTCGGTGGTAGGCGTCATTGAGCCGACCGACAGGTCCCAGCGGCTCGACCAGCGCCCGGCGGTGATGATCCCGTATTCGGGCGTCACGAAGTCGACTTTGCTGCCCAGGCGTTTGCCGATTTCGCTGGCGACGTCGATATCGAAGCCTTGCAGCTTATTGTCCGGGCCAAGGAACGATTGCGGTGGCCAGTTGGCCGAGGTGGCCACCTTGATCACCTTGGTTTCATGGATGCGGTCGAGGGTCGAGCCCGCCCAGGCCGCGCCTGTGAGGCTGGTGAGGGCGGTGGCGACAGCGGCTGCGGTGAAGAAGCGAGTGAACGAGATCATGGGTAAGCCTCCAGTATCTTGAGTGCGGTGCCTGTTGTTTTTATCGGTGACTTCGCAAGGTTCGACGGTGCTGCTCAGTGGCTGAGAATCTGCGACAGGAATTCCCGGGCACGCTCGTGCTGCGGGTTGTCAAAAAACTCGGTGGGTTTGGCTTGCTCGATGATGCAGCCCTGGTCCATGAAGATGATCCGGTCGGCCACCCGCCGGGCGAATCCCATCTCGTGGGTGACGCAGACCATGGTGATGCCGTCCTGGGCCAGTTCGCCCATCACGTCCAGCACTTCCTTGACCATCTCGGGGTCAAGGGCCGACGTGGGCTCGTCGAACAGCATGATGCGCGGGCGCATGCACAAGGCCCGGGCAATGGCGACGCGCTGCTGCTGGCCGCCCGAGAGCTGGCTGGGGTATTTGTCGGCCTGGTTCCCGATGCGCACTCGGTCCAGGTATTCATAGGCCAGCTCGCGGGCCTGGGGCTCGCTGAGCTTGCTCACCAGACGCGGTCCCACCATGAGGTTCTCCAGCACCGTCATGTGCGGGAACAGGTTGAACTGCTGGAACACCATGCCGACCTGGCGCCGTATGCCCGCCACGCAGGCGGCATCACGGGTCAACTCGGTGCCCTCGATGAACACGTGGCCTTTCTGGAAGTCTTCCAGCAGGTTCAGGCAGCGAATCAACGTGGACTTGCCGGAGCCCGACGGCCCGCAGACCACCACGATTTCACCACTGGCAATGTGCAGGTCGATACCCTTGAGCACATAAAAATCGCCATACCATTTATGCATGTCCTGGATCGATATTGCAGGGTATGGAGCAGGGACTATTGAGGGCTGATTCATCGTCATGCTCCTGGTTCAGCGATGGGCGCGGTTGAAGTGCTTTTCCAGGCGGGCCTGGACGGTTTCCAGCACGATCGACAGCAGCCAATACAGCACGGCGGCGGTGATCAGCATTTCCAGGTGCCGGAACTCGGCGCGTCCCTGGGTTCGTGCCAGGAACATCAGCTCCCAGACGCCGATCACCGACACCAGCGAACTGTCCTTGAGCATCGAGATGAACTGGTTGCCCGTTGGCGGAATGATCAAGCGCATGGACTGCGGGAGAATCACCCGGGTCATCGTCTGGAACGGGTTCAGGCCAATCGCCCGCGAGGCTTCCCACTGGCCCCGCGAGATGCTGCTGATACCGGCGCGGAAGATCTCCGTCATGTAGGCGCCATAACACAGCGAGAGCGCCAGGATCCCGGCTGGAACCGCCCCGACGACATAGCCGAGCTGGGGAATGCCCAGGTAAATCAGATAAATCTGGATCAGCAGCGGAACGCCGCGGAAAAACGAGGTGTAGAAGCTCGCAATCGCAATCGCGAAGCCGTTGGAAGACAAGCGCGCGGTTGCGCCCAGCAGCGCCAGGACGAACGCAATCGCAATCGAAATCGCCGACACGTAGACGGTGGTGAAGACCCCCTGGGTGATCATGAAGCCGATTTTGGTCGCGATGAAACTGTAGGAAAGGTTGAAGGTGTCGAAGAACAACAGGAACAGCACCAGCAACTCGCACCAGACCGTGATGATCTGCGCGCGCAAGGGAAAGCGGCCAAGGATGAACAGGTTCAGCACCACCGTCAGGGTGAACGTGCCGCCCACTGCAATATCTCGTGCCAGTGGTGCCTTCAGATCGAGAACGATGGGGCCCATCAAGTGGGAGAGGCGGCCATCACCGACGCCGCAGGCGAGCGTGATGATGAAAATCACCACGGCCACCGCGCCCATGAATACCGCGCTGTCCGTCATGCGGGTCTTGACGATATGGTCTCTGTACATGGCTTACGCGCCCCGGGGTGAGCCCCTTTATTGTTGTAAGCCCATTATGGGTTGACGAAATGCCGGGCGGCACCCTGCGGATTGTTGGGATTTGCGGTTTTCATTGGCGTATGAGGGGATGGGAGCCGTACATATGCCGGGCGGAGTCATCAAGCTTTCGCCAGCAATCATTTCGCGCCAGACTCATGGGCATTCATTGCCCCAGGGTAGCCGCCATGATTTCCCATGTGTTTTTAGGTACAGGTGATTTTGATCGGGCTTTTGCTTTCTATTCGAAGGTGATGGCTGAGTTGGGCCTCAGGTTGAAATTTTGCGATGCGGATAAACCGTGGGCCGGTTGGGTGGCTGAAACCGCACCTCGTCCGATCTTCGTCATTGGGGCGCCATTTGATGGCAACCCGAGTGCACCCGGGAATGGGCAGATGGTGGGGCTACTTGCGCCCAGTCGGGAAGCGGTTAGAAGAAGTTATACAGCGGCGTTGGCGCTCGGCGGGATATGTGAAGGAGAGCCTGGATTAAGGCCTCACTACCACCCCGATTATTACGGCGCGTATTTTCGAGATACTGATGGCAACAAGCTGTGCGTGTGCTGCCATGATCCACAAGCAAATTACCCTCGGTGAGGGTGAGTTGAACGAGCAAAAGCTGAGGCTGGGAACGCTGAACAGGGCTGAGGGCGTTGGGGCGGGTTTGGAACTGGGATTGAGGTAGTGATCCATGGCGCGCTGGGCGGCCTGGTGGAGTTTTGGATCGGAAGTTCCCGGAGGATTAGGGGTAACCTTGAACATTGTCTGGATGCTCCATTTTGGCCCCCGCCTTATCGCTACTAAACGAAAGGTGGCAGCTGTGTGCAGGTTAGTAGAGCGGATATTCCAGACAAAACCGGCGCGCCCGAGGGCGCCCGAGGGCGCCCTGCACACAGCCACCATTAAGCACAGACAAAGACGTCTGACAGATGATGCTTATGCACATTGCCTAGAATACTTCGGGCTACTAAACCCGATCACTGAGGTTTCAGCGACCGAGCAACCTTAGAGCCCCATACCCAAGCGCACAAGCCGGCGGATTCTGACGCAACTGTAGGCAATGGAGCAAGGCACCTCACGGCTTGCTATAGGCCATGTACTCATTCTGCAAGACAATATGGTCGGCCACGTACTTCGCATCATGCCAAACCCCGTAGATAAACGAAGACGCGCGGTTCACCAGGTTCGGCAAACCCAAAAAGTAAATCCCGCTTTCCGCCGAAATCCCGCGCTTATGGAAAGGCTCACCTTTCTCGTCGAACGCATGCACTTTCAACCAACTGAAATCAAAACTGAAACCCGTGGCCCACAGAATCGTGGTCACACCGGCCTCAGCCAAATCCAGGCTCAGGATCGGATTCACCAGGCACTCCGGGTCAGCCAACAATTCCCACGCCTCAGGCTCCGGCGCAAACGGCAGGCCGTTCTGCTCGATATAGGCGTCGGCATCCCGCAGTACATCAAAGTAGGCACGGTCACCTTCAGCCACATTAGCCGCCAGGCCGGGCTCAAACTCCATCACGCCTTCATTCCACGACCGAGTAACACCCACCAGCGTAATGCCCATGTGCGCCAGGCGGCGGAAGTCGACGGTCTTGCCGCCTTCATAGCCACTGACGGCAAACGCCACATGCTTCTTCTTCGGCTGGATTTTGACCTCGTCCCACAAGCCCAGCGCGCCCAGCCACCAGCAGTAATCACGGCCACGATACGAGCGAGGAGGGCGATAGTGTTCGCCCACCGAGAGGTACACGGTCTTGCCGGCCTTTTGCAGTTCCTCGGCAATTTGTGAACCCGATGCGCCAGCGCCCACCACCAACACAGCACCCTCGGCCAACTGGCCGGGATTCTTGTAGGCCGAGGAGTGCAGCTGTTGAACCGTGGCGTGTGCGGGCACCAGATTCGGAATGGACGGACGTTGAAACGGGCCTGTCGCCGCAACAACGTTGGTGGCCTCGATCACACCCGCCGAGGTGGTCACCTTGAACCCGGGGCGACCCACGTGGCGTTCCACTTGCTGCACTTCAACCCCGGTGCGCACCGGAGCCTTCAGCATGTTCACGTACTCTTCAAAGTAGGCCGCCATGCGCTCTTTCGGCGGGAAGCTCTCGGGGGAAATGCCTTCGAATTTCATGCCGGGAAAACGGTCGTGCCAGGCCGGGCCGTTGGCGACCAGCGAGTCCCAGCGCTCGGACCGCCAGCGCTCGGCGATGCGGTTACGCTCCAGCACGATGTGCGGCACGCCCATGAGTGACAGATGCTCGCTCATGGCGACCCCCGCCTGGCCTGCGCCCACCACCAGGGTGTTGATCTTTTCAACTGACATGTGAGCTTCCTAAAGATAAGCGACCATCGACCGGTATCAGTGTGATCAAGCAACCGCCAGCCGGAAATTATGCTTTTTGAACGTAGAGGTTAGGCAAAACCAAAGCCCTTCAATCGGCCTCCAGCAGCTCGGCCACCGCCGTCAGGGCCAGGCGGTAGCCCAGCGCGCCGAGGCCTGCGATCACGCCGGTGGCGGCTTTGGACACATAGGAGTGATGACGGAAAGCCTCGCGCTTCCAGATGTTGCTCATGTGCGCTTCGATGATCGGGCCGTCGAACGCCAGCAGCGCATCGAGAATCGGCACCGAGCTGTAGGTCAGGCCGGCGGCGTTGATGATCACCGCGTCGGCGTTGAGCCGGGCCTCCTGAATCCAGTCCACCAGCACCCCTTCATGGTTGCTCTGGCGAAAATCCAGGGTCAGGCCCAGTTCGATCGCGTGGCGCTGGCAGCACGCTTCGATGCTGGCGAAGCTTTCGCTGCCGTAGGTGCCGTTCTTGTCCAGACCGTACAGGTTGGCGTTGGGGCCGTTGAGGAAATACACAGTGCGGGGCATGGCAAGCTCCAGGTGGCTCATGGTTGCTGGTTGGGGTTCCAGTCATCCGGCACCACCGCAATCACATCGATCTCCATCAACCACTCCGGCTGGCCCAGACCCGAAATCACCAGGCCGGTGGAGATCGGGAACACGCCCTTGAGCCATTTGCCGACCTCCTGGTACACCGGTTCGCGGTAGCGCGGGTCGATCAGGTAGGTGGTGGTCTTCACGATGTGCGACAAATCGGAACCGGCTTCCTCCAGCAGTTGCTTGACGTTTTTCATTGCCTGTTCGGCTTGCGCGCGCGGGTCTCCGAGGCCGATCAGGTTGCCGTCGAAGTCCGTGCCGATCTGGCCACGTACATAAATGGTATTGCCGGCGCGCACGGCCTGGCACAGGTCGTTGTCCAGCGCCTGGTTGGGGTAGGTCTGCTTGGTGTTGAACATGCGGATACGGGTATGGGGGGGCATTGCTGGCAACTCATGAGGCGCGGAATAAATCCAGCTTCACATTGGCCTCGCCCGCGCGAAACCAGCATTTGCGCGAGGTAATGCTTAGGCAAAACCGAAGCGCCATCCGCCGGCGTCAGCGTCGGGCTAAAACAGCAATCGGCATGAACCATGCAACGCTGTGTTTGAGGCAGGCGGCGCCGGCTTGGCGTCAGCTTATTGATGATGTGGAGGCGTGATGCTCAGTCGTATTACCCAGCGCCAACTGGAATATTTCGTGGCTTCCGGTGAGGCAGGCAGCATCAGTGCGGCGTCTGAGCGCATTCATGTGTCGTCGCCGTCTATCTCGGCTGCGATCACCCACATGGAGGCCGAGTTGGGCATCCAGCTGTTTGTGCGGCATCACGCCCAGGGCATTTCCCTCACGGCAGTGGGGCGCCAGGTGATGCAGGAGGCCAAGCTGATCCTGGAGCAGATGACCAACCTCTACACCATCGCTTCCGAGTCGCTGAACACCGTGCGCGGACCGCTGCGGGTGGGTTGCCTGGAGTGGCTGGCGCCGATGATCACCCCTGAGCTGGTGTTTGGTTTTGGCCGCGCGTTTCCAGGTGTACGCCTCACGCAAGTGGAGGGCAACCACGAGGAAATGCTGGAAAAACTGCGCAGCGCCGAGATCGATATCGCCCTGACCTACGACCTGGTGACCAGTGACGACATCGACTTCCAGCCGCTGGCGCAATTACCGCCGTATGTGATGGTGGGTGAGTACCACCCGCTCGCAAGCCTGTCGGCGGTGAGCATGCTCGACCTTGAGGATTACCCGGTGGTGCTGCTGGACACGCCCTGGAGTCGGGAATATTTCCTCAGCTTCTTTATGCAGGCCGGTACCACACCGAACATCATCATGCGCTCCAGCAACCTTGAAACCGTGCGCTCGATGGTTGCCAATGGCATCGGCTATTCCTTCGCGAATGCCCGGCCCAAAGCCAATCTTTCCCAGGACGGCAAGCGCTTGATCCGCCTGCGCTTGTCCGGCCCGCACCGGCCCATGCAGCTGGGCTATGCCACGGCGAGCAATACCCAATTGTCCCGCGTGGTGTCGGCGTTTGCCGAGCGTTGCCGCATGTTCGTTTCAGACCAGTACATCCCGGGCATGGCGGCCCCGAGCTTTTTTGATGCCCATGCGGTGCGCACCCTGAACGGCGCGGGCTGAGCCGCGTGCTTTCCTGCTTTTCTGTGGGAGCTGGCTTGCCTGCGATGCAGGCACCTCGGTCTTCCAGGTACACCGGGGCGATGCTATCGCAGGCAAGCCAGCTCCCACAGGGGATCGCGTTTGCTTCGCACCAAGATGTGGCGCTGATTGCCTGATGGGCGAGGTGTCGCCCCATTAAGAGACAGGCTGTTTTACCAGTCCAGTCGTCACCCAGGGAACGGTGACGCTGCGTAGGTTCTCCCTACCCAATAGGCCGGCTTTTACGAATTGACCCCAAGGGCCTCTCCCCACGAATCTCAGTCCATCGGTGCAGATCAGGGTTCGACCTTCACGTTGAGCATTCGGTGGGCATTTTCATTTTTTTGTCGAGCACAGTGACGATGACTTTCAACTGGAATTACATGTTTGGTTTGCTGGCCGATGCCGAGTTCTGGCGGGCGACATGGACGGTCATCCAGCTCAGTTCGTTGACATGGGTCCTGAGTATCGCGCTGGGCTTCCTGCTGGCCCTGGCCAAGCAGTCAAAGCACGCGCTGATTAGCCTGCCGGCGCGTGGCTATATCTGGTTGTTCCGCAGCCTGCCGCTGCTGGTGCTGCTGATCTTCATCTACAACCTGCCACAGGCGATTCCCGCCACGTCGGTGATTCTGGCGGACCCGTTCTGGGCCGGCCTGCTGGCGCTGGTGATCTGCGAAACCGCCTATGTCGCTGAGATTCACCGGGGCGGCCTGCTGTCGATTCCCAAAGGTCAGGGCGAGGCCGCGCGGGCACTGGGGCTGAAGTTTTTCGGGATCCAGTGGCGGGTGGTGATCCCGCAGGCATTGCGGGTGGCGCTGCCGTCGCTGGCCAACGAATACATCTCCATCGTCAAGCTGACCTCGTTGGTGTCGGTGATTTCGCTGACCGAGATCCTGATGGTCGGCCAGCGCCTGTATTCGCAGAATTTCCTGGTGATCGAGACGATGGCGGCGGTGGCTTTTTTCTACGTGTTCATCGTCACGGTGTTCGACTTCCTGCTCAAACGGCTCGAGCGTTTTCTCGACGTCAATCAACGCAACGTGTCCCGGGTACCTGATGCCGAGGTGCTGGCGCTGGCGACCCGACAGCACGTCGCCCTGCAACGCCCTGTCAGTACCGAAGGCCCGGCGCTGCAGGCCAGCCGGCTGCACAAGGCCTACAACGATGTAGAGGTACTGGGCTCGGTCAACCTGCAGATCCAGCCCGGCGAAGTAGTGTCGGTGATCGGGCCTTCGGGCTCCGGAAAAACCACCCTGATTCGCCTGCTCAACGGTCTTGAGCAACTGGACAACGGCGAGATCCAGATCAACGGCCAACCCTTTATTCACCTGAACAAAGTCGGCGCGCAGAAGCCGCAGTATGTCGAGCACGCCGAGCATCGCCTGAACATCGGCATGGTGTTCCAGAGCTTCAATCTATTCCCGCATCTGAGCGTGCTCGACAACTTGCTGATGGCGCCGAAGTACCACCACCTCGGCAAGCTGGATGAGCTGAAGCAACAAGCCTACGCGCTGCTGCACAAGGTCGGCATGCTCGATCACGCCTGGAAGTACCCGCATCAGCTTTCCGGTGGCCAACAGCAGCGCGTGGCCATCGCCCGCGCCCTGATGATGCGCCCGCAAATCATGCTGTTTGACGAGCCCACCTCGGCCCTGGACCCGGAAAAAGTCAACGAAGTCCTGCAGGTCATCGAGGCCCTGGCCCAGGAAGGCATCACCATGGTGATCGTCACCCATGAGATGAATTTCGCGTTCAAGGTCTCCGACCGGATCGTGTTCATGGAGAGAGGCCGTGTGGTGTGCGACGACACGCCGCAGGCGCTGCGCAGCGGCGAAAACCCACGTGTGGAGGCGTTCCTCAAGGACGTCTCGCTGGCGTAACTCCTTTAACGTTCGAGCGACAAGAGAGCCACAACATGATCGAGCAAGCGCAAATTGAACAGTTTCACCGGGACGGTTTTCTGGTGGTGCAAGACGTGCTGTCGGCTGAAGAAGTCGCCGCGTTGCAGCACGACTTCGACCAGTGGGTAGAAGACAGCCGCAGCCACGAACAGGGCTGGGGTGAAACGGCAGATGGCCGTGCGCGTTTCGACCTGGAAGGCGACCATCGCCCGGATCATCCCTCGCTGCGCCGAGTGAGTTCGCCCACCGAAATTTCGCCGGCATACCAGCGTGTGGCGTTGCATTCGCGGATGGCAGCGATCTCCGCGCAACTGATCGGGGGCGGCGGCACGCGTTTTCATCACAGCAAGATCAACTCGAAACTGCCCCACACCGCCACGCAGGTGAAGTGGCACCAGGACTTCCTGTTCACGCCCCACAGCAATGACGACATCGTCACGGCCTTGCTGATGGTCAGTGAAGTCACACCGCAGAATGGCCCGTTGAATGTGATTCCCGGCAGCCACAAAGGCCCGTTGTGGTCCCACTGGCGCGACCAGCGTTTCACCGGTTCGGTGGACGACACGGTGGTCGACGACCTGTGCCACGACCCGGTCGCCTGTTATGGCCCGGCCGGTTCCGTGTGCTTCATGCACACCCGTCTTTTGCACGCTTCAAGCCCTAACGAGACCGAACTGCCGCGCACCCTGTTCATCAGCGTCTACGCCGCTGAAGACGCGCTTCCATTCGGCGAAAACCCGCTGCCCAGCGCGCACGCCGGCCTGATAGTGGCCGGTGAAGAAAGTGGGCTGGTGCGTTCCACGGAAAACCACCTGCGCTTGCCGCAGAAGCCCCGTGGCGCCTCTTTCTTTGTGCAACAGGCCGGCCAGGATTCAGTCACTGCCTAACCTTCTTCTCACCTTGCAGGGTATTACCATGACAGCGTTTCAGATGATTGCTCGCCCTATTGCCGTGTGCCTGCTGGGCGCTGCGGTTGCAATGACGTCGTTGGCGGCTTCGGCTTTCCAGAAAGACGGGAAAATCGTCGCAGGTTCCGATGTGACCTTCTTTCCCTATGAATACATGGATAACAACAAGCCCGCCGGCTTTGATATCGAATTCATGGATGGCCTGGCCAAGACCATGGGGCGCACCGTCGAGACCCTCGACACGCGCTTTCCCAACCTGATCACCGGCCTGCAGGCGGGGCGATTCGACGTGACCAACTCTTCGATGTACATCACCGCCGAACGGGTGAAAGTCATCGATATGATTCCCTACCTGAAAAGCGGTGAGTCGATCCTGACGCTCAAGGGCAGCGACTTCCAGCCCAAGACCCCTGAAGAGTTCTGCGGCCACAAGATCGGCTCTATGGGCGCCACCTCCTGGCTGGCGCAGATGCACAAGCTGTCGGATGAGTACTGTGTGAAGAAAGGGCTGAAGCCGATCGCGATCAGCGAGTACAGTACCGACCCGCAAACCACCCAGGCCTTGCTGGCTCATGCTGTTGAAGCGCAGATCACCGATGCGGCCGTGGCCCGTGGCGCAGTGGAAAAACTCGGCGGGCGCGTGGTGATTTCTTCCGATACCTTGATCTACCCGGTGTTGAACGGCTTTGGTGTGAAGAAGGGCAATGACGAGGTCAAGAACGCCTTGATCGAAGGCATCAAGAAGTTCAGCGCCACCCCTGAATACGCCGCCTTGCTCAAGAAATACAACTTCCAGGCGCCTACCGATGCCGACATCGCCGAGCTGATGCCGAAGTCCTGACCGGAAACTGTTCACTTAAGGAACACGCCATACCTGTGGCGAGCGAGCTTGCTCACTACAGATTATGGGGTACTTGTCCTGCGGAGAAAGCTACATGGCGTTATCACTTGAAGAGCAAACCCGCATCGACCTGGCGGCAACTTTCCGCATCGTTGCGCACCTTGGCATGCATGAGGCAGTGGCCAACCATTTCAGCGCGGCGGTGTCGGCCGACGGCAAACAGTTCCTGCTCAACCCGAAGTGGAAGCACTTCTCGCGTATCCGCGCCAGTGACATGCTGCTGTTGAATGCCGACGACGCCGGCGGTGCCGATCATCCGGAGGTAGACGCTACCGCCTGGTCGATCCACGGGCAGATTCACCGGCTGTTGCCGCAAACCCGCGCCGTGCTGCACCTGCACCCGGTGTACACCACGGCGGTAGCCTGCCTGGCCAAGCCGCATATCCCTGCGATCGACCAGAACACCGCGCGCTATTTCAATCGCGTGGCGGTGGACGAGCTGTACGGTGGCATGGCCGACACCGAGGCCGAGGGCGAGCGCCTCGCCGGTTTGCTGGATGGCAAGAGCCGCTTGTTGATGGGCAACCATGGGGTGATGGTCACAGCCACCTCCATCGGCGAGGCATTCGATGATATCTGGACCCTGGAGCGCGCCTGCCAGATCCTCGTCACGGCGTGGTCCACCGGCCAGCCGCTGCGGATACTGTCTGACGAAGTGGCTGAAAAGACCGCGCGGGGATGGGAAGGCATCACGGATTTCTCGCAACGGCATTTTGAAGAAATGAAGCAGTTGATGATCGACGCCGACCCTTCGTTGCTCGACTGATTTCACCCCTCACAGGCAGGAACCCCCATGACCTTTTCGGTTGTCGCCCGCTGTGCCGAAACCGGCCAGTTGGGTATCGCTATCAGCTCGTCGAGCATTGCCGTGGGCGCCCGTTGCCCGTGGCTGCGCCCCGGCGTGGGCGCGGTGGCGTCGCAGAACATCACGTTGCCGGCCCTCGGCCCGCAAACCCTGGACCTTTTGGCCCAGGGCATGGCCCCGAGCGAGGCGCTGGCCACCGCGCTCACCCCGCAGAGCCGTAGCGAATATCGCCAGGTGACAGTGATCGATAGCACTGGCCGAACCGCACACTTCAGCGGCGCGCAGACCCTGGGCATCCACCACGCGGTCAGCGGCGAGCAATGCGTGGCGGCAGGGAACATGCTGGCGAATACCGGTGTGATCGAAGCCATGGTGCGCGCCTTCGAAGATACGCCCGGGCATCTCGCCGACCGGTTGCTCGCCTCCATGCAGGCGGGGGCGGCGGGAGGCGGCGAGGCGGGGCCAGTACATTCTGCCGCGCTGGTGGTGGTCGGTGACCACCTGTGGCCCATCGTCAACCTGCGGGTGGACTGGGCCGACGTGGATCCGATCGGCACCCTGGACCAACTCTGGCAGGCCTATCGCGGGCAAATGCAGGACTATATCGACCGCGCCATCAACCCGCAAAGCGCCCCTGGCTACGCGGTGCCGGGAGATGACCGATGAGCCGCAGCCGTGACCTGCTGGCGCACCTGGTCAGCTTTGACACCACCAGCCGCGAATCCAACCTCGCCCTGATCGACTTCGTGCGCAACTACTTGCAGCACCATGGCGTGAGCTGTGAATTGTTGTTCAACGAGCAAAAGAGCAAAGCCAATCTGTTGGCCACCATAGGTCCGGCGGAGGTGCCCGGTATCGTGCTTTCGGGCCATACCGACGTAGTACCTGTAGACGGTCAGTGCTGGAGCGTTGCGCCGTTTGAACTGACCGAGAAGGATGGCAAGCTGTACGGGCGTGGCACCGCCGACATGAAGGGCTACCTCGCCTGCGTGCTGGCCAGCGTACCGGCGCTGGTGCAGGCACCGCTGCGCATGCCGGTGCATATCGCGCTGTCTTACGATGAAGAGGTGGGCTGCCTGGGCGTGGGGTCGCTGATCGAAGCGTTCCATGCAAAAACCGTCAAGCCGTTACTGTGCGTGATCGGCGAACCGACCGAACTCAAGCCGGTGCTGGGCCACAAGGGCAAGCTGGCGATGCGTTGCGAGGTACATGGCGCGGCGTGCCATTCGGCGTATGCGCCGTCGGGTGTGAACGCCATCGAATATGCCGCGCTGTTGATCATCGAACTGGGCCGGCTCGGTGAAGAACTCAAGGCGCCGCAACATCACGACGGGAGTTTTGATCCGCCGTTCTCCACCGTGCAAACCGGCATGATTGCCGGTGGCAACGCCCTGAATATCGTCCCGCAAAACTGCAGCTTCGACTTCGAAGTGCGCTCACTGCCCGCACAGAATCTCTGGCACGTCGCGGACCAACTGCGGGGTTACGCCGAGCACACCTTATTGCCCGCGATGCAGGCGGTGAGCGGGCAGTGTGCAATCCACTTCAGTGAGCTGTCGAGTTACCCAGGGTTGTCGACATCAGCGCAGAGCCAGGCGGCTGAATGGGTTGCCGACTTCTGTGGCTCTCAGGCATACGGCACAGTGGCGTTCGGCAGCGAAGGCGGGCTGTTTGATCAGGCGGGCATTCCCACCGTGGTATGTGGACCGGGCAGCATGGACCAGGGGCACAAGCCTGACGAGTTCATCAGCGTTGCGCAGCTTGAGGCCTGTGACCGGATGCTGGAGAAAGTGTTGGTGTTTGCCAGTCGGCAATCCTGATTCAGCAAGCACCCATCCTGTGGCGAAGGAACTTGTTCCCGTTGGGCTTCGAAGCGGCCCTAGACCCTGCAATCGATATCGACCTGACGGAACACCAGTGCCTGCTTTGGGGCCGCTTCGCAGCCCAGCGGGAGCAAGCTCCCTCGCCACAGGTTGTCGGCTGCCCTTACGCTTGCGGTATTGGTCAGACGGTTACCGTTCTGCCACCTGCGCTGAGTGCTTTCGCCCCATTTTCGCGCACGGTACAGCGTGTTTTGCACGACGTCCCGCCTATCCAGCGGGCCCGACAACAGCGGTCCGTTTCTTGCTAGAGCCAGCTTAATCAATGACATGGCATTTTGCCGTCAATCATTTCAAAGCTTGATTCGCTGTTGAGGCGAGTGGTTCTAGGAGTAGTCGGACATGCAAAGTGTGTTGTCGCCAGGTATCCGCCTGCTCGGACGTTTTGGATTCGCGCGCAAGTTCCAGATCCTGTTTTTCCTGTTCATGCTGCCCCTGGCGGGCAGCCTGTGGATGATCGCGCAGGAGTACCGCACCAAGCTGACGGTGATTTCCAATGAGCAATCCGGGGTGCGCGAACTGCTGGCGCTGGATGCCCTGGACGCCCAACTGACCGCCCAGCGCAACCTGGCGGCGCGCTGGAAAGCTGCCGACATCCTCCACGACCAGACACCCGCGGCCAAGGCGGCCATGACTGCGGTCGATACCAATTTCCCGCTGATCCTGCAAAGCGTGCAGGCCCTGGGCGAGGCCCTCAAAGCCCAGAACGCCCGCCCGGATACCCTTGCACGTTTTGAGGCATTGCAAGCCTCGGTCACGGGCATGGATTCCCAATCCCTGCGCACCGTGGGCTGGTGGCCGGATGGTTATGACCGCTTCACGTCTGCGCTGAGCGCGATGCAAACCCTGCGCGAACAGATCACCATGGACACCGGGTTGATCCTCGATCCGTGGCTTGAAACCTATTTGCTGATGCAGATTTCCACCCAGCAAACCCCCGACCTGATCGAGCGTATCGGGCGTATGGCGAGCGTCGGGCAGTCATCCATCGCATCGGGGCAGTTCACCCTGCAAAGCCGTTTGCAGATGCGTGATTTGCGCGGTCGCATCGGCGACGCAAGGGACCAGTTGGTCAAGGCCGCCGCATCCCTCAAGGCCAAGCAATACCCGGGGCTGCAAACCTGGATCGCGCCATACGACGACAGCTTGCAACTGCTGGACAACGAACTGAAGACCCTGGACGAAGGCGTGTTCGGCGGCACCATCAAGCTCGATACCACCGGCTTCGAACGCAGTGTGGATGGCATGCTTGGCGCCCTCGGCGCGTTGCGTAAACAGTCGCTGACCTCGCTGGACGCGCGCCTGGGTTACTACCGCGACAGCTCGCTCAAGCAATTCATCCCGGTGGCGGTCACGTTCAGCGTGCTGGCGCTGGCAGCCCTGTACCTGTTCGTGTGCTTGCAGGCATCGATTCGCCGCAGTGCCAGCGGCATCACCACCCTGGCCGAATCCCTGCGTGACGGTAATCTGTGCGTTGAAGTGGCGGTGGAAGGGCGTGATGAACTGGCGGCCATCAGCACGGCGCTCAACGTGGCGGTGGTGCAGTTGCGCACCAGCCTGCTGGGGGTCAATCACGAGACGCAGCAGTTGGGCTCTGCGGTGCTGACACTCAATTCGCAATCGGGCAGCACGCTGACCGAAGTGGAAGACCAGCAACAGCAGATCAGCCAGATTGCAGCGGCCGCCACACAGTTGGCCGCGACCTCCATGGGCGTCGCCAAGAGCTGCGAGCAGGCCTCCGGCAGCGCGCAGAAAACCCGGCAGATTGCCGAAGACAGCAGCCGCGACAGCCAGCGCACCACCGCGAGTATCCAGCAACTCAACCAGCGCTTGACCGACACCTCCGATGCATTGGAGCGCGTCAGCCAGCAGGGCCAGCAGATCCAGTCGGTGGTTGACACCATTCGGGGTATCGCCGAGCAGACCAACCTGCTGGCGCTGAACGCTGCCATCGAGGCTGCGCGGGCCGGTGAACAGGGGCGGGGATTTGCGGTGGTAGCCGATGAAGTGCGCAGCCTGTCGCAACGGACCCAGGCCTCCACGGCGCAGATCGCCGGCACGGTCGACAGTTTGCGCGCGACGGTGAGCCAGGCGGTCACCCTGATGGGCGTGGCCTGTGAGCAGGCGGTGACCGATGCCGAGTCCGTCACGGGCCTGGGCCATCGCCTGGGGGAGATCGCCAGCGCGGTGCAGAGCGTCACTGACACCCTGGCGCAGATCGCCACGGCGGTTGAGGAACAGGCAGCGACGGCGGATGAAGTGAGCGGCAATATCCAGCAGGTTGACCAGGCCGCCGGGCGCTTGCTCGACGGCGCGCGGGCGGTGAACCAGGCGGCGGATAGGTTGAGCAAGGGCAGCCGGGCGTTGAGCGACAACACGGCGCGGTTCCAGCTGGGTTGAGGGGCGGCCTACAGCGCAATGGATAGATGTTCTATCATGAGCATCTATTCATAAACGGTGAAGCAATGCCATGAGAGACCTGCCACCCACCTCGACATTGCGCGCCTTTGAGGTTGCCACACGCCACGCAACCTTCACCTCGGCGTCAGAAGAGTTGCATGTCACCCAGAGTGCCGTCAGCCATCAGCTCAAACACCTTGAAGAACTCTGGGGGTTGCAGTTGTTCCAGCGGGGCAAGTCACTCAGCCTGACGCCTGCCGGAGCAGCCCTTGCGCCGATCGTGCGCGAGTTTTTCATGAGCCTTGAGGCGACACTCGCGGACCTGCGCGAGCAAAAGGGCAGGGTCCGGCTCAAGGTCAGTACCACCTATTCCTTCGCGCTGAAATGGCTGCTGCCCCGATTGCCGAGCCTGGCCCAACGGCACCCTGAAATATTGGTCACCCTCGACTCCAGCGACAAGATCATCAACTTCTCCAGTGCGGAGGCTGATGTTGCGATCCGCCTGGGCAACGGGAATTACCCGGCGCTGTACTCGGAGTTCCTGTTCCGCGAGCAGATTTTTCCGGTGGCCAGTCCCGATCTGTTGAAACGCTTTGGCCGGCCACACACACCCGCCGAATTGCTGCGCTATCCCTTGCTGATGCGCGACGGCGCCGACCTGGTGCCGAAGTGGGAAGTATGGTTCCAGCACGTCGGGCTCGCGATTGCGCCGCTCAAGGAAAGTGTCAGGTTTGCGGACACCAACATGACGATCGAGGCGGCCTTGCTCGGCCAGGGCATTGCATTGGCGCGCAGTGGGCATGTGGAGTCAGAGGTGAGCGATGGCAGTCTGGTGAGGCTGTTCGATGTGCCGTTCCCGTCACCGGTCGCTTATTACTTTGTCTGCCCCAAAGGCATCGAGTCCCAGCCGCATATCGTCAGTTTTCGTGATTGGCTGATGCAGGAAGCCGTAAACGCCGGGCTGGCTTACGAATAAAGCATGAGGATTTGCTCATTCTTCAATGAGCAGACTTCGCTTCAGTTAAGGCGCCGGTTTGCTTAGGATGGGCGCATGCCTTATCCCATTATTCTCCTGGTCCTCTTCGCTGCCTTACTGCACGCCAGTTGGAATGCGCTGCTGCGTGGCGGCGCCGACCGGCTCTGGTCGATGACGGTCATGTGCCTGGCGGTCGCTATCGCCAGTGGCGGCGTTGCGGTGTTCCTGGACCCTCCGGCGCCAGCCAGCTGGTTTTATGTGGTGCTGTCAGCGGTGCTGCACGTGGGCTACAACCTGTTCCTGGTGCGCAGCTACAAAGTCGGAGACCTGGGGCAGACCTATCCGATTTCACGGGGCTCCTCGCCGGTGCTGATCACCCTGGGTGCCGCCGTGTTTGCCGGGGAGAGTGTCTCGGCCAGCTCGCTTCTGGGCATTGCCCTGGTGTCGGGCGGCATCATTTCCCTGGCGTTCAGGGGGCGCCGGCTCGCCGTTCCCAGCCTGCCATACGCCCTGGGCACCGGCTGTTTCATTGCCGCCTACAGCGTGACAGACGGCATCGGCGCGCGCCTGTCGGGTGCGCCGATGGCCTACACGGTGTGGATGTGCGCCTTGTGGGGCGTGTTGATGCCGGCGGTGTATATCGGCCTGCGGGGCCCGAAAAGTCTGTTCAGCCTGCGGCCCGGGTTTTTCACGGCCTTCGCCGGTGGGCTGGTGTCGCTCCTGGCCTACGGAATCATTATCTATGCCATGGCCGGTGCGCCCATGGGCGCGGTCTCGGCCTTGCGCGAGACCAGCGTGCTGTTTGCGGCACTGATCGGCTATTTCTTCCTGGGCGAGACACTGACGGTCCGCAAGGTGCTGGCGTGCGTGGTGATTGCCACCGGCACCATCCTGATCGGCTGACAGCAGGCAAAGCATTTTCCACCACCACATGAAGGTTCGCGCAATGGATACCGTCCCGCAGGCACCGCTGATTCTGATAACAGGTGGAAGTCGTGGCGTTGGCGCCGCCACCGCGCGGCTGGCCGCCGCACAAGGTTATGACGTGGCGATCAGCTTCGTTTCCGATGAGTCTGCCGCACTCGCGGTGGTGGCGGATGTAGAAGCGGCAGGGCGCCGGGCGTTGGCCGTACGCGCGGACAGCGCAGACCCGGAGCAGGTCGTCCAGTTATTTGCGGCGATAGATCGGACGTTCGGGCGCATCGATGTGCTGGTTAACAACGCCGGGATCAACGCGTTGCAGTCCCGGGTCGAAGACTTGCCGTTCGAGCGGATGCAGCGGATTTTCGCGGTCAACGCGATCGGGCCGATGCTGTGTGCCCAGCAAGCGGTGAAGCGCATGTCGTTTCGTCACCAGGGGCGGGGTGGTGCCGTGATCAATATCTCGTCGGCATCCGCCCGGCTGGGCAGCCCCAACGAATATGTCGACTACGCCGCATCAAAGGGGGCTCTCGAGACCTTCACCATCGGGTTTGCCAAGGAAGTGGCCAGGGAGGGAATACGCGTCAACTGCATCCGCCCGGGGCATATCTACACCGACATTCACGCCAGTGGCGGGGAGCCAGGGCGGGTTGATCGCGTGAAGGATTCGATCCCCATGGGCCGCGGCGGCCAGCCTGAAGAAGTGGCTCGGGCGATCCTGTGGCTGGCAGGCGCCGAGGCGTCCTTCATCACCGGTACGTTCCTGGATGTCACCGGCGGGAAATGAGCAGCAGGGCGTGGCACCGAGGTTTCCCTCGGTAGGCCGCGCCCGGCATGCGTGCACTGGGTCAGCTGTTGAGCCTGACTTGCTCCTTCGCCAGCTTCACCACATTGTCCAGGGTAAAGCCGAACTTGGCCTGCAACTTGGACAGCGGTGCCGAGGCGCCAAAGCTGTTCATCACCACCTTGGCCCCGGTTTGCCCCACGTAGCGGTCCCAACCCAACGGGCCGGCCTGTTCCACCACCAGTCGTGCCTTCACTGCGGGTGGCAGCACGCTGTCGCGGTAGGCCTGGTCCTGTTCTTCGAACAGTTCCCAGCTCGGCATCGACACCACTTGCGCCGCCACGCCCTCGGCCTTCAGTTGCTCATAGGCGTCTACCGCCAGGCTGACTTCACTGCCGGTGGCCATCAGGATCACCTGAGGCTTCTCGGCGCCGGCCAGCACATACGCGCCACGGGAAGTGCCCGACGCCGCTGCGTACTTCGTGCGGTCCAGGGTCGGCAGGTTCTGCCGCGACAGCACCACGCAGGTCGGCCGATGGGTCTGGGCCAGGGCGATCTTCCAGGCTTCCAGGGTTTCATTCGCGTCGCCTGGGCGCAGGGTCAGCAAACCCGGCGTCGCCCGCAACTGGGTCAGGTGTTCGATGGGCTGGTGAGTGGGGCCGTCTTCGCCGACACCAATCGAGTCATGGGTAAACACGAACACCACCGGCAGCTCCATGATCGCCGCGAGACGAATCGGCGGTTTCATGTAGTCGCTGAACACCAGGAAGGTCGAGGTGTAGGGCCGCAGGTATGACAGCGCCATGCCGTTGGCAATCGCGCCCATGGCATGTTCACGAATGCCGAAGTGCAGGTTGCGCCCGCCGTAGTTCTCGGCGCTGAAGCGCCCGGCGTCGTCGAACGTCAGGTTGGTCTTGGTGGACGGCGACAAGTCGGCCGAGCCCCCCAGCAGCCATGGGATCTGCTTGGCAAACGCATTCAACACCTCGCCACCGGCGGCACGGCTGGCGACGCCTTTGGCATCAGTGGCAAAGCTCGGCAGTTGCTCCTGCCAATGCTCGGGCATCTCGCCGGCACGCATGCGGCGCAGTTCATCGGCCAGTTCCGGTTCGTACTGTTCGAGGTGGGACAGGGTCTCAGTCCATTGCTCATACAGCGGCTTGCTGCGCTTGAGCAGTGCATCCCGCAGGACCGTGCGCGCTTCATCCGGCACCAGGAAGCTTGAGTCTTCGGGCCAGCCGTACGCGGCTTTGGTCAGGCGGATTTCTTCTTCGCCCAAAGGCTCGCCATGGGCCGACGCGGTGTTGTGCTTGTGGGGCGAGCCATAGCCGATCACGCTGTCGACCACGATCAGCGTCGGTGCCCCGGTGTTTTTCTGGAACGTGCTCAGCGCGTCGCTCAGGGCCAGCAGGTTGTTCGCATCGGTGACGTGCAAGGTGTGCCAGCCATAAGCCTGGAAACGCTTGATCACGTCTTCGCTGAAGGCCAGTTCGGTGTGGCCTTCGATGCTGATGGTGTTGTTGTCGTAGATCCAGCACAGGTTCTCCAGCTTCAAGTGCCCGGCGATGGACGCGGCTTCGCTGCTGATGCCTTCCATCATGTCGCCGTCGCCGCACAGGGTGTAGACGTTGTAGTCGAACAGCACCTGGTCGTCACGGTTGAAACGTTTGGCCAGCCAACGCTCGGCCATGGCCATGCCGACGCTGTTGGCGCACCCCTGGCCGAGAGGCCCGGTGGTAGTTTCTACTCCCGTGGTCATGCGGTATTCAGGGTGGCCGGGAGTTTTGGAGCTCATCTGCCGGAACTGCTTGATGTCGTCCAGGCTGATGGCCGGTTGGCCGGAGCGCTTGCCGTGGGCATCAATCTCCACCACACCGGCCAGGTGCAGCAGCGAATACAACAGCATCGAGGCATGGCCCACCGACAATACGAAACGGTCACGGTTGGGCCAGTCGGGGTGCTCGGGGTGATAACGCAGGAAGCGGCTCCACAAGGTGTAACCGACGGGCGCCAGGCCCATGGGCGTGCCGGGGTGGCCGGAGTTGGCCTTTTGCACAGCGTCCATGGCGAGGGTACGAATGGTGTTGATGCACTGGGTGTCGACAGCGTTGGCAGCGTGATTCATGGAACCTGTTCTCCATCGGGTGACGATCTACAGTGGAGGGCAGCGTGCGCCAAAGGTTTTATGAAATCGTCTGCCCCGCGACGAACGGGGACGCAAACGCGACAGGTTGATCTCAAACATGACAAGAGCCCGCCGGATGGGCTAGCTTCAAGGGGCATTCAGTCAATGATCAACTTGCGGAGGTACTCCATGCCAGTGAAACACGACCTGTATCAGGACCTGGGTTTGAGCAAGGAAGCTATTCATGAACGCAGGGCGAGCGATAACCGATTGGATTCGCTGCTCCACCAATACGACAGCGCCGACAAGGAGGTGCTGGAGCTTGAGTCCTCAAGCGGCGGTGACGAGGAGCTGGAGAAGCTGAAGAAGAAACGCCTGTTGATCAAAGACAAGATCGTCGAGCAACTGGAGAAAGCGACGGCCAAGTAGAAGATTTGTTCAGAATTGCCCGAAAGACAGCAGCACCGCCGCTGCCTATCATGCCAACCGTTCGCCCGGCACTGGGGCTCTTAGACGGCGCATGGAATGCGCTGTGGCCGGGCGAACTCTCTCTTTCAAGCCAGCAGCGCGCGCTTGCATTCGTCAATCGAGCGCTGCTGGGTTTCACTGTACAACGTCAACTCGTCGATAGTCTGGCGACCCAGGGACTTTTCAAACTCGGCCTGGTTGGAGTTGGCCGCGTAGTGACTCTGCGCCGCATCCCCCAGGTTCGACTGGAAAATCCCCGCCGCACTCACCGGCAGAAAATCTTCGTACACCAACGGCTCCACGTCCACGTGGCCGGCGGCGATCAGTTCGTCCAGGGTTTTAAACTTGTCCTGGGCGGCCAAGCCTTTCTCGGTCACGAAATAGCGGAAGTACGCCAGCTCCTGCTCACGCATCTGCTGGTAATTATCGGGAAACGCCTGGAAGTGCTGCTCCATCAATTCGGTGTAGCGCCCGGCATTGGCCTCATTCGGAAACGCGCCCAATTCATCCCGTGCGGCATTCAGCAATTGGTCGTACAGCGCGCGGCCCTTGGGCGTCAGCGCCACGCCACGTTGTTCGATTTCGCCAAAGCGCGCGCTGTGGCTGCCCTTGGCATCGGTAAAGGCAATGGCTTCATCCAGGGCCTTGAAGCTGGTCTGGCGCAGCAGTATCGGGCACTGGCGGCGGGGCGGGCCTTCGATCACCGCCTTGGGGGTGATGCCTTTGCCGGGCATTGCCGCCTGCACCTGGTCAATGTCCAGGGTGCGCGGTGTCAGGTGGTTGATGTGCGGGCCCTTGAAGGCGACCACGTCGGCGATCAGCCGGTGCTGGTCGCTCAGTTGCTGGTATTGCGCGGCCGTGACGGTGGCGGTGTGGTGCCAGCGGAAGGTTTCCAGGGCTTGCTGGATAAACTCTTCGGCATGGGCGGCGTCGAGGCCGCCGTCGGCTTCGGCTTGCTGGATCAACTCAAGGGCGCGTGGGGTGAAGATCGAACGCTTGGCCAGGGCTGACTGGGCGAAGGCCCGCAGTTCCGGGTTTTCGATCAGTTCCAGGCGCAGCAGTGAAGTGAACACTCGGAACGGGCTGGTTTGCAGGGCGCTTTCATGCACGGCGCGAAAGGCGGTGGAGTGCACCGGTACCCCGGCCGGCGTGAGGTCGTAATAGCCCACCGGCTGCATGCCCATCACCGCAAACAGGCGGCTGATGGTCGCCAGTTCTTCAGCGGTGCCCAGGCGGATGGCGCCGTGGCGCTCCCTGTCCAGGCGCTGGATTTCCCCGGTGCGTTGCAGTTGATGAGCCAGCGCGGTGTCGGTTTCCAGCACCCGGGCATTGGTCTCGGCCACCAGTTCCATCAGTGCGCCATACAGCGGCACTTCATCGCGGTACATGTCGGACATGGCCTTGGAGAAGCCTTTGCGTATGTCGTCAGGGCTGACTGGGCGGGCGGCGGGCATAGAAAAATTCCTGGCGGCTATAGAGAGGAAAAGCACGGTTGCCTGATTTTGTTGGGCCTGCCGACGCCTTGCAAACGAAGATTCCTCTGGACTTCATTCTGCAAATGAATGAGCTGGATGACGCCAGCTTCACGTGCATCTCACCGTCGAAGGGCTCTACACTGGCCGTCACCTCTGAACGCGACGGAAGACTCGATGACGGCACAGCCTGCGACGAACATTCTGGAAACGATTGAAGGCCAGCGCCTGGCCAAGCCTGACGGCGAGCGCTGGCGTGACTGGGGCCCCTACCTGAGCGAGCGGCAATGGGGCACGGTGCGCGAAGACTACAGCGCCGACGGCGATGCCTGGCGCTACTTCCCCCACGAACACGCCCGCAGCCGCGCCTACCGCTGGGGCGAGGATGGCCTGGCGGGCTTCAGCGACAAGGCCCAGCGCTGGTGCCTGGGCCTGGCGCTGTGGAACGAGCGCGACGCGATCATCAAGGAGCGGCTGTTCGGCCTGAACAACGCCGAGGGCAACCACGGCGAAGACGTCAAGGAACTGTACTTTTTCGTCGATGGCGTGCCGAGCCATGCCTACATGCGCATGCTCTACAAATACCCTCACGCGGCCTTTCCCTACGATGACCTGATCACCGAGAACGCCCGCCGTGGCCTTGGAGATGCCGAATACGAGATCCTCGATACCGGGGTTTTCGAAGACAACCGCTATTGCGATGTCACCGTCGAATACGCCAAGCACCAGCCCGATGACGTGTTCATGCGCATCACCGTGCACAACCGATCGGACCAGCCCACACGCTTGCAGGTGATGCCGCACCTGTGGGCGCGCAACGACTGGAGTTGGACCCACGATGCCCCCAAGCCTGAATTGCGCCTGGAGGGCGAACAGGTGGTGGCGCGGCACCATGAGCTGTTCGATCGCCACCTCAGTGCCTGGGGCCAGGACGGGGTGGAATGGCTGTTCTGCGAGAACGAAACCAACTACCCCAGGCTGGACGGGCAACCGGCGCCGGGGCCGTTCAAGGACGGGATCAACGACTATGTGACTACGGGCCTGGAATCGGCGATTCGCCGGGATTCGGGCACGAAAGTGGCCGCGCGTTTCATCCTGGAACTGGCGGGCCAGGAAAGCAAAACCCTGTACCTGCGCTTCGCCCCGGCGGAGGCGCCGTGGATCAATGCGCGCAAGCTATTTGAAGAGCGCCGCCAGGAGACCGATGACTTTTACGCGGCGCTGCAACAGGGCATCGCCGATGAAGACGCACGCAATGTGCAGCGCCAGGCCCTGGCCGGGTTGCTGTGGTCCAAGCAGCTGTACTACTTCGACGTGAATCAATGGCTCGACGGCGACCCGGCCCAGCCCGCGCCGCCGCCCGAGCGTTTGCATATCCGTAATACCCATTGGCGGCACTTGTCGAATTTCGACATTCTCTCGATGCCCGACACCTGGGAATACCCGTGGTACGCCTCGTGGGACCAGGGTTTCCAGGCCGTGGCGTTTGCCCTGATGGATCCGGGTTACGCCAAGCAGCAACTGCTGCTGTTGGTGAAAGACCGTTTCATGCACCCCAACGGGCAGTTGCCGGCCTACGAGTGGCGTTTTGACGACGCCAACCCGCCGGTGCATGCCTGGGCCAGTTGGCGGGTGTATCAGCAGGACAAGGCGCTGAATGGCGTGGGCGACATGGATTTCCTGGAGCGGATCTTCCACAAGCTGCTGCTGAATTTCTCGTGGTGGGTTAACCGCAAGGACGCCGAGGGCCGCAACCTGTTCCAGGGTGGGTTTCTCGGGCTGGACAACATTGCGCTGTTCGATCGCTCGGCTGATTTGCCGCCGGGTTATCAGTTGGACCAGGCGGACGGCACAGCGTGGGTTGCGGCGTACGCGCTGGACCTGATGCGTATCGGCCTGGAATTGGCCAAGCGCAATGTCGTGTATGTGGATATCGCGGTGAAGTTCTTTGAGCACTTCCTGTACATCGCCGGGGCGATCAACCGCGTTGACGATGGCGCCGAAGGCTTATGGGATGAGCAGGATCAGTTTTTCTATGACGTGCTGCATCGTCCGGGCGGTGAAAGTGAGCCGGTGCGGCTGCGTTCTATCGTCGGCCTGATGCCGCTGTTTGCGGTGCTGGTGCTGGAGCAGCGCGAGCATGAAGGGCTGGAGGGGCTGCGCGAGCGGTTGCTGGGGTTTATGAAGCATCGGCCGGACCTGGCCAAGTTGGTGTCGCGCTGGAACGAGCCGGGGCAGGGGAATCGGCTGTTGCTGGCGTTGTTGCGGGGTGAGCGAACCAAGGATTTGCTGCGGCGCATGCTGGATGAGTCTGAGTTTCTCTCGACGTTTGGTGTGCGGTCGCTGTCGAAAGCGTTTGCCGAAGAGCCGCTGGCGCTGAAGATGAATGGCAATACGCTGTGTGCCCGTTATGAGCCGGCAGAGTCGGATTCGCGGTTGTATGGGGGTAACTCCAACTGGCGTGGGCCCTTGTGGATGCCGGTCAATTACATGCTGATTGAGTCGCTGCGGGAGTTTCATCGGTACTACGCGGATAATTTCTCGGTGGAGTATCCGGCGGGGAGTGGGTATCTGGCGTCGCTGGAGGAGGTTGCCGATGGGCTCAGTCAGCGGTTGACGCGTTTGTTTCTGAGGGATGAGAACGGTTCGAGGCCGTCGATGGTGGGGTATGCACAGTTGGAGGCGGACCCGGCGAGCCGCGACCTGGTGTTGTTCCATGAGTATTTTCATGGCGAGACCGGGCGGGGGTTGGGGGCTTCGCATCAGACAGGGTGGAGTGCGTTGGTGGCGCTGTTGTTGCAGCCAAAAACCTGAAAACAGCACAATCAAAATGTGGGAGCGGGC
>NZ_JACAPM010000017.1:109925-115455 GCF_013385695.1 Pseudomonas sp. D8002
CTTGCCAGGGTTGCCCTGATCAGGCCGGGAACAGCTCGCTCAATTTCATGGCCAGCATCATGTCGCCTTCAGTGCGCAGTTTGCCGCCCATGAATGCCTGCATGCCGTCGGTGGAGCCGTCAACGATGCCTTTCATGGTTTCGCCGTCCATCACCAGGGTGACTTGGGCGTCCGGGTTTTCACCTTCCAGCAGTTCGCAGGTGTTGTTTTTCACAACCAGCGAGAAGTTCTGGGTGTCGTCGATACGGAAACCGAACACCAGGTCCAGGCCGTCAGCAGCGGCTGGGTTGAATTTGGCTTTCATTGCTTCTACGGCTTTAGCTACGTCAGTCATGGTTTCGATCCTTTTATGGTGAGTCCAGTGACCTTGGGGTCACGGTTGGCCGCAATTCATCGGAAAGTGATGAGCTGCGGCGCCTTCAACAGTTGCAAGTGGGTATGGCTGTTGAAGGAAGCCAGTGCCACCTCGCGACCACGGAATTTCAGTTGGTTGAGCGAGGTGTTAACAATTTGCCAGTTCAGTTCGAAGGCCTGTGCGGCAGGCATTCGGGTAATCAGGTGGAGCAGGGCCGTAATGGTGCCGCCGGAGGTGAACACGGCGATCTTGTCACGGTTGTCGGCGGCTTCGAGGATGCGTTGCAGGCCACCCTGAACACGTTCGACAAATCCCAGCCAGCTTTCCAGGCCCGGCGGGTCGTAGGTGCCGGCCAGCCAGCGTTCGATGATCAGGGAAAAGATGCGCTGGAATTCGCCACGGTTTTGCGCGGCGTTGCGCAGGATATGCAGGGCTTCGGGTTCGCTGTGCAGCAGGTCCGGGAGCAGGGCGCGGATGATCGCCTCGGCGTCGAACTCGTTGAACGCGCTGTCGATTTCCAGCGTGGGTACCGGCAGGCCGAGGGCGCTGTATTGTTCGAAGGCGGCGGTAGCAGTGTGCTGCTGGCGGCGCAGGTCGCCCGACACGCAGCGGTCGAAGCCCAGGCCCAGTTCCGCCAGGTGGCGGCCCAGCACTTGCGCCTGTTGCACACCGATGGGCGACAGCACGTCGTAGTCGTCTGCACCGAAGGAGGCCTGGCCATGTCGAATCAGGTAGATGCTGCCCACGTCCGTTTTCCCGGTACGTTGAAAGTCTGGCGAGGTTATGAGGATGCCGGGAAGCTGTCAATGAAAAAACATACGCTTGTTTTAAAAGGTCGTTAGAGGCCCGCTGCTGGCGGTTTGATCACTGGCCCCATGGCGGTGGCGTCGGTATGCTTGGGCAATCCGCGCCTGGCGCACTGCACTTGTAAGGAGTCACATGGATTTTCTGGCCGAGTACGCTACTTTCCTGGCTAAAACCGTCACCCTGGTCGTCGCTATCCTGGTGGTGCTGATCAGTTTCGCCGCACTGCGCAGCAAAGGCCGCCGCAAAGCTGCCGGCCAGTTGCAGGTCAGCAAGCTCAATGACTTCTACAAGGGTTTGCGTGAGCGCCTGGAGCAGACCCTGCTCGACAAGGACCAGCTCAAGGCCCTGCGCAAGTCTGAAGGCAAGGCCGAAAAGAAGAAGGGCAAGAAGAAGCCAGAAGCCAAGCCACGGGTGTTCGTGCTGGATTTCGACGGCGACATCAAGGCCTCGGCCACTGAAAGCCTGCGCCATGAAATCACGGCACTGCTGAGCCTGGCCACACCCAAGGACGAAGTGGTGCTGCGCCTTGAAAGCGGCGGCGGCATGGTTCACAGCTACGGCCTGGCGTCGTCGCAACTGGCGCGTATCCGCGAGGCGGGCGTGCCGTTGACCGTGTGCATCGACAAGGTCGCGGCCAGCGGCGGCTACATGATGGCGTGCATCGGCGAGAAGATCATCAGCGCACCGTTTGCCATCCTTGGCTCGATTGGCGTGGTGGCGCAGTTGCCCAACGTCAACCGCCTGCTGAAGAAGCACGACATCGACTTCGAAGTGCTGACCGCCGGTGAATACAAACGCACCCTGACCGTGTTTGGCGAAAACACCGAGAAGGGCCGGGAGAAGTTCCAGGAAGACCTGGACATCACCCATCAACTGTTCAAGAACTTCGTGTCGCGCTACCGCCCGCAGCTGGCGATTGATGACGTGGCCACCGGCGAAGTCTGGCTGGGTGTCGCGGCGCTGGACAAGCAACTGGTGGACCAGCTGCAAACCAGCGACGAATACCTGGCGACCAAGGCCAAGACCGCCGAGGTGTTCCACCTGCACTATGCCGAGCGTAAAAGCCTGCAGGAGCGGGTGGGCCTGGCGGCCAGCGGTTCGGTCGACCGGGTGCTGCTGACTTGGTGGAGTCGCCTGACCCAGCAGCGTTTCTGGTAACAATTCCAGCTGACGTTCGAAGATCAAAATGTGGGAGCGGCGGTGCGACGATTCGACTTGCTCGCGAAGGCGGTGTGTCAGTCAATACATCTGTGACTGACACACCGCCTTCGCGAGCAAGCCCGCTCCCACATTGGTTTTGTGTTGGTCACATTACCGAGCTAGTAGTGAGGCCTGAGGCACCGCCGGTATGGGGTGCCGCATCAACGATCCCACTACCAACGCCCCCAGCAAACCCAACAACCCCGCCACCCACAACACCACGCTGAACCCGCCGACGAACGCCTGCCGCGCCAGTGGCTGCACCGTGTCCCGCGCGGACTCGGGCAGCAACGCCATGGCCGCCGGCATATCGCCAGCCACTACCCGTGAAGCAATCCCTGCCGCCTGTTCCTGCCACTGGGAGCCGATGCTCGTGTGCAGCAACTGTTCGCTATGGCTGCTCAACAACGCCCCATACACCCCGATCGCCAACATGATCGCGCTGAAGCGCATGGTGGTGCTCATGCCCGACGCCATCCCCGCGCGGTCCCGTGGCACGCAAGCCATGATGTTTTTCTGCGTATCGCCATTGAGCAATCCCGCGCCGGCCCCCGTGACGGCAATCGCCAGGGCGAACGGCAGATAGCCGCCGATATTGACCGCCCAGGCACTCAGCAGGTTGCCGCACCCCACCAACGCCAGCCCCGTCGCCATCATCGTTGCCGGGGCAAAACGGCTAGCCAGTCGGGCGCCTATCCGCGGACAAATCAACATGGTCAAGGCAAACGGCAACATGCCCAGCCCGGAGGCAATCGCGGATAAGCCCAGGCCGTTTTGCAAGTAGAACGGCAGCAGCGTCATCATCACCTGGGCACAGCCGGCGTAGGCGAACATCCCCAGCAGTGCGCCGATAAAGCGCGGGTGCCTGAACAGTTGCAGGTCGACCATGGGCCGTTGTTGCAGGCGTTCGGCGAGTACAAAAACACCCAGCAACGCAGCGCCTCCCAGCAGCCGCGCGTAAGTCAGCGGGTTGTCCCAGCCGATACGGTTGGCTTCGATCAAGCCCCAGATCAGGCACAGCAGGCTGGCACTGAAACTCAGGCTGCCCCAAGGGTCGAGCCTTGCAGCCTGGGCATCGCGGGATTCCGGAATCGCGCGCAGCACCAGTCCCATCAGCACCAGGCCGACCGGCAAATTCAGATAGAAAATCCAGCGCCAGCCCAGGTATTGGGTAATCAACCCGCCGAGGGTCGGTGCGGCGGTCATCGCCACGCCCATGCACGCGCCCCAGAAGGCCCAGGCCTTGGCGCGTTCCACTTCGTCATGGAAGGTATGGCCGATGGAGGCCAGGGCCGAGGTCAGCAGCAGCGCTGCGCCGACACCTTTGACGGCGCGAGCGATATCCAGGAACAACGCATTCGGCGCCGCACCGCAGCCGAGGGAGGCGAGGATGAAAATACCCAGGCCCCAGACCAGGGTCTTCTTGCGGCCAAAGCGGTCGGCAATGCTTCCGGCCGGCAATAACAGGGCGGCGAAGGCCAGCATATAAGCGCTGACCACCCATTCGATATCGGCAAAATTCGCCCCCAGGTCCCGGGCGATGCTCGGCAGGGTCACGGCGACGATGTTGGTGTCGAGCACGATCAGCGAACAGACCCCGGAGGCGGTCAGCAGTGTCAGGCGCGGGCTGACCTTGCTCATGGCTGCACCGAAGCCACCGCCGCGAGGGCGATCTCGTCATCGTGGGCCGGAGTATCTGCGCTGATGCCGATGGCGCCCACTACCTGGCCTTCAAGGATGATTGGCTTGGCGCCCTTCATCATCAACAGGCCGGCGGTGATGGCTGCCGGGCGGCCATTGTTGATGGCGTTTTCCAGGTCCCCGGACGGCCGCTTGAAGAGCGCTGAAGTGCGCGCCTTGCCTTGGGCCAGCTCGATACCGGCCACCACGGGAGCGCCATCCATGCGCAGCGTCAGGATCGGCCAGCCACCGTCATCGACGATGGCTACGGCGCAGGGCCAGCCCTTGTCGGCGGCGACCTTGCGCGCGTGTGCGGCGATCTGCTGGGCCGTTGCCAGGCTCAGGATTGCCTTGTGGGCAATGCTTGCGGGGGCTTCTGCGGCCAGCGCTGCGGGCACGGTGCAAAGACCGGCAAGCACCAGGACCAATGATTTGACGAACATGGGAAAGCCTCTCTACTGTGAACGTACTGCGAGCTTATCCCCGGCAGGTGGCGTCCTTGTTAGGCGCCATACAGAACTTCATTACCTTTGAGCTAATCCTGTGATGGAAATACGTCATTTCCGCTACTTCCTGGCGGTTGCCCGGCAACGCAATTTCACCCGTGCTGCCGAACAGCTGGGTATCGCGCCGCCGACCCTGAGCCGGCAGATCCAGGACATGGAAACCACCCTCGGTACGCGCTTGTTTATCCGCCGCCAGCGCGAGGTCAGCCTGACCGAGGCGGGCGCGGCCTTGCTGATCGAGGCAGAGGCCACCGTGCGCCAGTTCGAGTTTGCCCAACGCAATGCCCAGCGCGCCGGGCGTGGCGAGATCGGTCATATCGAACTGGGTTATGTGGCGTCGGCGGTGTATTCGGGGTTGTTGCAGCGTCAGGTGCAGTCGTTCTGCGCGGACTGCCCGGACGTGAGCCTCAGCGTGCGCGAGAGTCCCATGGCGGCGTTGCCGGGGCTGGTGGCGGAGGGGCGTTTCGACATTGGCTACATTCGTTCGCCGATGACCTTGCCTGATGGGGTCGAAGCGGTGCGGTTGAGCAGTGAAGGGTTTGTGCTGGCGTTGCCCCAGGATTCGTGGCTGCTGGGGTTGAAGGCAATCAGTTGCGAGCACCTGCAGAACGAGACGTTTATCTTGCCCGAGCAGATCAGCGGCACGCTGCACGTGGCGGCGCAGGGTGGTTATGCGCCGCGACTGGGGCCACAGCCGGGTGGGTTGGTGGCGGTGATTGCGTTGGTGTCACTGGGGCAGGGCGTAGCGGTAGTGCCGGAGTCGGTGGTGGGGCATGTGAGCTTGCCGAATGTCGTGTACCGCAGCATTGAAGGCAGCGAGGCGTCGTCCTGGTTGTCGCTGATTTACCGGCGCTTTGAAAAGGCGCCGGCGGTGGCGCGGTATATAGAGCAGGTGAAGCAGGTAGCCAGGTTGAAGGTTTGATCGCGGCGGGTTAGGTGCTTCACGGGTTAAGTGTGTTGCTGCCTTCGCGAGCAAGCCCGC
>NZ_JACAPM010000017.1:115469-130289 GCF_013385695.1 Pseudomonas sp. D8002
GCGGGCTTGCTCGCGAAGGGGTCATTTCAAGCACTACACCAACCGCGGTTGAACCGAATCCGCCAATCGCGTCAGTATCAAGCAGCACGATACCGCTCCGGCATCCAGTACACCCAGTGAGCGCTCGCCCAGGCGGCTGGCGCGGCCGATTTTTGCCACCAGGTCCCTGGTGGAATCCCGCCCCCGCGAAGCAGCACTTTTCATCGCCTCCAACGCCTCACTGAATGACGCCCCCGACCCATTGGCCTGTTCAAACGCTTCCACCGCCGGAATCAAGGTGTCCATCAAACACTTGTCACCCACGCCGGCTTCGGTGATGTCCTGCAACGAGGTCAACCCCCCCCGCAGCAAATGGGCAAAGGTCGCCGCGTCAATCTGTTCGCTGCCGCGCACCTCATCCGCCATGCCGATAAACAGGCTGCCATACAACGGCCCCATGGAGCCGCCGATGCCTTCCATCAGGCTCAGTGTCAACTCATCCAGGGCTTCGGCCAGGGTCAGCTGGCGGCCTTCAATGGTGCGCCCGCAATGGGCAAACCCCTTGGCCATGTTGATGCCGTGGTCGCCATCGCCAATGGCGCCGTCGACTTCGCTCAGGTATTCGCGGTTGGCAACGATCACGCTGACCAGGTCGGCGACGATGGCGCTGCCGTCGTGGGTGGAGAAATGCTGGCTCATGGTTTAGTCCGCCTGGGTCATGCCGATGGAACGGCAGGGTTGGTCGATCAGGGATTTCAGCTCGGCGTCCAGGCCCAGCAAGGTCAGGGTCACGCCCATCATTTCCAGGGAGGTGAAGTAGTTGCCCACGTAGCAGCGGTGAATCTTCAAGCCCCTGGCTTGCAGCTGACGTTCAACCTCGGCGTAGAAAATGTAAAGTTCCATCACCGGCGTCGCACCCAGGCCCGAGACCAGCACCACCACGCTGTCGTCCTGGCTGAAGTCGCGGTCGGCGAGGATCGGTGCGAGCATGCGGGCCGCCATGGCCTCGGCGGATTCGATCGGGATGACTTCAATGCCAGGCTCGCCGTGATGGCCGATGCCCAATTCCATCTGCCCGTCGGGAATCTGGAAGTTCGGCTTGCCCACCGCTGCGATGGTGCAGGGCGTGAGGCCGATGCCGATGGAGCGGCAGTTGTCGACCGCTTTCTGGGCGACACGAATCACCCCGTCCAGGTCGTAATGCTGGGCCGCGGCCGCACCGCCGACCTTCCACATGAAGATCTCGCCTGCCACGCCGCGACGCTTGGCGATGTCGGCCTTGGGCGCCGAGGCCACGTCGTCGTTGGCGACCACGGTGCGGATGCGCATGTCCTTGCTGGCGGCCATCTTCATCGCCAGCTTCACGTTCATGTTGTCGCCGGCATAGTTGCCGTACAGGCACGCCACGCCGGCGCCGTGGTCGGCGGCACGGAAGGCGTCGAAGAAGCTTTTGGCGGTGGGCGAGGAGAAAATTTCGCCGACGGCCACGGCGTCCACCAGGCCCGGGCCGACATAGCCGAGGAAGGCCGGTTCATGGCCGGAGCCGCCGCCGGTCACGATGCCCACCCGGCCCTGTGGTGACGGCTTGGCCTTGCCGATCACCCGGGGATTGGTTTCGTATTGGCGCAGCTCGGGGTGCGCGACCAGAATACCCCGCAGCATGTCCTCGACCACCTGGTCCGGATCGTTTATCACTCGATTCATAACGCGGTTTCCTGTGTTCTTGTTCTTGGTGTGGGAGCCGGGGGCTTTTGTGGGAGCTGGCTTGCCTGCGATTGCATCGGCTCGGTGTCACAGACAGACCGAGGCGTCTGCATCGCAGGCAAGCCAGCTCCCACAAAAAGCCTAAGCCCGGCGCCCGCAGGATTTTGTGTTATTGAGCCAATCAGGGTTCCAGGACGACTTTAAGCGACTTGTCCCCGCGCTCCATCACCGCAAACGCTTCCTTGAAGTCCGCCAGGGCAAACTTGTGGGTCACCACGTCGCGCATGTCGATCTTGCGGTTGCCGATAAAGTCGATGGCGCGCGGGTACATGTAGGGGCCGAGGTGCGAGCCCAGCACGTCCAGTTCCTTGCGGTCACCGATGATTGACCAGTCCACCGTGGCCTCGTCGTTGAACACGCTGAATTCCACGAAGCGCCCCAGCTTGCGCAACATCGCCAGGCCCTGGTTCACCGCCTTGTGGTGCCCGGTGGCTTCGATGTAAATGTCGCAACCGTAGCCGTCGGTGATCTCGCGAATCTTCGCCATCACGTCGACTTCAGCCGGGTTCCACACTTCATCCGCACCCATGCGCAGGGCGAGGGCAGCGCGTTCGGGTTTCATGTCGAGCACGATGAGCTTTTTCGGGTTGCGCATGCGCACCGCACCGATGATCCCCAGGCCCAGGGTGCCGGCGCCGGCCACCACCACGATGTCGTCGAAATCCACATTCGCCCGTTCCGCCGCGTGCAGCGAACAGGCCAGGGGTTCGATCAGGATGGCTTCGTCCGGGGCAATCGAGTCCGGTACTTTGTGGATGATGCCTTCCTTGGTGAAGATCATGTACTGGGCCATGGCGCCCTGGACGTTGTTCTGGAAACCGTACAAGTCGTGTTTCTGGCACATCCAGTACTGGCCGTGGTTGCAGAAGCGGCAGCCCCAGCACGGCACGATCTGTTCGGAAATCACCCGGTCGCCGACCTTCACCCCGCGCTTTTCCGCGCCGGGGCCGAGGGCGACCACGCGGCAGACAAACTCGTGGCCGGGAATCATTGGTGGCTTCACGTAGCGCGGCTGCTCGGCGTCGCCCCAGAACGAGGGCGCGCCGCGGTAGGTCTTGATGTCGCCCATGCAGATGCCGCACAGCTCGACCTTGGTGAGGATCTCGTCGGGGCCGGGCGTCGGCACATCGACGGTCTCCAGGCGATAGTCTTCGGGGCCGTGACAGACCACGGCCTGCATGGTTTTTGGAATGACGGGGGACAGTTGTTCGGCAGTGCGTTCGGTAACGGTAGACATGACGATAAACCTCACGACAAAAGATCAATTACTGGATGCTGTAGCCACCGTCGATCACCACGTTTTCCCCGGTGATCATCTGTGCGGCGTCGCTGAGCAGGTACAACGCCAGCCCGGCGATTTCTTCCGGCTGGGCAAAGCGGCCCGCCGGGATCTGCAATTTGGCCCGTTCCCCCAGCTCGCCGGCCCAGGCCTTTTTGCCGAGGGCGGTTTCGACGATGGTCGGGGAGATGGCGTTGACGTTGATGTGGGGCGCCCATTCCATGGCGAGCACCTTGGTCATGCCGACCACGGCGGCCTTGCTGGCGCAGTAGGCGACGTGACGGTCCAGGCCGATCACCGCCGCTTGGGAGGCGAGGTTGACGATGCGCCCGCTGCCCTGGGCCAGCATGTGCCTGGCGCAGGCCTGGGCCACGAAGAAACTGGCCTTGAGGTTGATGTCGAGAGTGGTGTCCCAGGCGTTTTCACTGACGTCCAGGGCCTTGTCCAGCAGGGCCACGCCGGCGCTGTTGACCAGATAATCCAGGCGTTTGAAGTGATCGAATACGTAATCGACGGTGCTGTGCACCTGGTCGAGTTGGCGCAGGTCCACGGCGATGCCGATGTTCCCGGCGCCGAGGCTGGCGGCGACTTCGACCACGGCCGGGTCGCGGTCCAGCAGGGCCACCCGCGCGCCGCGTTCCACCAACAGGCTGGCACAAGCCAGACCGATCCCGGCGGCCCCGCCGGTGATCACGGCGCAGCGGCCGGTGAGGTCGAAGGCTTGATTCCAGAATCCAGACATGAACATGACTCCATTTTTCAGATCGGTGGAGATCCAATGTGGGAGCGGGCTTGCTCGCGAAAGCGGTGTATCAGGTGGCACATCTGTTGAATGATCCACCGCTTTCGCGAGCAAGCCCGCTCCCACACTTGACCGGGTTTCAAGTCAAAACTTACTTCGTACCGCTCACCTGCTGGTACAGCGCATCCGCATTCGCATTGGTCACCGGCACCCACGGCAGGATGTAGTTCTTGGCGGTGCCGTCACCCCATTTCACGTCCTTGCCATAACGTTCCCAGATCACCGACTGCGGCTTGTAATCCTTGCCGGCCAGCGCCCGCAGCGCCACATCCAGCGCGCCTTGAGACTGGGCCTGGGCGTCCTGGAGGAAGGTGGTCACTTCATCTTTCTTCGCAGCCTGGATCGCATCCGGCATGCCGTCGATGGACGTCACCGGCACATCCTTGGACGTCAGCCCATGGGACTTCAACGCCTGCACCGCACCGAGGGCCATGTCATCGTTTTGCGCGATCACCCCGTTGATGCCCTTGGGGTGTGCGTTCAGCCAGTCTTCGGTCAGGGCCAGGGCCTGGGCGCGGTCCCAGTTGGCGGTTTTCTTCTCGATGATCTTGATGTCCGGGTGCTTGCCCAGTACTTCCATCTCGCCCTTTTCGCGGTCGATCTGCGCCGACTGGCCAATCGGGCCCTGGATGATCACCACGTTGCCGCGGCCCTTGAGTTTGTCGACCATGGCCTGGGCCTGCAGGCGACCGCCTTCCACGTCATCGTTGCCAACATAAGGCACGTTGGCGTCCGCCACCTTGGTGTTGGAGGCGATCACCACCACGTCATTGCTCATGGCGGCCTTCACGGTGCCGACGCCGGCCTTGGTGTCGATCGGCACAAACAGGATCGCGTCGTAGTGCTGGGTCACCATGTTTTCAATCTGGTTGTTCTGGGTCAGTGCGTCATAGTTGCCGTCGAACACGGTCAACTGCACGGTGCCGTCCTTGACTGCGGGGTGTTCCTTCAGCTCGCGCACCCAGTTCTGCATGAACTGGCCCTTGAGCCCGTACACGGCGGCGCCGATCTTGTAGGTCTTGCCATCGGCGGCCAGGGTGACACTGCTGGCGAGCAGGGAGAGTGCCGCGACGGCGGCCAAAGTCGTACCAGGTTTCATGAGAGAACTCCGTTATTGTTGTAGTGGTAGTTTTCAGAACTAGCGTTTCTTCTTGCGCCACACGTCAATCAGCACTGCGAACACGATGATCAGGCCCTTGGCGACCTGCTGGTAATAGGAGGACACGCCGAGCAGGTTCAGGCCGTTGTTGATCACGCCGATCAGCAATGCGCCAAACAGCGTGCCGACAATCGTGCCGGTACCGCCCGACAGGCTGGTGCCGCCGATTACCACGGCGGCAATCGCATCCAGCTCATACGAGGTGCCGGCCTGGGGCAGGGCAGAGGTGGTGCGCGCCGACAGCACCACACCGGCCAGCCCGGCGAGCAAGCCCGAGACCACGTACACCGAAAACATCACCTTGCGCACGCCGATCCCGGAGGTGCGCGCGCTCTTCTCGTTGCCGCCCACCGCGTACACATAGCGGCCGTAGGTGGTGTAGCGCAGCACCATCCAGAAGATCAGCGCGACCACGGCGAAGATCACGATCGGCACTCCGATCGGGCCGATCTTGCCGATGCCCAGCGCCAGGTACGCGTCGGGCAGGTCGGTGATCGGGCTGCCGTCGTTCAAGATGAAGGTCATGCCCCGGGCAATACTCAGCATGCCCAAGGTCGCGACAAAGGGCGGGATCGACAGGTTGGCCACCATAAAGCCGTTCACCACCCCGAGCATCGCCCCGGCGAACATCCCGGCGCTGACTGCCGCGAGCACGCCATAGCCCTGGGTCGCGACCATGGCGCTGCACAGCCCGGCAAAGGCCAGGATCGAGCCCACCGACAGGTCGATGCCCTTGGTCAGGATCACGTAGGTCATGCCCACGGCGAGGATCCCGTTGATCGAGGTCTGGCGCAGGATGTCCATCCAGTTGCGCCAGGTCATGAAGTATTCGCTGGCGAAGGCCATCACCAGGCACAGGAGGATGAACACCAGCGGCAGGCCGAAGCGGTCGAGGGACAGGCGCAGGCGACTGCGGGGTGCGGTCGTGACGGGGGCGGCTGCAGGTGTAGAAAGTGATTTGGCATTCATGAGGCAAGACTCAACAAGGCTTCCTGGGAAAGGGCGGTATCGCTGCTGATGGTCACCAGCCTTCCGCCTTTGAACACGGCAATACGGTCACTCAGGTGCAGCAATTCCGGGGCTTCGGACGACACCACAATCGCCGCGCCGCCGGCGCGCACGAACTGGTCCAGCAGGTGATAGATCTCCTGCTTGGCGCCTTCGTCGATGCCTCGGGTCGGCTCGTCGCACAGCAGGCAGATCGGCTGGGTCGACAGGCATTTGGCGAGCACCACTTTTTGCTGGTTACCGCCGCTCATGGATTCCACCGGCAGGTCCAGGGAAGTGGTCTTGATCTGCAGGCGCTTGACCATGTCCCGGGCCAGTTGGTTTTCCTTGCGGGCATTGATCAGCGACCAGCTCGACAGCTGTTTGTACGCCGACAATGCGATGTTCGAGAGGATGCTGCCGCTGAGCACCAGGCCGCTGTCCTTGCGGTCTTCGGTGACCAGTGACATGCCGGCCTGGATCGTTGCCTTGGGCAGGCCGATGGGCATCGGTTTGCCTTGCAGGGTCACGCTGCCGGAGTCCGGCGTGGTGAGGCCGTAGATGCAGTTGAGGAATTCGCTGCGGCCCGAGCCCATCAGCCCGTAGATGCCGAGAATCTCGCCCTGGCGCAGTTGCAGGCTGATGTCCTGGAATTCGCCGGCGCGGCTCAGGCTGTCGACGTCCAGGCAGCATTCGGCGGCGCATTCGCGGCCGACCTTGTGGTCGATGCGGGTCAGTTCCTGGCCCACGATGCCGCGCACCAGGTGGGCGCGGTCGATATCGGCCATGCGCCCGGTCTCAACGAAGGCGCCGTCGCGAAAGATGCTGTAGTCGTCGGCAATCTGCGCCAGTTCACTGAGGCGGTGCGACACATAGATGATGCCGGCACCACGGGCGGTGAGGCGGCGGATGGCCTTGAACAGGGTTTCGGCCTCGCGCTCGCCGATGGCCGAGGTGGGCTCGTCCATGATCATCACCTGGCAGTCGTGGCTGAATGCCTTGGCGATCTCCACCAGCTGGATCTGCGCCACGCTCAGGCGATGCATGGGGCTGGTGGCGTCGACGTCGAACTCCAGGCCTTCCAGCAGTTCGCGAGTGCGCCGGTTGAGCTCCTTGCTGTCGACGATGCAGCCGCCGCGGCGCGGTTCGCGGCCCAGCCAGATGTTTTCGGCGACGGTCATGTAGGGAATGGGTTCCAGCTCCTGGGTGATCATCGCGATCCCCGCCGCGAGTGCTTCGCTGGGGCGGTTGAACTGAACGGGGGAGCCGTTGAGCAGGATGGTCCCGGCGTCACGCTGGGTGATGCCCATCAGGATGCTCAGGAAAGTCGATTTGCCTGCGCCATTGCCGCCGCACAGGGCGTGGACGCTGCCGGCCCGCAGAGAGAGGCGCCCCTCACGCAGGGCAGGAATCCCGGCGTAAGCCTTGGCGACGTGTTCAGCCTGGAGCAGTAATGGCGTGGCCATCGGCGTGTCCTCGTGCTGTGAATTCTTATTAGGTCGCACAGTCATGTTTCGCTGTGAGCATATGTGTATCAAATGAAATTCTGATCAGTCAATCTCTTTCACTGAAAAGTTGTAAATGGATGGATTTGCGCAAAGTACGCCGGTTTAGAGGGCTTTGACTGGAAGGTCAGCTAAATCCTGCTTGACAGGGCGACTGGAATATCCGAGAAATGACTGAGCTAAATTTCACAGAGTGATCATATGATCACTCTCCAGCACCCAAAACGGCAGCGGAGCCAAACGCCATGAACACACCTTTCCCGGTGGCTATCGGATGCGATGAAGCGGGTTATGAGCTCAAAGAACTGTTGAAGCGCCATATCGAGGCGCTGGGTTACCCGGTGACGGACTTCGGCACCCATTCCACGGCGCCGGTGCTGTACCCGGACATTGCCCTGGCGGTGGCCACGGCGATCAATGCCGGCGAGCAACGCTTGGGCGTGCTGGTGTGCGGCACTGGCATCGGCATGGCCATCTCGGCCAACAAAGTCCTGGGGATTCGTGCGGCCCAGGCCCATGACACTTATTCGGCGGAGCGGGCACGCAAGAGCAACGATGCGCAGATCCTGTCCATCGGTGCACGGGTGATCGGCGCGGAACTGGCCAAGAGCGTCGTCAAGTCGTTCCTGGAGTCGGAGTTCGAAGCCGCGCGTTCCGGGGCCAAGGTCGACCGCATCAACGCGATCGAGCGTGACGGGCATCAGTAGTGGACGGAACGGGGCAAGAGTCGGGAGAATGCGCCTTTGACACCGAAACGGAAGCCCGTGCCCATGAGTGACAGTACCCAGCGCATCGCCAGCGACATCGACCTGATGACCGAAGTGGCGATGCTCTATTACCTTGAGAACGTCACTCAGGAAGCCATCGCCAAGCGCTTCGACCTGTCCCGGGCAAAAGTCAGCCGCCTGCTCAAACGCGCACGGGATGAAGGGATTGTCGAGGTGCGGGTGTTGCAGCACCCGGCGATGAACAACGAGCTGGAACAGGCGCTGGTGGAGCGCTTCCAGCTGGACCGCGCCTTGATTGCGGTGGACCACAGCGACCCGGACACCCAGCGCTCGGCGGTGGCGAGCCTGGTGGCCAACTACCTGAACAAAACCCTCAGCGACGGGATGATCGTCGCGGTTGGCATGGGGCGTAATGTCGGTGCGGTGGCCGATAACGTATTTTTGCCGGTGACCCGCAACTGCACGTTTGTGTGCGCCATTGGCGGTTCGCTCAAGGCGGGTGAATACATGAACCCCGACCATATTTGCCGGCGCCTGGCCCTGCGGTTTGGTGGCGAGAGTGAAAGCCTGTACGCCCCGGCGCTGGTGGCCAACCCGGAACTGCGTGGGGTGTTGATCAGCAACGATACGGTGCGTTCCACGCTTGACCGTGCCCGCCGTGCGGACATGGCGTTGATCGGCATCGGTGACATGAGTGAAAACAGCAACATGGTGCGCATGGGGTGGTTTTCGCCCCAGGAAATCGCCCAGGCGCGGTTGTCCGGCACGGTGGGGGACATGATGGGTTATGACTTCATCGACATTCATGGCCAGCCGGCGGTCAACGCGATTCAGGGGCGGGTGATCGGGTTGACGGTGCAGGAGCTGTTTCGGATTCCGGATGTGGTGGCGATTGCCAGTGAAAACACCAAGGCGGCGGCAACGCTGGGGGCGTTGCGCTCGGGAGTGATCAATACCCTGGCGACCACGGTGACCAATGCTCATACCATCCTTGCGCTGGATGACGCGACGCGTAAAAGCTGACACCGCCGATAGTCCAGGCCCTGAACATCACCTGTGGGAGCTGTCGAGCCTTGGCGAGGCTGCGATGGCATCACCGCGGTATGACTGGAGTACCGAGTTGTCTGCATCGCGGACAAGCCCGGCTCCCACAGTTGACTGCCTCAGGGTTTCCACACCTGCACATCCTGCGCATCCACCGCCTTGGGCAACAACCCCGCCTTGAAGAACGCATCCGCAATTTTCTGCTGTTCCCCCAACTGATCCAGCGTCACCGGTTGCACCTCATAGCTGCGATGAGCATTGGCGGCCTCGACAGTCTCCACATCCAGGTTGCCCCACAATGGCCCCAGCACTTTCGCGGCATCACGCGGGTGGCTCTTCACCCACTCGCCAGCCTGGTGCAACTGCTCGTACACCAGCTTCAACACTTCGGGATGCGCCTTGGCGTAGGGCGTACCCGTCAGGTAATAGCGCTTGTAACTGGCCAGCCCGGTACCGTCCGCAAGGGTGCGGGTGGGCAGTTGGCGCTGCACGCTGGTGAGGAACGGTTCCCACGTGACCCAGGCATCAACCTTGTTGTTTTCAAACGCAGCGCGGCCATCGGCGGGCGTCAGGTACGCCGGCTCGATATCGGAGAAGGCCAGCCCCGCCTTGTTCAAGGCAGCGATCAATAAATAGTGAGTGCCGGCGGCCTTGGTCACGGCGATTTTCTTGCCTTTCAAATCCGCCAGTTGCTGGATCGGCGAGTCCTTGCGCACCACGATCGCCTGGGCTTGGGGCGAGGGCGCTTCCTGGGCGAAGTAGGTGAGCTTGGCCTGGGCGGCCTGGGCGAAGATCGGCACGGTGTCGGCCACGTCGGCGCTGATATCCACGTTACCGACGTTGAGTGCTTCCAGCAGCGGCAGGCCACTGGGGAACTCGTGCCAGGTGACGTCGATGCCGTCGGCCTTGAGGGCTTTTTCCAGGGTGCCCTGGGTTTTCAGCAAGGTGATCAGGGTCGAGGATTTCTGGTAGCCGATGCGTACGGTTTCCTGGGCTTGTGTGCTCAGGGTGGTGCAGAGGCCCAGTGTGGCAAGGCCTGCGATGAAAAGGCGATGGAGCGAAAACTGGGGCATGGCGTGCTCGACTCTTAATGGATTAAGGTGAGCTTATTGTTCTAAAAAACATTCGATAAATAATTTTTCGATCTTAGCTTAGGCCTTTATCGGGTGCGCCGTTCGCGGCCTTTCAGCGTCAGGATGAAGGAGGGCGGTATGCAGTTGTATGTTGTTCGTCACGGCGAAACTCAAGCCAATGCCGAGGGGCGTTACCAGGGCTCGCTGGACATTGATCTCAACGAACGGGGCGTGCTGCAGGCGCGGGAGTTGCGGGAAAAATTGCCGGCGCAGATCGACGCCGTCATCGTCTCGCCGCTGCGCAGGGCTCAGCAAACGGCGGCCATTGTGTTTGCGGATGATGGGCTGCAACTGCCTACGCTGGATGCGTTTCGTGAGCGCGGCGTGGGGGTGTTTGAGGGACTGACCCAGGCGGAGGCGGCGCAGCGTTATCCCGACCTTTGGGCGCAGAATATTACCCGGCAATGGGAGCGGGCACCCACGGACGGTGAGTCAATCTCGCAGTTCGTCGAGCGCATCCGGGGCGGATTGAATCAGTTGCTGGTGAACCATGGGCAACAGGTGGTGGTGCTGGTTGCCCATGGGGTTGTCGCCAAGGCGATTCGCGCATTGGTTCGCGATGATTTCTCAGACTTCTTCGCCTGGCAGTTGCGCAATGGCGAAGTGCTGAGCCTCAACATCGACGCAGAGCCCAATGTGGCGAGGGAGCTTGCTCCCGTTGGGGTGCGAAGCGCCCCCTGGTAGGCCGCTGCGGTCTTTCAGGATGGGCCGGTCAATGCTTTTGGGGTTGCTGCGCAACCCAGCGGGAGCAAGCTCCCTCGCCACAGTGTGGGTGTGAGTCATGTCTACAGGGGAACGCTCAACGCCTGCGCAAACGCCTGGGGCGTAGGGCTTTCCGGCCAGGTCGGAACACCCTCCGCCAGCGTTACCCACGGCTGCTTGTGCCGCAGCCAGATATGCGCCACCGGCTGCACGGACGGGCTCTCATCCAGTGTCCCGACCCGCAGCACAACCAACCCCGGCGCTGCCGTCGTGGTGTTGCAGATCCGCGTATGGCACACCCCGCACAACCGATGTTCCGAGCGCTGCCCATCAACGTCATAGGTATATTCCGTCAGCGAACCTTCAACCCGCAGCGCATCCGCCGGCAACAGCGCATGCAGGGCAAACGCGCTGCCGCTCCAGGTCTGGCAGTGGCGGCAATGGCAGGCATACACCGCCAGCGGCGCGTCGGTATCGAGGGTGTAGGTCACGCGGGTGCAGCGACATTGGCCCGTGAGTGTCATCAAAAACGATCCTGTGCAAAGTGAGGGCGAAAGCCCCATCGGTTATGCTCGCCAGCATGCCGCAGCCCCCGAACAAAGAACATCCGCCAAAACTGCCCAGCGGCTCACAGGAAATGTATGAACGCCCCGCAACTCCAATGGGAAACCCAGCGCGCCTTCCTCGCCGTGTTGCGCACCGGCAGCCTGTCGGGCGCGGCCCGTTTGCTGGGGATCGCCCAGGCCACCGCGCGGCGAAGGATCGAGGCCCTGGAGCAGAGCGTCGGGGTCAGCCTGTTTATCCGCACACCCGCCGGGCTGTTGCCCACCGACACGGCCAAGGACCTGATCAGCCACGTTGAAGCGATGGCCGTTGCCGCCAACGCCTTCAGCCGCGCAGCCTCGGCCGACACGGCCCTCGCCGGCGGCACGGTGCGGCTCACCAGCGGCAAGCTGCTGGGCGTTGAAGTGCTGCCGCCCATGTTGCGCAGCCTGCGCCGTGATCATCCGCAATTGGCCATCGAACTGAGCGTATCCAATCGGCTCCAGGCACTTGCCCGGCAAGAGGCCGACGTCGCCGTACGCATCCGTCGCCCGGTCGAATCCACGGTGGTCGCGCGCAAGGTCGGCGACCTTCACGTAGGGTTGTACGCCGCACCCGAACTGTTGGCAGAGCAGGGCACGCCGGACACCGTTGCGCAATTGCACGGCTACCCGCTGATCGGGCCGGACCGCAACTTGCTGGAGATCGAATTCCTGGGTGAGCGCGGTTTCGACTGTTCGGCGCCCAGTACGGTGATTCGCACCGACGATCACCTCGCGCAGTTGGCCGCTCTGCGTGCGGGGCTTGGGATCGGCGTGTGTTCAGCCCAGGTGGCACAACGTCACGGGCTGGTGCGGGTGTTGCCCGCGCAGGTGGATTTCAAGGTTGACGTGTGGATCGCCATGCATCAGGACATGCGCAAGGTCCCGCGCATCGCCGTGGTGTTCGATGGCTTGGGCGCGGCCCTGACGGACTTCTTTCAGCCGCGATAACGCAACGCGTCAACCAACAATGCAAATGCGGGCCAGCCCGTGCGGGCCATTCGCCCCGGCGACACGGTATGGATTGCACCCGGTGTCAAGCATTGGCATGGCGCGACGGCGAACACCGCCATGACCCATATCGCGATCAACGAAATGCTCGACGGCAAGGTGGTGGACTGGATGGAGCAGGTCAGCGACGAACAGTACGCCGCGCAGTAATCGGTTTCACCGCCGCAACTGCGGCTCGCCTTCAATGCAGCTCACCAGAAACTCCATCACCACCTTCACCGAAGGCGAGCGGCGCATATCCGGATACACCGTCAGCCAGATATCGCGAACCGGGCCTTCGGTGTTCGTTGCCAACCGCACCAATGCCGCGTCGTGATCGCCCACCAGCGTGGGCAACACCACTGCACCCACCTGGGCCCGGGCGGCCATTTGCTGGGTGATCAGGTCGCTGGCGGCGAAGGCAATCGTGCGGTTGCCGCGTACCTGATGCATCCACGCCTGTTGGGGCAGGTGGTCGCGGGTGGCGTCATAGGCAATGAATGTCCACTGTTCAGCGGGTAACTGCTTGAGCTCGGGCGTGGCATAGAGCCCGAAACGCACGGCGCCGACCTTTCTGCGTACCAGCGCTTCCTCATCGGGACGCACCGTGCGCAGGGCAATGTCGGCTTCGCCTTTGTCGAGGGCGGCCAGCGTCGTCGAGGACATCAACACGATATTCAGCTTGGGATACTGCGCCCTGAACCGTGCGACATGGGGCGCGATGCAGTGGATGGCAATCGACGGCGGGCAACTGACCCGCACGGTGCCGGCCACTTCGATCGAGGCCACGCGGGACAGGCGCATCACTTCTGTGGCCATCTCGCCCATGCCGGCCGCCAGCTTCGCCAGTGCCAGGCCTTCCTCGGTGAGCGGCCGGCTGCGGGGCAGGCGATCCACCAGTTTGACGCCGAGGGCTTTTTCCAGGGCATCGACGCGCCGGCCAACAGTGGCGTGTTCCACCTGCAGTTCGCGGGCGGCAGCCGACAGTGATTGGGTGCGCGCCAGCACGGTGAAGAAATACAGATCCTGCCAGTCGAACATCGGGTTATTTTCGCACGGAGGGTGGGAGGTATTGGGGAATTCTCGTACAGAGTAGCGCCTTTTACCATGGCGCATTCCCACTGCAAACGGAGTTGTCTCGCGATGAAAGCCCTCACCCTTGAAACCTACGGCGGCCCGGAAGTTGTTCAACTGCGCCTTGATGTGCCCAAACCCCAAGTGACCGCCGGCCATGTACTGGTCAAGGTGGCCTGTGCCGGGATCAATTTCATGGATGTTCACACCCGCCAGGGCAAGTACGCCAAGTCGGTGACCTACCCGGTACGGCTGCCGTGCACTCTGGGTATGGAAGGGGCCGGTGTGGTGGTGGCGGTAGGCGAGGGCGTGAGCCATCTGGCGCCGGGTGATCGAGTGGCCTGGTGCATTTCATGGGGCGCGTTCGCCGAATACGCCAGCGTACCCGCCGCGCGAGTGGCGCAGATTCCCAATGCGATCGGCTTCGATCAGGCGGCTGCGGCGATGTTCCAGGGCTGCACGGCTCACTACCTGATTGAAGACGTCGCGCGGTTGCAGGCGGGCAACAGCTGCCTGATCCATGCCGCGTCCGGCAGCATCGGCCAGTTGCTGGTGCAAATGGCCCGGCGACTCGGTGCCACGGTATTCACCACCGGCAGCAGCACTGAAAAATGTGCGATTGCCCTTCAGCGCGGTGCTGATCACGCCTGGCCATACGACGGGTTTGCCGAGCGAGTCTTGCAGGTAACGCAGGGGCGGGGTGTGGACGTGGTGTTCGATTCGGTGGGCAAGGCCACCTTGCGTGAAAGCTTCAAGGCCTGTCGTACGCGGGGGCTGATCGTCAATTACGGCAACGTCTCCGGTTCGATCACTGACCTCGATCCGATGGAGTTGGGGGAGGCCGGTTCACTGTTCCTGACTCGCCCACGGCTCAACGACCACATGGCTGACGGGCCTACGGTGCAGAGGCGTGCCAATGCGGTGTTCGCGGCGATACTTGAAGGTTCGCTGACGGTGGATATCGAAGGGCATTACGCCCTGGAAGAGGTGCAGCAGGTGCACGCGAGGATTGAGGCACGGCAGCAGATTGGCAAGGCGGTGGTGTGGCTGGACCGTGAACTTCACTAATGGCGAGGGAGCTTGCGTGGCG
>NZ_JACAPM010000017.1:130382-153857 GCF_013385695.1 Pseudomonas sp. D8002
CGTGGCGCTTGTGAGGATCAGTTAACAGCAGGCGAAAAAAAGCCGGCTGATCAGGCCGGCTGGGGGTGAACCGCGAACGACAGGGGTTACGCGCGGTTTTCCATCAGGCGGTCAGCGCCACCTTCAGCTACACGGTTTTCTTGAAGACGGTCAGCACCACCTTCAGCTACACGGTTTTCTTGAAGACGGTCAGCACCACCTTCAGCTACACGGTTGCCCTGGAGACGTTCAGCGCCCCCTTCAGCAACACGACGTTCCAGCAGGCGATCAGACCCGCCTTCAGCAACGCGGCGTTCCAGCATACGGTCAGACCCACCCTCAGCCACGCGGCTGTCCATCAGGCGATCCGCGCCGCCTTCAGCGAGGGCAGGTTGGGTAAAGGCGCTTACAGCAAGTACCGAGAAAGCGAGGCTAAGCAAGAGTTGGCGTTTCATGAGGGTGTGCTCCGGGAAAGTCGTTGGTTGGTATGGATGCGATGTTACGCGGCAGATTTTTTAAGAGAACTTCATTGGGCTGATGGTGACTATCGACGCCAGCGATGGCCCGTTTTCCCGGGCCATCGCGTCGCTCATCACGGCATTTCTGGCAGTTCCCGAGGGCGCAGGTCGAACACCAGCACCTCGGCGTCCTCCCCATGGCTCAGGTGAATCTCCCGCTCATCGCGCACTCGGGCGCCGTCGCCTTCGTGCAAGCGCTGGCCATTGACTTCAACGCTGCCCCGCGCCACATGGATGTAGGCGTAGCGTTCCGGGGCCAGCGGCAGGCTGGCGGTTTCAAAGCCGTTGAACAGCCCGGCATACACCCGCGCGTCCTGGCGCACGCCTAGGGAGCCGTCGGTGCCTTCCGGCGAGATGATCAACTGCAACCGGCCGCGTTTCTGCGCCTCGGTGAAGTGCTCCTGCTGATAGCGCGGTTCGGCGCCCGCCACATCCGGCACGATCCAGATTTGCAGGAAGTGCACGCCCTGGGTGTGGCTGTGGTTGAACTCGCTGTGGGCCACGCCGCTGCCGGCGCTCATCAGTTGCACATTGCCGGGGCGGATCACCGAACCGGTGCCCAGGGTGTCCTTGTGTTCCAGGGCGCCTTCGAGCACATAGGAGAAAATCTCCATGTCGCGGTGCGGGTGTTGGCCGAAGCCCTTGCCGGCGGCAACCCGGTCATCGTTGATCACCAGCAGGTCGGAAAAACCCTGTTCTTTGGGATTCCAGTAGTTGGCGAACGAGAAGGTGTGGAACGACTTCAACCAACCGTGATTGGCGGCGCCGCGTTCCGAGGCTTTGCGAAGGGTCAGCATGGGGTGTTCTCCTCAAGGGAAGCCTGGCTGCGAGATGCAGGGCTTCGGTGTGAGGAGAAGATTACTGGTTAACGATAGGTTGATTAAGAAGCTAAAATCGGAATGACTGTCTCTTTTAGGTTGACGATCGCCAGCTGTGCCGTCCGCAGATGATGGCGGTAGCGCAGCTGAAGTTTGCGCCAGGCCATTGGGTTCACGCCTTCGCTGCGGCTGAACAGGTGACAGAAGTGCGCCTGGTCGCAGAACCCGCATTCCTGGCTGATCTGCGTCAGGCTCAGGGCGGAGCCGGTGATCAGCACCTTGGCCTGCTTGATGCGTTGCTGGCGAATCCATTCCTGGGGCGATACACCGGTGGTGCGCTTGAAGGCCCTGGAGAAATGGCTGCGGGACAGCTCACAGGCGCGAGCCAGTTCCGTCACCTCCAGGGGGCCAGCAAGATTGGCGAGGATCAATTGCTTGACCCTCTGTTCCCGCTCTGAACACAGGGTTCCGGTTGCAGCTGCTGGTTGAGCCATGATCGCTATCCGTGGTCGATGGGCGCTTGTTTTCACACACCTTACCGGTGAATGAATCCCCAGTGTAGACCGCTGCAAGCATGTGTTGAACTGAGCACATGCATGCAATTTTTCTGGATCGGGCCGTCGCACACTAGCGCGAACGTTCAAGCATCCAGGGGAAGGGCACGATGGACTCAACAGCACAAGGCGGGCCGGACGAGGTCGTGACCCTGGTGGTCAAGCACCGCATAAAACCCGGGCTTGAAGCCGACTACGAAGCCTGGCTGCGACGCATCGTGCGTATTGCCGGTGAGCGTCCCGGCCACCTCGGCGTTGACGTGGTGCGCAGTAAACAGGGCGGGTTGGCGCTATTCACCTGCGTGCTGCGTTACCGCTCCACCGATGACCTGGAGCGCTGGCTCGATTCGCCGCAGCGCCTGGAGCTGATCAACCAAGCCGCACCGATGCTGGCCGACGGCGACCAGACCGAAGTCGGCGCGGTCAACGAGTTCTGGTTCTCGCCCCTGGCCGATGCTGCCGCCAAGCCGCCGCGCTGGAAACAGGCAGTGGTCACGCTGCTGGTGATCCTGCCGCTGACCTTGCTGGTGCCGATCATCTGGGGCCCGGTACTGCGGCTGCACCCGTTCCTGTCCAACTACATCGTCGCCACCTTCCTGGTCACCCTGACCATCGTTTTACTGGTGGTTTACCTGCTGATGCCGGCGGCCACCCGCCTGTTCGCGCCCTGGCTTGAAGCCTCTGTAAAGGAAACCCTATGAACGCCGACCTGATTCTGTTCAATGGCCAGTTCCACACCGTGGACCGTGAAAATCCCCGCGCCACGGCAGTAGCGATCCACCAGGGACGCTTCGTCGCGGTGGGCACCGACGGCGAAGCCATGGCCCTGCGCGGCAGTGGTACCCAGGTCATCGACCTCAAGGGTCGCACTGTAATCCCTGGCCTCAACGACTCGCACCTGCACCTGATCCGTGGCGGCCTGAACTACAACCTCGAACTGCGCTGGGAAGGCGTGCCGTCACTGGCCGATGCCCTGCGCATGCTCAAGGATCAGGCTGACCGCACGCCCACGCCGCAGTGGGTGAGGGTGGTGGGCGGCTGGAACGAATTCCAGTTCGCCGAAAAACGCATGCCCACCCTCGACGAGCTCAACCAGGCCGCCCCCGATACGCCGGTGTTCGTGTTGCACCTGTATGACCGTGCCTTGCTCAACCGTGCCGCCCTGCGGGTGGCCGGCTACACCAAGGACACGCCGAACCCGCCCGGCGGCGAGATCGTGCGCGACCACAACGGCAACCCCACCGGCATGCTGGTGGCGCGGCCCAACGCGATGATTCTCTACGCGACCCTGGCCAAGGGCCCGAAACTGCCCCTGGAATACCAGGTGAATTCCACCCGCCAGTTCATGCGCGAACTCAACCGCCTGGGCCTGACCAGTGCCATCGACGCCGGCGGTGGTTTCCAGAACTATCCCGACGATTACGCCGTGATCGAACAGTTGGCCAAGGACCAGCAACTGACCGTGCGCATCGCGTACAACCTGTTCACCCAGAAGCCCAAGGAAGAACTCAGCGACTTCAAGAACTGGACCGGCAGCGTGACCCTGCATCAGGGCGACGACTACCTGCGCCACAACGGCGCCGGCGAAATGCTGGTGTTCTCGGCGGCCGACTTCGAAGACTTCCTCGAACCACGCCCAGACCTGCCGCTGACCATGGAGCAGGAACTGGAGCCGGTGGTGCGCCACCTGGTGGAACAGCGCTGGCCGTTCCGCCTGCACGCCACCTACAACGAGTCGATCTCGCGGATGCTCGACGTGTTCGAGAAGGTCAACCGCGACATCCCGTTCAACGGCTTGCCATGGTTCTTCGACCACGCCGAAACCATCACCCCGCAGAACATCGAGCGCGTGCGGGCGCTGGGCGGCGGCATCGCGATCCAGGACCGCATGGCGTTCCAGGGTGAGTACTTTGTGGAGCGCTACGGCGCCAAGGCCGCCGAGGCCACGCCGCCGATCAAACGCATGCTCGCCGAAGGCGTGCCGGTGGGCGCTGGCACCGACGCCACCCGGGTGTCGAGCTACAACCCCTGGACCTCGCTGTACTGGATGGTCAGCGGCCGCACCGTCGGCGGGCTGGAACTGCACGCCGAGGGGCTGCCCCGGCTGACGGCCCTGGAACTGTTCACCCACGGCAGCGCCTGGTTCTCCTCCGAGCAAGGCAAGAAGGGCCAGATCAAGGTCGGCCAACTGGCGGACGTGGCGGCACTGTCGGCGGACTTCTTCAGTGTCGACGAGGAAGCCATCAAGTGGATCGAATCGGTACTCACCGTGGTCGGCGGCAAGGTGGTGTACGGCGCCGGCGACTTTGAAGATTTCGCACCACCCAGCGTGCCGGTGCTGCCGGACTGGTCGCCGGTGGTCAAGGTACCGGGCCACTGGCGCCCGGCGTCAGCGCTGCAAGCCCAGGTGCACCAGTGCAGCGGCCCCTGTGGCGTGCATGCCCATAGCCATGAACGGGCGCGTCTCTCGAACGTGCCGGTCAGCGACTTCCAGGGTTTCTGGGGCGCGTTTGGCTGCTCGTGTTTTGCCTTCTGAATCTAACCTCAAAGGAGTATTCCCATGACTTACAAACGCCTGAACAAAGATGACGCCGTGGTCCTGCTGGTGGATCACCAAACCGGCCTGATTTCCCTGGTGCAGGACTTCTCGCCCAACGAGTTCAAGAACAACGTGCTGGCCCTGGCGGACCTGGCCAAGTTCTTCAAGCTGCCGACTATCCTCACCACCAGTTTCGAAAGCGGCCCCAACGGCCCGATGGTGCCGGAGCTGAAAGAACTGTTCCCGGACGCGCCGTACATCCCGCGCCCTGGCCAGATCAACGCGTGGGACAACGAAGACTTCGTCAAGGCAGTGAAAGCCACCGGCCGCAAGCAACTGATCATTGCCGGGGTGGTGACCGACGTGTGCGTGACCTTCCCGACGCTGTCGGCCCTGGCTGAAGGGTTTGAAGTGTTTGTGGTCACCGATGCTTCGGGCACCTTCAATGAGACCGTGCAACAGGCGGCGTGGGCACGCATGACGGCGGCCGGTGCACAGCTGGTGAACTGGTTCTCGGTGGCCTGCGAGCTGCAGGTGGACTGGCGCAACGACATGGAAGGCCTGGCGAATCTGCTGTCGCCGCGTATTCCCAACTATCGCAATTTGATGAACAGCTACTCGGCGCTGACGGCCAAATAAACCGCTCTCTGATATGCAGGTAATCCAATGTGGGAGCGGGCTTGCTCGCGAAGGCGGTGTGCCAGTCAATACATGTACCGACTGACCCACCGCCTTCGCGAGCAAGCCCGCTCCCACATTTTGATTTGTGGTGTGGCGACTGACCGGCTATAAAACAGCCCAGCGTCCACCGAGAAGCGACAATGAACCCCTTCGAAGACATGCGCCTGTTTTGCCAGGTCATGGAATCCGGCAGTTTCACCGCTGCCGCCGAGCATCTTGGCCTGTCCAAGCAATTTGTCAGCCGCCGCCTGATCCAGCTGGAAGAGCGCCTCGGCGTACGCCTGCTCAACCGCTCCACCCGCCGCCTGGACGTCACGCCGCTGGGCCAGAGTTACTACGAATCCGCCCTGCGCCTGCTCAGTGAAGTCGAGCAAGTGGAGCAGGGCATCGCCGGGCAAAACACCGAGCCCCGAGGCACCATTCGCCTGAGCGCGCCGTTGTCGTTTGCCATGGCGCACCTGGGTTGCCTGTTGCCGCTGTTCCTGCAACGCCACCCTCATGTCACCGTGGAGGTGGACCTCAGCGACCGCCCGGTAGACCTCATCAGCGAAGGCTACGACCTGGTGCTGCGCATCGGCACCCTCGAGGATTCGACCCTGATCGCCCGACGCATCGCCAATGTGCAGCGCGTCTACTGCGCCAGTCCCGACTACCTGGCCCGCCACGGCACGCCGCAGAGTCCCGATGACCTGGCCGATCACGCATGCCTGCCTTACGGCCATGGTCGCCAGGTGCAATGGCACTTCAAGGTCGATGGCAAACCCCACACCCGCAACGTCAGCGGGCGCATGCGGGTCAACAACGGTGAGTTGCTGCGGGATGCCGCCGTGGCCGGGTTGGGCATCACCTACCTACCCAATTTTATCGTTGCCCAAGCCTTGCAGGACGGCCGCCTGGTGACGCTGCTGGAAGACTGTGCGCCCGAACCCCTGACCCTTTCCGCCGTTTACCCCCAGCACCGCCAGAGCTCGCGCCCGGTGCAGGCGTTGATCGAGTTCCTGCGTGAACGCCTGGCCGGCGGTTGTTGAATCAGAACGCGTACTGCACCCGGCTGTAGTAATACCCGCCGGTAAACCCGAACGGCGAATAGCTGCCCCAGTTATCGCCGAACGACGAGTTCTTCACGCCGATGTGATCCGGGTATTTGTCGAACAGGTTCTGCGCACCTACGGCCACCGTCAGCTGTTTGCTGATCGCGTAGGCCACGTCGAGGTCAGTGATCCACTTGGCCGAATACGTGCGGTCCAGGCTCGCGTCGCTGGAGCTGTTGACCTCGGTGTAGGTGCCGTAGCGAGTCAGGCGCAGGTTGACGTCGAAGTCGTGGATCGCCCAGTCGGCGGAGAAGATCATCTTGCTGCTGGGTGAGGTCTTGGTGATCAGTGCCCGTGACTGGCGACCCATCAACTGGAAGTTGCCCAGGGCGGCGAGCTGCGCCGGGGTGTCGTTGACGCTGAGGATCTGCGTGTGGTTGTAGTTCAGCGCCGCCGTCCATTTCACCGAGCCGTAGCGGTCGAGGTTCTGCCGGTAGTTGCCCACCACGTCCACCCCGGAGGTGCGGGTGTTGGCGCCGTTGGTGAAGTACTGTGCGCCCGCCGTGGCCGGTACGCCGATGCTGTCCAGCAGGGAGGCAATGCCTGGGCCCTGGAAGCGTTCGCTGAGCACCAGGCGGTCCCGCAGGTTGATCACGTAGCCGTCCACCGTGAGGCTCAAGGCATCGCTTGGGGTCACGGCGAAACCGAGGCTGAAGTTAGTCGAGCGCTCCGGCTTCAGTGACTTGGCACCCAATGCCTGAGCGCCGGCGGAATCCACCGGCAGGATCACGTAGTTATACGACTGGTACACGCCATTGATGGTGTCGAACCCGGTGGAGCGTGCGGTAAAGATCTCGTTGGCCAGGGACGGTGCGCGAAAGCCGTTGCTCACGGTGCCGCGCAGGGCGAACACCGGGTTGAACGCATACCGCGTGCTGAGCTTGCCGCTGCGGGTACCGCCGACGCCTTCGTTGTAATGTTCGTAGCGTCCGGCCACGCCGATGTACCACTGCTCGGTGGGGTAGAACCCGAGGTCGACATAGCTGGCGACGCTGTTGCGGCTGACCTTCTGCGCGTCTTCCGGACGGATGCCGTTGGTGACCTGAGCCCCCGGATCGGGACGCTGCCCGGCACGCGGATGGCCTGCCGGGAACACGTAGCCGCCATCGATATAGGAAGCCTCGGAGCCGGCGCGGGTCTCGTAGCTTTCGCGCCGGTGCTCCAGGCCGAACGCCACGTCCAGCGGCTTGGCCAGGCCGATCTCGTAGGTGTTTTTCAGGTCGAGGTTGGTGGTGAGCTGGTCGGCGATGTAGATCCCGGAGGTGAACTTGTTCGGTGTGCTTTCGCCCAGGGACGGGTTCTGGTTGTCGTAGGTGCGCTGCTTGGCGTAGTTGCGCCCGTAGGTGCTGCTCAGGTCCCAACCCCAACCGCCGCCAAGGTCGTTGCCCTTGGCGCCGAAAGCCGATTGGAAGTCCGTCTCGTTGACCAACCAGTACGGGCTGTAGCCGTCGGGGTAACCATTGGGCCCGGTGGTGATGGTGTTGCGGCCGTTGGGCAGGCGGAAGTTCTGGCCGTCGTTGTTCTCCCGGGTGGCCAGGGTGGAAAACGAGTACAGCGTCAGGTTGTCGTTCAGCGGCAGGTCGAGGTTGTACGCCACATCGCCCAACTGGCTGCGGGGCGAGCCGTAGCCTTTGTAGGTGTGGTGGCTGGAGGTGGCTTCGCGCGGGTCGGGGGAACCGTCCGCCAGCGGGTAGTAATGGCTGCTGTAGCCGTTGCTGCCGGCCTTGTTGTCGCGCTCCTGGTAGCGGGTGTCGAGGGACACGTTGAGCACCCCGGCTTCCCCCACCTGGAAGCCATAGTTCAGCGCCTCCTGGCCGGTGCCGCGCTTGCCGTCGTAGTTCTGGCCCAGGGTGGTGTCGGAACTGCCGCCGGTGGTCTGCTTGAGGATGATGTTGATCACCCCGGAAATCGCATCCGAGCCGTATTGCGCCGCTGCACCGTCGCGCAGCACCTCCACATGGTCGATGGCAGCCACCGGGATCAGGTCGAGGTCGCTGGGGGCCGCGCCGCTGTTGATGCCGTTGATGTTCAGGGTGGCGCTGGTATGGCGGCGTTTGCCGTTGACCAGCACCAGTACGTGAGAGGCGGTGAGGCCGCGTAGGGTGGCCGAACGCACCACGCCGCTGGCATCCCAGCCGGCGCGGTCGGGCAGGTTGAACGAGGGGATGAGCTTGCCCAACGCTTCGAGCAAACTCGGCTTGCCCACGGCCCGCAGTTGTTCGCCGCTGATCACATCAATCGGCGTGGGGCTGGTGGTGACGGTGCGTTGTTCGGCGCCACGGTTGCCGGTGACCACCACGGTGTCGAGGGTGGGGGAGCGGTCTTCGGCAGATTCGACGCCGAAGGACGCCAGGCCGCACGCCAGCGAGAGCGGCAGGAGTTTCAGATGATTGTACCGGTGTAGCCTTTTACGATGAGCGAGCTTGCTGTGGCCAGGGAGCTTGCTGTGGTGAGGAAGCTTGCTGTGGCGAGGGAGCTTGCTCCCGCTGGGCTGCGTAGCAGCCCCAATACGGTCTTCCGAGGAAATTGCGGAGTCAGGCTTCAGGGCCGCTGCGCGCCCCAGCGGGAGCAAGCTCCCTCGCCACAAAGGTGCCGTCAGCCAGTTGAATTTTCGCATGAGAGTGGAGCTCCTTGGTCTCGAGTGATGTCCCTGTCAGCGTTTGCGCGCGGCAACCGCTTCGATTTCTACCAGCCCGCCGGGCAATGGCAACGCGACGACTTGCACCGCGGTGCGCGCCGGTTTTTTCGGCTGCTCGGCACTGCCGAAGAACGGCGTGTAGCCTTCCTGCAACCCGGCAAAATCAAGCTTGCCGCCCTTGGCTGGATCGCCCACCAGAAATATCCGCAGCTGCACCACATCTCCCAAATCCAGGCCCTGGCTTTGCAGCACACCCTTGAGCTTGTTGAGGATCGACGTGGTCTGGATGGCCGTGTCGCCATAGGCGGCAAACGAGTCTTTCGGCGCCTTGGGGTCATGCAGGTCGGCCAGCAACCCACTCACAAACAGCAGCTCGGTCTGCGGCGGCACCGACACCGCCAATGAGATCGGGAAATTCGAGTTCGGCAGCGGCACGCGCTTGATCTCATCGGCGTGGGCGGCAAGGGTGGTGGCGGTCATCAGCAGTCCTGCAAAAAGCGTCTTCATCGGTTCATTCCTTGAGAGAGAAAAGTCAGGCGGCGACGCCCGGTTGCTGGCGTTCGGCATGCCGGCCGATCAGCGAGACGATGCGCCGCGCCGAATCGGCGGCGCTGTTCTGCCAGATGCCGACGCCGCCGTGGGCGAGGGCGTCGCTGGCCAGGTACGTGCGGCCCTGGGGCTCGTTGAGCAGGCGGTAGGCGCTTTCGCCGACCTCGTCGTTGACGATCCACGGGCCCTTGCTGTAGCTGACTTTCGACCAGTTGATCGCCACCGGTTTTTGCAACTTGGCGCTGTGGCCGGGGTGCAACAGCTCCACCGCCTGGCGTGAGGAGGCGAACTGTTCGGCCAGGGATTTCTGGCTGAAGGCCTGGGCCGATTCACTGGTGTTGTAGGCCGCCACCAGAATCCCCTGGGCGCTGTTGAGGCGGTCGCTGGGGTACCACAGGCCTTTGACTTCATGGTCGAGGTACGACAGGCCGCCGTAGATGTTGAAGTCGGTTTCCCAGAAGCGCGGCGCCTGCCAGGCCACCTTGTTGGCCTGGTCGCTTTGCGCGGTCTGGATCGCCTGCTTGAAGGGTGCCGTGAAGTTGGTTGGCAGCTTGGCCAGCAGCGGCAAGGGCACGGTGACAATCGCGTAGTCGGCACTCAGCACCTGGGTCTTGCCGCTGATACGGTCGCGGTAGGTGATCCGGCTGCCTTGCTCCGAGGTCTGGATATCGCTGACTTCGGCGTTGAAGCGCACCGCATCTTTCAGATGCTCGTAGAAGGCATACGGAATGCGGTCCATGCCGCCCACCGGCTGGAACATGGTGGAGGAAAACTCCGGGATTTCATCGAACACCAGCGCGCCCCACAGCTTGGGATTGAGCAGGGTCTGCAGCTCCAGCGGCGCGCGGGTCACGCCGGTCTGGTCGCCGGCGCCGGGCACGCGGGTGTAGCCGGAGCGCACCGAACCCTTGTATTGCAGGTCGCCGTTGAGGTCGCCGTACACTTTGAGGAAACTCAGCAACGCTTTGCGGTCATCCACGCTCAGGTCCTGGTCCAACGCCTTGCGGCTGACTGTGCGGGCCAGCAGTTCCGAGAGTTGGCCGCGGGTGTCGTTGACCGCCTGGCGCAACTGGAACGCCGGTTGCTGCGTATCCGGCCGGGCCAGGGCGTTGCGGCTGCTGTTGACCAGTACTTGCAGCTCCACACCCAGCTCGCGGCAGTAGCCGAGGATCGTCTGGTGGTGGCTGGGAATACGCGCGGGGCCGGCGTTAAAAAACTGCCCGTCATCAAAGTCGACGGTCTGGCTGACGCCGTCGTCGAAATCGACCTTGGTGCCTCGGCGCAGGGTCCAGTTGCGTCCACCCACCCGGTCGCGGGCTTCCAGGATCGTCACGTTGAACCCGGCCTTGCGCAGCTCATAGGCGCTGACCAGCCCGGAGATCCCGGCGCCGACTACCACTACCTGCTTGCCTTTGCCGGTGCTGCCCAATTGCAGTGGGGTAAAGCTCGATGCCACCGCCTGAGGCGTCAACCCCAGCGCGCCCAATGCGCTGACAGCGGCGGAATAACCGCCCACGGCGGCAATACGGGAAATCAGTTCCCTGCGGGTAAAAGCCATGATTCGCTCCTTGAGATAGCGGTTTGTCAGAGGTCGTAGCGCACGGTCAGCAACAGGGTTCGCGGGTCGTTGACCGAGTAGTAGCGGGCGCCGCTGGAGGGCACGTAGCCCACCGACTGCGGGTAGGCGCGGTCCAGCAGGTTTTTCACCGCCAGGGTGGTGGTCCAGTGGCCGTCGCCGCTGATGTAGCGGGTGTTGGCGTTCCAGAAGGTCTGTTGCGGGATTTCCTGGATGTCGTCGTTCAATGCGTTGGCGTAGGACTTGGTCTGGAACTGCGCATCGGTGCCTGCCAGCCAGGTGCCCGGCAGCCCGGCCGGGATGGTGTAGTTCAGGCCAACGCTCGCGTTCCAGCGTGGCGAGAACACCAGTTGCTTGCCGTTGGCATCCACCCCGGCACCGCTGGCGTTCTGGAAGTCGTCGTACTTGCTTTGCAGGTAGCCGACGTTGGCGGTCAGTTGCAGGTCGCGGCTCAGGGCGGTGAGGGTTTCCAGCTCCACGCCGTAGGTGTGGGCACGGCCGACGTTGGTGCGCAGGCTCACCCCCAGCGCCGGGTCATAGGCGTTGGTTTGCAGGTCTTTGTAGTCGTTGTAGAACAGCGCGACGTTGGCCCGCAGGCGCTGGTCGAAGAAGTCACCCTTGACCCCGGTTTCCCAGGTGGTCACGTCTTCCGGGGAGAACGCCTGTTCGGCGGCGGCCTGGGTGGGGGCGCGGTTGTCGTAGCCACCGGCCTTGAAGCCCTTGGCGACGTAGGCGTACTGGTTCAGGTGCGGGGTCCAGGCGTATTCGAAGCCGATCTTCGGGCTGGTGGACTGCCAGGATTTGCTCGACTCGGCGGTGAAGTTGGTGCCGGTGATTTGCCGGTCGGTGTTGATCGCGTAGTTGGTGAAGTCGAAATTCTTGTGCTCGCGGGTAAAGCGCAGGCCGGCGATCAGCGACAGTTGTTGCGTCAGCTTGTAGGTGCCCTGGCCATACAGCGCATAGCTTTCGGTGTTGGTGGTGCTGTATTGGCCCTGGCCGATCACCCGATTGCGGGCGATGGAATAGGTAAGGTTGTCGCGGTCGGCGTCGAACTTCTCGCGGTACAGGTACACCCCGGTGCTGAAGCTGAAATCGTCGTAGTCGCCGTTGAGCTGGAACTCCTGGGTCGCATAGTTCTGCTTGTACAGGATCAGGTTGTTCTGGATCAGCGCGGCTTGCCCTGAGTTGTCGTAGTCCACCGGTTGGTGGAACGCCGAGTAGGCGGTCACCGACTTGAAGTTCAGGTTGTCATTGATCGCGTAAATCGCCCGCAGTACCGAGCTGCCCTGGTCCAGGCGGTTTTTCGGGTCGAGGCTGCTGTAGCTCTTGAACTTGTCGAAATGCCCGTTGGCGTCGAAAGGCGTGTAGCTGGTGGTGTCGCCCCGGTCGAAGGTACCGGCCAGGGTCAGTTGCACATCCCACGGCGAATCCACCGGCTTGTAGCGCAGCTTGCCGCGGTAGGACTGGATGTCGACGTTGTTTACATCCTTGCCCCGGGTGGGGTCGGAGACGGTGCCGTCGCGGCTCAGGCGGATCGCCGAGAAACTGCCGAACAGCGCGTTGTCCACCAGCGGGCCGCTGATCAGCAGGCGTGCGTTCTGCGCGTCGTAGTTGCCGGCGCCCAGCTCTACAAAACCACGGGTTTCCTGGGTCGGATCGCGGGTGATCACGCGGATCGCACCGGCGCTGCTGTTGCGCCCGTAGAGGGTGCCCTGGGGCCCGCGCAGCACTTCGACACGCTCCACATCGTTGAAGTCGAGCATCGACGAAATCGCACGCGGGATGTACAGGTCATCGGCATACACGGCGACGGCGGCTTCCTGGATCGGGTCGGTTTCACCGATACCGCGAATGCCGTAAGTCTGCGCGCTGTAGGAGATCGACTGGCGGCTGAGTGTCAGGTTCGGCACCTGGCCCGAGAGGTCGCGCACGCTGTTGATCTGCTTGTCTTCCAGGGCCTTTTCATCAAACGCGGAAATCGCCAGCGGGGTTTTTTGCAGGTCTTCGCTGCGGTGCTCGGCGGTGACATTGACCACCGGCAGGGCGGCGTCGTCGGCGTGAACGGAAAGGCCGAACAGGGCGAGGGAGATGGCCAGTGCCAGGCGATTGGGTACGGCGGTAGGACTCATGATGGACCCCTGAGGTGGTTGACGGTTTAGGCAAAATTGGGCCTCCACCTGGTCAGGGGTCGGTACTGGATGTAACAGTATTTGTATAAATGCCGGGCGTAAAAGTCCGATTAGTTATAAGTTAATTATAAAAAACAGGTATGTATTGGTTTGAATGTGATGCGTAAGGCTGATGATATTTTTCAGCCGACAAAAAACAAATGTGGGAGCGGGCTTGCTCGCGAATGCGGTCGCTCAGTCAACATTGATAGTGACTGAAACACCGCATTCGCGAGCAAGCCCGCTCCCACATTTTGATTTCTGTTGGGCTTAGTAACCGCGTTGGGTATCAGCGAGGTTTTCCAGCGGCCGATCACTCAGATACCTTTCCAGATTGCCCAGAAAACTGTCCGCAATGTCATGCCGGCTATTGGTCGAAATCGCTGACGTATGCGGCGACACCCTGACCCTCGGATGCCCATACAACGCATGCCCGTCCGGCAATGGCTCGGGCTCGGTCACATCCAGCGAAGCCAGCCCGATATGGCCGCTGTCCAGCGCCTCCAGCAGCGCCTCATGATCCACCAATCCTCCCCGGGCAATATTGATCAGGTGCAACCCTGGCTTGGCATTCGCCAGCGCCTCCCGATCGACGATATGCCGTGTGGCCTCGGTCAGTGGCGCTGCCAGCACCAGGTGATCGGAACGCGCAAACAGGTCATGGATATCCCGCGCCGCTTCCACACCCTCTACGTCAAACGGCGTGTCAGTTTGGCGTAATGCCACCACCTTGATCCCCAACCCATGAGCCTTCTGCGCCAGGCTGCGGCCAATCGCGCCAAACCCGAGAATCCCCAGGGTGGTGCCCTTGAGCGGGCGCAGCGGGGTGAACTGCCACTGGGCATCCTTTACCCAGATATCCGGCAAATGCTTGGCCGCCGCGAAGATTGCCGCGAGGGCGAACTCGGCGAGGTTTTCGGCGGCGCTGCCCCGTGAGGTGCTCACCGGCGGCCCGTTGAACAGCCACCTGGGATAGAAGTCGATGCCCGACGACACCACCTGGATCCACTGCACGCCGTACGGCCAACCCGGGGGCGGTGTGTCCGGCGCGGTGTAGCCGCGCACATTGATCGGCCGGGCCAGCAGGATATTGGCCTGGGCCGGCAAGTCGCTGGGCACACCGGCCGGCACGCTGATCACCTCTGCACCGGGGTGCGTGAGGGCCAGGCGCTGGCGGATGACTTGATTGAAATCTTCGTCCAGCTGGCTGGCGATAATCACCTGGCTCATGGGCGTTCCTTGTGTCGTTGAGCGAAGACGGCCTTGCCGACGCCTTGCAGCACCGCGTCGTTCTGCGGGGTATGCACGCGGCTGCACAGCACGTCGCGGTAATGCCGCTGCAGTGGGCTGTGTCGGGACAGGCCGGGATTGCCGGACGCCTCGATGGCCAACTCGACGGCACGGATCGCGTTGCCGGTCACCAGGTATTTGATCTGTGCGGCGTGGGCTGCCGGGGTGTGCCCGTCGGCGGCGGCGTCCAGCAGGCTGCGGTTGGCAAACAGCAGAGTGTCGATATGCCCGACGGTCTCCTGAAAGCGCGGCAAGGTCGACAGCGCGGCGCCGAGGTTGGACGGCTTGCGTTGTTCCAGCCACTCCACCAGCCAGTCGCGCGCGGCCTGGGCCACGGCGTCGTACACCGATGAGAGCAGTACCGACATCCACAGGAACCCGTCACCGTCCAGTTCCGCTTGCGGTGCGCTCCAGGGGCTGACGCTGACCGCGTGGTCCAGCGGCACCAGCACGTTGTCGAACACCACTTCATGGCTGCAGGTGGCGCGCATGCCGAGGTGGTCCCAGGTGTCGATGATGCTGATGCCGGGGCTGTCCCTGGGCACCAGCCAGGCGCCTACCAACGGGTCTTCATCGCTGCTGCGGGCCCACACGCTGAACCAGCTCAGGCCATGGCTGCCGGTGGAGTAGATCTTGCGCCCGCTGATGCGCCAGCCGGCGGCGGTACGCCGGGCGATGGTCGCGGGCAGGCCGCCACGGGCCGGGGTGCCGAGGTCGGGTTCGACGCGCAGGGCATTGATCAACGCCCCATTGCGCACAGCGTCTTCGGCGACCTGGGTGCGCAGGGCGGGCGGCCAGGTTTTGCTGTCTTGCAGGCGCGTGTGTTGCAGGTACTGCATCACCAGGATCAACGCGGTGGACGGCTCGCCCTTGGCAATCGCGCTGATGGCCTTGCGCGCCTGGCTCAGGTTGGCACCGCCACCGCCGAGGGCCTTGGGCACGGTCAGGGCGACAAGGCCGTGTTCGTGCAGCAGCTTGAAGTTGTCGTGGGGGAAGGTGCCGCTTTCATCAACGATGTGTGCAGTGGCGGCGAGCTGGGCGCTGAGGCGTTCCAGCAAGGCTTCGAAATTGGCCACTTCCACGGAGCGCAGTGACGGTTGAGAAGAAAGGCTCATGATGGGTGTACTCGTTCAAAATGTGGGAGCGGGCTTGCTCGCGAAAGCGGTGTGTCAGGTTGCACATCCGTTGGCTGATCCACCGCTTTCGCGAGCAAGCCCGCTCCCACATGGGTTATTCGGCGTTTTCGAAGGCGGGTTATATCGGCAGCAACTTGAACTGCCGGTCCCACAACGGGCTGACATCCAGCCGCTCGTTCAATACCCCGGCATTGAAGAACAGGTCCGCCACTTCCTGCTGCGAAGCGATGGCCTGGTCGTTCACCTCGATCACGCTGTAGGGCTGGCTGCGGTTGTTGTACACGTCGAGGAACACGGCCTTGTCCACACCGAGCAACTTCGCCGATTTTTCAGCCCACGGCTCAGGGTTGTTGTTCATCCATTCCAGCGTGCGCGCCTGGCGCTGCAAGTAATCCTGGATCGCCTGTTTGCGCAGCGGGTCTTCCAGGGCAGCGGGGCGGGCGCCGATCAGGTAGTTGCCGGAGAGGTAGCCGAGGGCGGTTTTCAATACCCGGGCGCCGCTGCGGAATTTCGCCAGCTGGATAAACACCCCGTAGATCACCCAGGCGTCCAGCTGGCCACTCTGGAACGCGCTGAAACCGTCCTGTGGCGTGAGTGCCACGGGGGTGATGTCGTTGAAGGTCAGCCCTTGCTCCTTCAAGGCCTTGATCAAGAAGTAGTGCGAGGTGGTGGAGCGCACATAGCCCACACGCTTGCCTTTCAACTGGGCGATGGATTCAATTTTCGACTCCTTGGGAATCAGGATCACCTGGTTATTCACGTCACCTTGCAGCACCGCAATCAGCTTCGGCTCGCGGTGGCTCTGGATCGAGAAGATCGGCGGGATCTCGCTCATGCCGCCAATGTCCAGGCTGCCGGAGGCCAGCGCTTCGACGATCAGGTTGCCGCCGGCGAACTCGGCGTAGTCGACTTTATAGGGCGTGTTGGAAGTGCCGGCGTCGTCGGTGAAGTACGAGTCCTGGCCACGGTAGGTGGCGACGGCCAGGGTCAGGTCCGAGAGCTTCGCAGGTGCAGCGAAAGCCCGGGGCACCAGCGAGGCGAGGCCCAGCGCGCCAAGGGCAATCGAACTGGCACCCAGGAAGCCGCGACGATTGAACTGTCCGTGTTTGATCGTGTTCGTCATGGTCGTGCCCTGGTCAGATGGCGATCTGCGTTGGTTGAGTTTCGAACGGGGTGCTGTAGCGGTTCGCCGGCACGTCCAGGCCAAGGTTTTCCCGCAGGGTGGCGCCGCTGTATTCGCTGCGCAACAGCCCGCGTTGTTGCAGCACCGGCACTACCAGCTCGGTGAAGTACTGCAAGCCGTCCGGCAGCAGTGAATTGATGATGAAGCCGTCGGCCGCGCCGGCTTCGAACCAGGTCTGGATCGCGTCGGCGACCTGCTCCGGGGTACCGACAAAATCGCGCTTGGGCCGGGAGAACCGCAGGGCCACTTCCCGCAGGGTCAGGCGTTCATCGCGGGCCAGTTGCTTGATGCGGTCGGAGCCGCCTTTCTGGCTGTTGGAGCCCAGGTCGCCGAGTTCCGGGAAGGGGTCGTCCAGCGGGTACTTGCTGAAATCGTGGTCGTTGAACGGGCGGCCCAGGGCGACGATTGCGTCCTCGACGGTCACCAGCTCCACAGCTTGCTGATAGCGGCTTTCCACCTCGGCTTCGTCGCGGCCAACAATCGGCCGGATGCCCGGCAGGATCGATAACTGATCAGCATCACGGCCAAAACTGCGGGCGCGTTTCTTCAAGTCCTGGGCGTAGGCTTTGGCTTCGTCGAAGGTCTCGGCATGGACAAAAATCGCGTCGCTGTTTTCGGCGGCAAAATTGCGCCCGTCCTCGGAAGTGCCCGCCTGGAAAATCACCGGCTGGCCCTGGCGCGAGCGGGCGATATTCAGCGGGCCCTTGACCGAGAAAAACTCGCCTTTGTGTTCCAGTGCATGCAGCTTGCCAGGGGTGAAAAATTCGCCGCTTTGCTTGTTGTACGCAAAGGCATCGTCTTCCCAGGAATCCCACAGGCCCTTGACCACATTCACATGCTCCCTGGCGATGCGGTAGCGCACGGCGTGGGGCGGGTGCTCGGCCTTGCCGAAGTTGTCGGCGGTGCCGCTGAGCCACGAAGTCACCACGTTCCAGCCGGCGCGGCCGCCGCTGATGTGGTCCAGGGAGGCGAACTGGCGTGCCACCTGGAACGGTTCGGTGTAGCTCACGGTGACGGTCGCCACCAGGCCGATGTTCGAGGTCAGGGCCGCCAGGGCCGAAAGAATGGTCAGCGGCTCAAAACGGTTGAGGTAGTGCGGGCTGGATTTTTCATGGATATGCAGGCTGTCGGCGATGAACACGAAGTCGAACTTCGCGCCTTCGGCCAGTTGCGTCTGATGCTTGTAGAACCCGAAGTTGACGCTGGCATTGGGTTGCGCCTGCGGGTGGCGCCATTCGCCCCAGCCGTGACCGACGCCGTGCACCATGGCACCGAGTTTCAGTTGGCGTTTGCTCATGTTCTCTCTCCTTTTAGCGGGAAGCCTGGGTAAGCGGGGCACGTTTGGCGTTGAAGCTTTTGTCGAAGCCTTGGGAGACGTCGATGTGCTTGGTCAGCAGGCCTTCGTCCTGATAGATGTCGGCGGTGGTTTGCAGGCCGCTGATCACCGAGTCGTCAATCGCCACCGGTTGCATATGGGTGGCGTTGGCCACGGCTACGTGCACCTCCAGCGGCAAGCCGGTGATTTTGGCCATGGCGGCGGCGAACGCCTGCGGGTGATCGTTGCTCCAGCGGTAGGCGCGGTCGACCCGGGCCACGAAGTCGTCCAGCTGCACGCGCTTGTCGGCAATTGCCTTGCTGGTGGCGGCGAGGTACAGGTGATTGCTCAGCAGGTTGTTGCCGCTGGCAAGAACTCTTGCCTGGCTCTGGCTGGTGACCACGGTGGTGTAGGGGTCCCAGGTCGACCAGGCATCGGCGGTGCCGTTATCCAGCACCAGCCGTGACTCGCTGGGCAGCAGGAAGATGAACTGCACGTCGTGGGTGGAAAGGCCGGCGCTGCGCAGCGCCTTGATCGCCAGGAAGTGCCCGATGGAGCCGCGGGTGGTGACGATGCGCTTGCCCTTGAGGTCGGCAAGATCGTGGATCGGGGAATCTTTCGGAACAATCAGTGCGGTGGTGTTGCGGCCTTCGGCGTGGATGATGCTCACCACCTTCAGCGGTGCTCCGGCACCGAGGGCGAACACGTAGGGCGCATCCCCCAGCGCGCCGATGTCCACGGCCCCGGCGTTGAGGGCTTCGCCCAGCGGTGCGGCGGCGGGGAACTCGGACCACTGGATTTCGTAGGGCACATCCCGGGTTTCGCCGGCGACTTCCAGCAGCGCCTTGATGGTGGATTTCTGGTTGGCCACTCGCAGGGGCTGCAGGTCGGCGGCCTGGCAAGTCGCACCCAGGGTGAGGGTGGCCAGTAAAAGGGCAAGGGTAAAGCGCATCAGGCGGGCTCCAGGCTAGGTCTTGCGTTCAGTCGCCTCCGCCTGGAGAAGGGGTCGGCTGGTAGTGGGAAGAGGAGCGAGCGGGCTCGCTCCTGGGGGTGTTCAGATCACATAAAACCCGTGGGTGCCGTCGCGGGCCAGCTGGTCCACCAGGCCGAACTCCCAGTCGAGGTAGGCCTGCATGGCTTCCTTCGGATTGTCGGTGCCTTCGTACGGGCGGCGGTAGCGGTCGATGCGCGGTGAAGCGAGGCGGGTCTCGCCTTCCTCCAGCGGCAGTTGCGCGGCGATCCAGCTGGCAGTGCCGTCCTGCAGCAGGAACACGGGCTTGCCGGTCAGCGCTTCGACTTGCGCTACCGCGAGGCGCGCCAGCTGGCTGCTGCCACAGGTCAACACGTAGCGTTCGGCAGCAGGCACCTTGCGCAAGGCTTCGGGCAACTGCCCGCGCAACGCCCACCAGGCACCGGGAATGTGGCGCTTGACGTAGTTGGCGCTGGCGGTGAAATCCAGTACTGCGGTGTCGCCATGAGCCTGCCATTCGGCGAGGGTGTGCGGGCTGATCAACTCGGCCTGTTGCGGCGCCGGGACGGGGGCAACCCAGGCCCCCGGTTCGCTGAAGTGCGCAGGTTGCAGGTCATCCAGCACATGCACTTCCCAACCCAGTTGTGCGAGCCAGGACGCAGACATATTGGCCCGCACGCCGTCGTCATCCACCAGTACCAGCCGGGCGCCGCGTACGCTGGCGACGTGATCGGTTTCCTGCACCAGTTGGCCGCCCGGTGTGGAGCGCGAGCCGGGCAGGTGGCCGGCTTCGAATTCTTCCGGGGTGCGTACGTCGAACAGGTAAGTGGTGCGCGCCGCTTCCTGCTGCCAGCGTTGCAGGTCGGCGAGGGTGGCGCGGCCTACGCGGGCCTTGTCGGCGACTTGGCGGGCGTCCCTGGCGGCGATCTGGCGGTGTTCTTCCGAGGTCGGCGCGAAGCGTCGAGCCTGGCCGTGTTGCAGCTTCTGCCCGGCCAGGGTCCAGCCGATGGTGCCGTTGCGCAGGGCAGACACCGGGTTGGCGATGCCGGCATTGATCAGCGACTGGGTGCCGATGATGCTGCGGGTACGCCCGGCGCAGTTGACGATAATGCGGGTGGCCGGGTCCGGTGCCAGCTCACGGGCGCGCAGCACCAGTTCGGCGCCGGGCACGCTGATGCCGGTGGGAATGCTCATGGTCTGGTATTCATCGAAGCGGCGGGCGTCGAGCACCACCACGTCGGCGTTGCTGTCGAGCAACGCCTGCACTTCTTCAGCCGCGAGCGACGGTGTGTGGCGCTGGCTTTCCACCAGCTCGCCAAAGGATTTGCTTGGCACGTTGACGTCGATAAACAGCTCGCCACCGGCGCTGCGCCAACCGTCCAGGCCGCCTTCCAGCAGGCTGACCTCGGTATAGCCGAGCGCCTGCAAGCGCTGGGCGGCGATCTGTGCCAGGCCTTCACCGTTGTCGTACACCGTCACCTGGGTATCCCGGCGTGGGATGCGTGAATACACTTCCAGTTCCAGTTTCGACAGCGGGATATTCGCGGCGAACAGCGGGTGGGATTCGGCGAAAGGCGCTTCCTCGCGCACATCCACAAGGGCGACTTCTTCACGGTCCAGCAGGGCCTGGCGAATCTGGGCGAAGCTGCGGTTCGATACAGTCATGGGGCAGGGCTCTCTTTGGACAGGGCGTCTTTGGACAAATCCCAGATGTTCGGGAGAAAAGCGTTGGAATAACCGGAGATAAACAGTTTCTCGCTGCCGTCCGGCTGGTACACGGCGCGGCGTACCGCACCGATGTTGGCGCCATACACATGAATGCTGATGGACACCTGGTCACTGAAGGCATTGCTGACTTGATGGATGTCACCGATCTTCGGCGACACGGCTTCCACCTGGCCGGGTTCCAGCTGGATGCGCTTGCCGTCGGCGACCAGTGCGCCCTCGGCGTTACGCTCAAAGCCCTGGGAATACTCGGAACCGCGCAGCATGCCGATCAGCCCCCACACGCGATGGTCATGGATCGGCGTGGTCTGCCCCGGCCCCCACACAAAGCTGACGATGCTGAAGCGCTGGCGCGAATCGGCGTGCAGCAGGAATTGCTGATAACGCTCGGGGTCGGGTTGGGCAAACTCGTCCGGCAGCCAGTCATCGTGGCTGACCAGTTGCGCCAGCAGCTTGCCGCCGCGGTGCAGCAGGTCGCCTTCGCGAGGGTTGCCGTCGATCAATTCCGCCAGGGCGCCAATGAATGCTCTGAGTCTCTCCGGGTGTCGGGCCTGGGTCATGACAATTCCATCGTGGGTGGTTCGTGGTGATGGGTTTATCTAAGCATAATGTTTATAGTTAATATGCTATTTTTTAATGATTAGGTTATAGCGGAAAGTAATTTAGAACCGGTTTGAATAGCGTTAGACGTTATCGATCCGGGGGTTGGGCTATCCAGCCACCGTTTATGGAACTATGCTTTTCACACATCTTAATGACTGTTCTCTATGTGCGGCCCAAATGAAAATTGACGATATCGATGCCTTTGTCGAAGTGATTCGTTGCCAGTCCATCAGCCATGCCGCCGAGTCGCTGCAACTGACCCAGCCGGCCATTACCCGTCGCGTGCAGAACTTCGAGCAGGCGCTGGGGGTGGAGTTGTTCGACCGCAACACCAAGCCGCTCAAGCCTACTTTGATCGGAACGCGGGTGTATGAACAGTGCCGTTCGATCCTTCGGGAAATGGACGCCCTGCGGGAACTGGTGGCCACCGACGCGCCGCCCACCGGCCTGCTGCGCCTGGGGGTGCCGCAGACCATTGGCGACGTGGTGTTGCTGGACGCCCTCAAGCACCTGCGCAGTGAATTCCCCGAGCTGCGGGCCCAGGTGGCTACCGGCTGGGGCAGCCAACTGGTGGGCAAGATCGAGCGCGGCGAACTGGACGCGGCGGCGGCGCTGTTTCCGGCGGGCAAGATCTTCCCGGACAACATCGTCGGCGAGTCCATCGGCAAGATGGAACTGGTGGTGGTGTGTGCCAAGGCCCAACTGCCGAAGAAGCCCTGCAAGCTGGCGGACGTGTACCAGAATGGCTGGATCCTGAACCCGGATGGCTGCGGTTTCCGTGCCGGGTTGCAACGCACCCTGTCGGACCAGGGCCTGGCGTTGCGGGTCAACCTGGAGACCTTCGGCACCGAGCTACAGTTGGGCCTGGTGGCTGACGGCCTGGGCCTCGGCCTGGTGCCACGCCCGCTGCTGGAGCGCAGCGCCCATCGCGATCAACTGGCGGCCATGCCACTGAAGGACTTCAAGCCGGTGATGGACCTGTGGCTGATCTACCCGCATTTCCTGGGCAACCTGCAAGGGCCGGTGGACGCGTTTGGCAAGCTGGTGGCGGCGTCGTTGCACAAGGTGCGCAATGCGGCGTGATATGAAAAAAAATAATAATTAGCTTAGATTAAAATGTGCTTTTTATTATTTTTGGTCATCCCCTAGGCTTGCCTGGAAGTCCTTAAGGCCATCCAGGAAGTTTTGCCATGAGCAGCGTCACCTCGATCTCCAGTGTCTCGAACAACGTCCGCCAGCGGGTTACCCCGGAAGAGTGGGAGGTGCGCGTTAAACTTGCGGCGGCCTATCGGCTGGCGGCCTTGTACAAGTGGACCGACCACATCTACACGCACTTCTCCGCCCGGGTGCCGGGGCCTGAGGAGCATTTCCTGATCAATGCCTACGGGCTGTTGTTCGATGAGATCAGCGCTTCGAATCTGGTCAAGGTGGATATCGACGGCACGATTGTCGATGACCCTACGGGCCTGGGGATCAACTATGCGGGCTATGTGATCCACAGCGCTATCCATGGGGCTCGCCACGATTTGCAGGCCGTGCTGCATACGCATACGCGCGACGGTATTGCGGTGTCGGCGCAGAAGGACGGGTTGTTGCCGATCTCCCAGCATTCCATCGGGTTTTCCGGGCGCGTTGCGTACCACGGGTATGAAGGTGTGGCCCTTGACCTGGATGAGCGTGAGCGGTTGGTGGCGGACCTGGGGGACAAGAGTGTGATGATCTTGCGCAACCATGGATTGCTGACGGCGGGGGTGAGTGTGGAGCATGCGTTCCAGCAGCTGCAGGGGCTGGAGCGGGCGTGCAATATCCAGATTGCGGCGCAGGCGGGGGGGAATGCCGAGTTGATCTTTCCGCCGGCGGAGGTGGTGGCCAAGGTGGAGAAGCAGGCAGAAGTGTTCAAGAGCGGGGATGGGCCGGGGGTGGCGCGGCACTGGAATGCGTTGATTCGGCAATTGGAGCGTACGGATACTGATTACAAACTTTGACGTTGTGGGTTTGGTATTTACGCTTGGTTGTGGGTGTATATCCGTTATTTGGGTGATGGCCGCTATTGGTTCCGCTCTTACAGCGGCTCACTTTTGAACAGCGCAAAAGTAAGCAAAACGCTCTTGCCCCACCACTCGGCACCTCGCCTAGGCTCGG
>NZ_JACAPM010000018.1:0-69249 GCF_013385695.1 Pseudomonas sp. D8002
GCCGGAGTGCGGGCATGCCGAGCCTAGGCGAGGCACCGAGTGGTGGGGCAAAGACCTTTTGGTTACTTTTGGGGCGTTTGCCAAAAGTGACCCGCTGTAAGAGCGGAACCATAGGCAGCCGTTACCTAAATAACGGATATACACCCCGCCCCAAAAAAAATCGCAGTTAAACCTTTCCCCCACCCCAAAGGTCTCTGAATTACCCCCCCAGAGCCCCAAGCATGGCCAAATCCCCCAACTTCGCCAAAGACTGGTTCACCGCCAAGGGCTGGAAACCGTTCGCCTTCCAAAAAGACGTATGGCACGCAGTCAAGGAAGGCCAGTCGGGACTGCTCCACGCCAGCACCGGCGCCGGGAAAACCTACGCCCTGTGGTTCGCCGCCCTCAACCGCTTCGCCATCACCGAAACCACACCCCGCAAACGCAAAGCCCCCGCCGAACCGCTGGCCGTCCTGTGGATCACCCCAATGCGCGCCCTGGCCGCCGACACCGCCCGCGCCCTTGAGGCCCCGCTCGAATCACTGAAAATCCCCTGGACCGTCGGCCTGCGCACCGGCGACACCAGCAGCAGCGAACGCGCCCGCCAAACCCGCCGTCTGCCCACCACCCTGATCACCACCCCGGAAAGCCTCACGCTGATGCTCGCCCGCGCCGACAGCCAGCCCAGCCTGTCGCACCTGCGCATGGTGGTAGTGGACGAATGGCACGAACTGATCGGCAACAAACGCGGCGTGCAATTGCAACTGGCCCTCGCCCGCCTGCGGCAATGGCACCCCGACCTGATTGTGTGGGGCATTTCCGCAACCCTGGGTAATCAGGCCCACGCGTTGGAGGTGTTGATCCCACAAGGCGGCGGGATCAACGTCCAAGGCCAAACCACCAAACAGTTGCGAGTGGACACCCTGTTGCCACCGGTTATCGAGCGCTTTCCGTGGGCCGGCCATATCGGCCTGAAAATGCTCCCGCAAGTGGTGGCCGAAGTTGATGCCAGCAGCAGTTGCCTGGTGTTTACCAACACACGGGCACAATCGGAAATCTGGTACCAGGCCCTGCTCGACGCGCGCCCCGACTGGGCCGGAGTGATTGCCCTGCACCACGGCTCGCTGTCCCGGGAAACCCGGGACTGGGTGGAGCGAGCCCTGAAGGAGGGGCAACTGAAGGCCGTGGTGTGTACGTCGAGCCTGGACCTGGGGGTAGATTTCCTGCCGGTGGAACGGGTACTGCAGATTGGCTCCGCCAAGGGCGTAGCCCGGCTGATGCAGCGCGCAGGGCGCTCCGGCCACGCACCGGGCCGGCCTTCGCGGGTCACGCTGGTGCCAACCCACAGCCTGGAAATGGTGGAAGCCGCTGCCGCGCAGGACGCCATCGCTGAACGGCGCATAGAAGCGCGCCAGTCGCCTCACAAGCCGTTGGATGTGCTGGTGCAGCATCTGGTGAGCATGGCGCTGGGCGGCGGCTTTGTGCCGGATGAGCTGCTGGCGGAGGTGCGCACCGCGTGGGCCTATCGTGACCTGAGCGCAGCAGACTGGGCCTGGGCCCTGGGCTTCGTGCGCCATGGTGGCCTGTCGCTGACGGCCTACCCGGATTACCGCCGGGTCGAGCCGGACGAACACGGCATCTGGCGCGTCCCCGACGCACGCCTGGCGCGGCGCCATCGCATGAGCGTGGGTACGATCGTCAGCGACGCCAGCATCCAGCTGAAATTCTGGAGCAAAGGCGGCGGTGGCAAGACCCTGGGCAGTGTCGAGGAAGGCTTTATTGCACGACTGAAGCCAGGGGATGGTTTCCTGTTCGCCGGCCGCTTGCTGGAGTTGGTACGGGTGGAAAACATGACTGCTTATGTGAAGCGCAGCACCGCGAAAAAGGCTGCCGTGCCACGCTGGAACGGCGGGCGCATGCCTCTTTCCAACGAGCTGGCCCAGGCGGTGGTCGAGCGCTTTGATGCGGCTGCCCACGGTCACTATCTCGGCCCGGAGATGCAAGCGGTGCAACCCTTGCTGGAAACCCAGCTGCGCTGGTCCGGACTGCCGACCCGCGATCACTTGCTGGCCGAGGCCCTCAAGTCCCGGGAGGGCTGGCATCTGTTCCTGTATCCGTTTGCCGGGCGCCAGGTGCATCTGGGGCTGGCGAGCCTGCTGGCCTGGCGCGTCAGCCGGCGGCAGGCGGTGACGTTCTCGATTGCGGTCAATGACTATGGGCTGGAACTGCTGAGTGCCACCGAAGTGGATTGGCCTGAGTTATTGGGCGGCGAACTGCTGAGCGCGGATCATCTGCTGGATGACGTGGTAGCCAGCCTGAATGCCGGTGAGCTGGCCCTGCGACGTTTTCGCGAGATCGCGCGGATCGCCGGGCTGGTGTTCGCAGGCTATCCGGGCGCGCCGAAAAGTACGCGTCAGGTCCAGGCTTCCAGCGGTTTGTTCTTTGAGGTATTCAAGCAATATGACCCGCAGAACCTGCTGCTGACCCAGGCCGGGGAAGAAGTCCTGCGGGATGAGCTGGATATTCGTCGCCTGGAAGAGACCTTGCGCCACCTGTCTGGGTTGAAGCTGGACCTGCATCGCATCAAACGGCCTACGCCGTTGGCCTTTCCGCTGCTGGTGGAACGTTTTCGGGAAAGCCTGAGCTCGGAAAAACTCTCGGAGCGGATTGCGCGGATGGTCAAGGATCTGGAAAAAGTCGCCGATAACGGGAAGCCCTGATGCCCGCTCATTACCCGATACATCTGGCGGAAGAAGCGCTGTGGTTGCTGGCGGACAAGGCAGTGTACTGGCCTGCGAGAAAGTGCCTGCTGATCGCCGACGCGCATTTTGGCAAGGCGTCGGCCTATCGCAGCCTGGGCCAGCCAGTGCCACAGGGCACGACGACGGCCAACCTGCAGCGCCTGGACCGGTTGTTGGCGGCTTTCCCCGGCGCGCAGGTGATCTTTCTCGGCGACTTTCTCCACGGGCCCGGCTCTCACGCCAGCGGCACCCTGAACGCCCTGAGAGCCTGGCGTGAGCGTCATGCAGGCGTGGCGCTCACGCTGATTCGCGGCAACCACGACAAACGCGCTGGCGACCCGCCTGGCGATCTGAATATTGAGGTGGTGACCGAACCCTTGCTGATGGGCCCGTTTGCCTTGCAGCACGAGCCCGACGCCCATGCCAGCCACCATGTGCTGGCCGGGCACGTGCATCCGGTGTATCGCCTGCGGGGCAAGGGCCGGCAAAGCTTGCGCCTGCCGTGCTTCCTGATCGGCAACCAAGTCAGCCTGCTACCGGCGTTCGGCGCTTTTACCGGGGGTTATTCAGTGACGCAGGAAGAAGGCAGCCGGATCTTCGTGATCGGAGACCAGGAAGTATGGCCAGTGCGTTGAGCAACTGACCATTGGCGACACGTGCAGGAAATCAGGCCACAGGGGCGGGAGGCGGTTCGTCAGGGAGAGTGGGTTCGCCAGGCTCTTCAGGCTGGTTGGGCCAGGGATCATCGGGACCTGGCTGGCCGGGAATGCCGCCTGCGGCGGGATCGGCCATCAAGGACCAGGCCATCACACCAATCTGGTTGGGTTCAAGCCGGGCGAGTTCGGCGCTGATTCGCGGATCGAGCTTCATAGGGGACTCCTCAAGCGTGGCCCGGCGCGTTGTGCACGCGTCGGGGCAGTACACCCAATAGAGTGCATGCCCGCTGACAAATTCCCTTAGCCTGTAAGACGATTCGATCAAGTGCGTGGGAGCGTGACGCCGCGCTGGCCCTGATACTTGCCGCCACGGTCCTTATAGGACACTTCGCACTCTTCGTCGGATTCGAAGAACAGCATCTGCGCCACGCCTTCGTTGGCGTAGATTTTTGCCGGCAAGGTGGTGGTGTTGGAGAACTCCAGGGTGACGTGCCCTTCCCATTCCGGCTCCAGCGGCGTCACGTTGACGATGATGCCGCAGCGCGCGTAGGTGCTTTTGCCCAGGCAGATAGTCAGGACATTACGCGGGATACGGAAGAATTCGACGGTGCGCGCCAGGGCAAAGGAGTTTGGCGGGATGATGCAGACGTCGCTCTTGACGTCGACGAAGCTTTTTTCGTCGAAGTTTTTCGGATCGACGGTTGCCGAGTTGATGTTGGTGAACACCTTGAACTCATCGGCGCAGCGTACGTCGTAGCCGTAGCTGGAAACCCCGAACGAGATCAGCCGCTCAGCGCCTTCGCCACGCATCTGGCGCTCCACGAAGGGCTCGATCATGCCGTGCTCTTGCGCCATGCGGCGAATCCACTTGTCCGATTTGATGCTCATGGCGGGTGTCCTGAATAGCGAGGTGAAAAAATTCTGTTGGGCATCTTACCGGGGCTGGCCCCGTGGTTCAAAGGGGCGGCTGTTTTTCTTGGCGCCGCGCAGCCCCTGCTGGGCGGGGCGCACCTTCAATCGTGGGGTGTTGGTGCGGTATCAGGGTGCCGCCAGTCACGAAAATAGAGAAACCTTCGGAAATACCATTGGCACGTTCCGGAAAAAGGGTTAAGGTGGCGCCACTGTGCTGCTTGTGTCACTGAGAATCTCTACACGATATGTTGAATTTCGATCCAACCATCTCCAAGAATTTTTCCTGCTCTTTGCACTCAGTCTCGGCCAGGGCTTTTCCTGAGTCGCAGTTAACTTTGTCCAAGGAGATACACCATGTCTAATCGCCAAACTGGTACCGTTAAGTGGTTCAACGATGAAAAAGGCTTCGGCTTCATCACTCCACAATCCGGTGACGACCTGTTCGTTCACTTCAAAGCTATCCAATCCGACGGCTTCAAAAGCCTGAAAGAAGGCCAACAGGTTTCTTTCATCGCTACCCGCGGTCAGAAAGGCATGCAAGCTGAAGAAGTTCAAGTTATCTAACTTGTACTGATTTAGTCGAAAAGCCCCGCCCTCAAAAGCGGGGCTTTTTTGTGCCCGCTCGTTCCTACGCTCTGTGTGGGAATGCCTCTTGTGACGCTCTGCGTCACGCTTTGGGACGCGGAGCGTCCTGGGCTGCATTCCCACGCAGAGCGTGGGAACGAGCAAAGCGGGGCTTTTTTTGTGCTCGGGATTTGCCAATCACACGATGTAATTCCATGCACAAAAAAATGTGGGAGCGGGCTTGCTCGCGAAAGCGGTGAATCAGTCGCCAGATAGGCTGACTGAAACACCGTATTCGCGAGCAAGCCCGCTCCCACATTTCATCCTGCGTCGCTTATTGAAACAACGACTCACTCGACAAGCCATTCTTCTCGAGGATCTCGCGCAAGCGCTTGAGGCCCTCGACCTGGATCTGCCGCACCCGCTCACGGGTCAATCCAATCTCCAGGCCAACATCTTCCAGGGTGCTGCTTTCGTGGCCGCGCAGCCCGAAGCGGCGAATCACCACCTCACGCTGTTTGTCCGTCAGCTCCGAAAGCCACTGGTCGATGCTTTGCGACAGATCGTCGTCCTGCAGCAACTCACATGGGTCCGTAGGACGATCATCGGTCAGGGTGTCCAGCAGGGTTTTATCCGAATCCGGACCCAGCGAGACATCGACGGAAGACACCCGCTCATTGAGACCGAGCATGCGCTTGACCTCTCCCACCGGTTTTTCCAGCAGGTTGGCGATTTCTTCAGGCGAAGGTTCATGATCGAGTTTCTGTGTCAGCTCACGCGCCGCCCGCAGGTAGACGTTGAGCTCCTTGACCACATGGATCGGCAACCGGATCGTACGGGTCTGATTCATGATCGCCCGTTCGATGGTCTGACGAATCCACCAGGTGGCGTAGGTCGAAAAGCGGAAGCCCCGCTCAGGGTCGAACTTTTCCACCGCCCGGATCAGGCCGAGATTGCCTTCCTCGATCAAGTCCAACAGGGACAGCCCACGATTGACGTAGCGTCGGGCGATTTTCACCACCAGTCGCAGGTTGCTTTCAATCATGCGCTTGCGCCCAGCCGGATCGCCCTTTTGCGACAAGCGCGCAAAATGGACTTCTTCTTCGGGAGTGAGCAGAGGGGAAAAGCCGATTTCATTGAGGTACAACTGAGTCGCGTCGAGCGCCCGTGTGTAATCAATGTACTTGTGTTGCTTTAACGCGGTGGAGTTCTTGGATTTGGTGCGAACTGAAGGTACAGCAGGTCCCTCATTCGACATCGATTCCGTATCGATGACAGTCTCCATAAGGAGAACCTCATCGTCGATGTCAAACTCCGGCGCTTCTTTACTGAGAGCCATTGTTATAGTCCTTTGGTGAGTTCGACCTCAAGCTCAAGCGACGCCTTTATCCTTGGCAACGCTGGAGCCTGTTCCTACTACGTGAGGAACAGGCTGTGCAACACATCAACGACGGGGAAGGAATTGCAGCGGATCAACAGGCTTCCCTTGGCGGCGAATCTCAAAGTGCAGTTTCACCCGGTCTGTACCAGTTGACCCCATCTCGGCAATTGTCTGTCCGACTTTGACCTGCTGCCCCTCCCGAACCAACAGCCTGCGGTTGTGACCGTAGGCACTGACGTAGGTATCGCTGTGTTTGATGATGACCAGCTCGCCGTAGCCCCGTAAACCACTCCCGGCGTACACCACTGTCCCATCAGACGCAGCTAAAACAGGCTGTCCCAAATCCCCGGCGATATCAATGCCTTTATTCAAACTACCGTTTGAAGAGAATTTTCCAATAAGGATGCCATTTGAGGGCCATCCCCAGCCGGTCGGTGCGGGCCCCGCCGGCGGCATCGGCGCAGGTGCTGGCTTGCTCGCAACGCTAGGCGCGGCGGTGCCTGCAGGCCGGGTGATGATGGTGGTCTTGCTCGAAGACGACGGCGAAGAAGCCGTGTTTGTGACTACCGCGGTCGGTGTTGAACCGGTTCGTCCATCGAAACGAATGGTCTGACCTGGATGTATCGTGTATGGCACAGGGATGTTGTTACGGGCGGCGAGCGCCTTGTAATCCCAGCCATAACGAAAGGCGATCGAGAACATCGTATCGCCCTTGCGCACGACGTATTGGCCTGTGGTAACGGTAGGTTTCTGCGGTACCGCGTTATTGCGGTCGACCACCCGCGCACCACCGGATGGCGTGCTTGAACAAGCCGCCAGCAAGGAACTCAAGACAAGGCCAATCACCAGTCGCTGAAAGCTTGTTTGACTCATACGCTGTGCAATGACCGTGAGACTCACCCGCCGCTCCCTTTGTGGTGGCTGACTATGAACGCCTGTATCAGGCTTGAAATATGACGCAAGTATAACTGGCCGTTGGGTTTTTACTGGAAACACGATTCTAAAGAAAATTTCATCATGTTTAGCTCCGACGGCTGATGATGTGGACTCAACAGACCCCGCTGTAAGACACATACCCGGCAATAGAATTCAGTACGCAGAAATAATTGATCAGGCCAGCGGACCGTTGAGCAGCGGGACAAAACGCACGGCGCCGAGCACATGCCGGGAAAAGCCCTCTTCCTCGCGAATGATCAACATTAATTGTTGCACTTCGCCGGAGCCCACCGGAATCACCAGGCGCCCGCCGGGAGCCAGTTGATCGAGCAAGGCCTGGGGCACGTCGGTCGCCACCGCGGTGACGATAATGCCGTTGTATGGCGCCAGTGCCGGCCAGCCCTCCCAGCCATCGCCCCAACGGAACACCACGTTGCGCAGGTTCAACTCCACCAGGCGTTCCTTGGCCCGGTCTTGCAACACCTTGATGCGCTCCACGGAAAACACCCGCTCCACCAACTGCGACAACACGGCCGTCTGGTAGCCGGAGCCGGTGCCGATTTCCAGCACCTTGTCCAGCGGGCCCGCCGCCAGCAGCAACTCACTCATCCGCGCCACCATATAGGGCTGGGATATGGTCTGGTTGTGGCCGATGGGCAAGGCTGTGTCTTCATAGGCGCGGTGCGCCAGGGCTTCATCGACAAACAGATGCCGCGGGGTACGCCGGATGACTTCCAGCACCTGGGCATTGGACAGCCCTTCTTCATACAGGCGCTGGATCAATCGCTCGCGGGTGCGCTGGGAGGTCATCCCGATGCCCCGGCGCAGCAGGTCGTCTTGTTCACGAGCCATCAGCGCAGCCCCTCCAGCCAGCCATCGAGGCTACTGAAGGCATCACTGAAGGTGCGATCGAGTTGCAACGGGGTAATCGAGACATAACCTTGCATCACCGCATGAAAGTCCGTGCCCTCGCCACCGTCCTCGGCATCGCCGGCAGCGGCAATCCAGTACCCTTCCCTGCCACGCGGGTCGACCACCTTCAGCGGCGCTGCCGCACGGGCACGGTGGCCGAGGCGGGTCAGCTGGATACCGCGAATGTGGTCCAGGGGCAGATTGGGAATATTGACGTTGAGCACCGTGCGCGGCGGCAGGACCAGGGTGTCATGGGCCTCCACCAGCTTGCGGGCGAAATACGCCGCAGTCGCCAGGTTGTCCAGTTGACGGGACGCAAACGAAAAAGCGAACGAGGTCCGACCGAGGAAGCGCCCTTCAAGGGCTGCCGCCACCGTACCGGAATACAGCACGTCGTCACCCAGGTTGGCGCCCAGGTTGATCCCGGAAACCACCAGGTCCGGCTCGCGGTCCAGCAGGCTGTTGATCGCCAGATGCACGCAGTCGGTCGGCGTGCCATTCACGCTGATAAAGCCGTTGGGCAACGTCTGTGTATGCAACGGACGGTCGAGCGTCAGCGAGCTGCTGGCGCCGCTTTTGTCCTGGTCCGGGGCAACCACCACGCACTCGGCGTAATCCGCCAGCGCAGCATGAAGCGCGGCAAGGCCGGGTGCAGTGACCCCGTCGTCGTTAGATATCAGAATACGCATGGGCTGTCCGTCTGCCCCACCGGCACCAGATCTACAAGCTCGCGCACCAAGACAGTGGCGAAGCATCCAGCCGGCAGGACGAATTCCAATTGCAGAATGTCAGGTTCGGGATAATGCCACGTCAACCCGCCAATGGGCAGTCGAAGAATGCGACGTTCCTGGCTCATGCCGGCATTCACCAGCCAATCCCGCAGTTCGGCTTCACCGTCGGCAATCGCCTGTTCCAGCGCGAAGGTTGCTCCCGCCGCCGGCGAATCACCTTCGCCCCACTGCGGGCCGGTGGGATGCAGGTCGAGGATTGCCAGGCGCGGGTCGCTGCATTCAGCCTCCCCCGCCGGGAAAAAGCTGCGGCTGTCGGTAAACGCCAGCAAGTCACCGACCTGGGCGCGCTGCCAGGAACCGTCGGCCACCCGCGCCGCCAGCACTTTATTGAACAGGAAGCTGCGGGCCGTCGAGAGCAGGCGCGAACGCACATTGCGCTGCTCCGGCAAGGCCTTGCGCGCCGCCCAGTCACGGGCATCGACGACGTTGCCGCCGTTATGGCCGAAACGCTGGGCGCCGAAATAGTTGGGAATGCCTTGCCGGGCGATCAGTTGCAGGCGGGCGTCGATGGCCGCCGCATCCCCGGCAAACTGGGTCAGGCGCAAGGTAAAGCCGTTGGCCGAATGCGCGCCGCGCTGCAGCTTGCGCTTGTGACGGCCGGTCTTGAGGATCTTCAGGGTGTCGTTTTCAGCCGCGCTCAGGTCCGGGTCCGCCTTGCCCGGCAACTGCACGCTGAACCACTGGCGGGTCAGCGCCTGGCGGTCCTTGAGCCCGGCGTAGCTGACGGTACGCAACGGCACGCCCGCCGCCTTGGCAATCCGCCGCGCCGCCTCTTCGGTATTCAGGCCGCGCTTTTCCACCCACAACCACAGGTGTTCACCCTCGCCGGTCAGCGGGATATCCAGCACTTCATCCACCTGGAAGTCTTCAGCGGTGGCCTTTAGAACAGCGCTGCCCAAGGCCTCGCCATAGGCACGCGGGCCCAGCAGTTGCAGATCATTCATGCGCGCAGCAACAAGGCAACGGAGTGCACGGCAATGCCCTCTTCGCGACCGGTAAACCCGAGCTTTTCGGTGGTGGTGGCTTTTACGTTCACTTGATCCAACTCAACTTGAAGATCCGCGGCAATCAGCGCGCGCATCGTTTCGATATGCGGGGCCATCTTGGGCGCCTGGGCGACGATGGTGTTGTCGACGTTGCCGACCTTCCAGCCCTTGGCATGGATCAAGCCGACCACGTGACGCAACAGCACACGGCTGTCCGCGCCCTTGAAGGTCGGGTCGGTGTCCGGAAAGTGCTTGCCGATGTCGCCCAACGCGGCTGCGCCGAGCAAGGCATCGCTCAAGGCATGCAGCACCACGTCGCCGTCGGAATGAGCCAGCAACCCGTGGTGGTGCGCGATCCGCACGCCGCCCAGGGTGATGAAATCGCCTTCGGCGAAACGGTGCACATCATAGCCGTGGCCAATACGCATAAAAAAACGCCCCGATTTAATTCAGGGCGTGATTCTACCTACTTTTGCCTCACATTAACCGAGCAAAGCGCGCGCGTGATGGCGTAAATGGTCTTCGATGAAGCTGGCGATAAAGAAGTAGCTGTGGTCATAGCCCGGTTGCAGGCGCAGCTCCAGCGGATGGTTCGCCGCCCTGGCCGCCTGTTGCAACGCTTCAGGCTTGAGCTGCACCGCGAGGAAATCGTCGCGGTCGCCCTGGTCCACCAGCAATGGCAGCTTTTCCGAGGCTTCGCTGATCAACACGCAGGCATCCCATTCGCGCCATTTCGAGCGCTCTTCGCCCAGGTAGCGGGAGAATGCCTTCTGGCCCCACGGGCAATCCATCGGGTTGTTGATCGGCGAGAACGCCGACACCGACTGATAACGCCCCGGGTTGCGCAAGGCACACACCAGCGCGCCGTGGCCGCCCATGGAGTGGCCGCTGATCCCGCGTTTGGCCGACGCCGGGAAATGCGCCTCGACCAATGCAGGCAACTCCTGCACCACGTAGTCATGCATCCGATAGTGCTGGGCCCAGGGCTCCTGGGTGGCGTTCAGGTAGAAACCGGCGCCCAGGCCAAAGTCCCAGGCGTTGTCCGGATCACCCGGCACACCGGGGCCGCGCGGGCTGGTGTCCGGCGCAACAATGATCAACCCCAGCTCGGCTGCCATGCGTTGCGCGCCGGCCTTCTGCATGAAGTTCTCATCGGTGCAGGTCAGGCCCGATAGCCAGTACAGCACCGGCAATTTGCCGCCCTGCTCCGCTTGCGGCGGCAGGTACACGGCGAAGGTCATGTCGCAACCCAGCACGTCGGAATGATGCTTGTAGCGTTTATGCCAGCCGCCGAAGCTTTTCTGGCACGACAGGTTTTCCAGACTCATGGCCGACCTCAGAAGTGAATGACGGTGCGGATGCTCTTGCCTTCATGCATCAGGTCAAACGCCTTGTTGATATCTTCCAGGCCCATGGTGTGGGTGATGAACGTATCCAGCGGGATTTCACCGGTCTGGGCCATTTCCACATAGCTTGGCAACTCGCTGCGACCGCGCACGCCGCCGAACGCCGAACCGCGCCAGACGCGGCCGGTGACCAGCTGGAACGGACGGGTAGCAATTTCCTGGCCGGCGCCGGCCACGCCGATGATCACCGACTCGCCCCAACCTTTGTGGCAGCACTCAAGGGCCGCACGCATCAGTTGGACATTGCCGATGCACTCGAAGGAAAAGTCGACGCCGCCGTCGGTCAAATCGACGATCACGTCCTGGATCGGGCGGTCGTAGTCTTTCGGGTTGATGCAGTCGGTGGCACCCAGCTGCCTGGCGATTTCAAACTTGGCCGGGTTGATGTCGATGGCAATGATGCGGCCGGCCTTGGCTTTCACCGCGCCGATCACCGCCGACAGGCCGATGCCGCCCAGGCCGAAGATGGCCACGGTGTCGCCTGGCTTGACCTTGGCGGTGTTGATCACTGCACCGATACCGGTGGTGACACCACAGCCCAGCAGGCAGACTTTTTCCAGCGGCGCTTCTTTGGGAATCTTCGCCACGGAGATTTCCGGCAGCACGGTGTATTCGGAGAAGGTCGAAGTGCCCATGTAGTGGAAAATCGGCTGGCCCTTGTAGGAAAAGCGCGAAGTACCGTCGGGCATCAGGCCTTTGCCCTGGGTGGCGCGAATCGCCTGGCAGAGGTTGGTCTTGCCCGACAGGCAGAATTTGCACTTGCCGCATTCCGGGGTGTACAGAGGGATCACGTGGTCGCCCACCGCCACCGAGGTCACGCCTTCGCCGATGGCTTCAACCACGGCGCCGCCTTCGTGGCCGAGGATCGACGGGAAAATGCCTTCCGGGTCCGCGCCCGACAGGGTGTAGGCATCGGTATGGCACACACCGGACGCCACCACCCGCAACAGCACCTCGCCCGCCTTGGGCATGGCCACATCCACTTCAACGATCTCGAGGGGTTTCTTGGCTTCGAAGGCTACGGCCGCGCGGGACTTGATCATCCGGTTTCTCCATCGGGTTAAAAACGTAAGGCCGGCAGTGTAAAACATGCTCATCTGATTAATAATCCAGACAAAAGCAAAACATTATTGCCGTACAGGGACAATCAGCATGCTGGAAAACCGCTGGGAGGGCATCGACGAGTTCGTCGCCGTGGCCGAATGCAGCCAATTCACCGCGGCCGCCGAGCGCCTGGGCGTGTCGTCGTCCCATATCAGCCGCCAGGTCGCGCGACTGGAAGAGCGCCTGCAAACACGCTTGCTGTATCGCAGCACGCGCAAGGTGACACTGACCGAAGCCGGCCAGACCTTCCTGCAACATTGCCAGCGATTGCAGGACGGTCGCGAAGAAGCCTTGCGCGCCGTGGGCGACCTGGCCAGCGAGCCCAAGGGAATGTTGCGCATGACCTGCGCAGTGGCTTACGGCGAGCGTTTTATCGTGCCGCTGGTGACGCGGTTCATGGCGCTTTATCCGCAATTGCGCGTGGACGTGGAGTTGACCAACCGCCAGCTGGACCTGGTGCACGAAGGCCTGGACCTGGCGATTCGCCTCGGGCGCCTGGCGGATTCGCGCATGGTTGCCAGCCGCCTCGCGCCGCGGCGTATGTACCTGTGCGCGTCACCGTCCTACCTGGCCAGGTACGGGCGGCCACATAGCTTGTCGGAGTTAAGCCGGCATAACTGCCTGATCGGCAGCTCGGATATTTGGCAACTGGCCCAGGACGGGCGCGAATTTTCCCAGCGTGTACAGGGAAACTGGCGCTGCAACAGCGGGCAAGCGGTGCTGGATGCGGCCCTGCAAGGTGTCGGTCTTTGCCAGTTGCCGGACTATTACGTGCTGGAGCATTTGCACAGCGGCGCACTGGTGTCGTTACTCGAAGCCCATCAACCGCCCAACACCGCGGTTTGGGCGCTGTACCCGCAACAACGCCACCTTTCGCCCAAGGTGCGAAAACTGGTGGACTTTCTCAAGGAGGGCCTGGGCAACCATCCCGTCTACCTGCGATAGACAGCTACCGCCCATGCAGCGCCTGAGTGCCGGTAAATAGCCTTTTTTACTGCGTAACCAGGCACCCCCATGATAACCAACGGCCCGCAACTCCAGCGCATCAGTCATTTCGTTCGCAAGGTCCTGGCGGATTTCCCCGTACCTTCGCAAATCGCCGCCCAGTTGATCCGCGAGCGGGTACAGCCCCTCAGCCAGGTCGAGTTCGACCCGGATACCACCCTCCTCGCCACCCTCGAATACAACACCGACAATCCCAATGCGGCCTTCACCGCCGTGGTGATCCAGTCGATGTCGCTGACCGAGGCCATGGTCTGCAATGCGCCCCAGCCCCCGGGCGGCATGCTCAATACCACCGGGTTTTCCACCACTGCACCTTATTTCAATATTGTCAGCGAGCTGCCGCGCTTGATGGATAACCGGATTCCGGCAATGTTCAACGAAGAGTTCATCGTCTCGGGCTGGATCCCGCCAAGGCGTTATGAGGCGCTGTATCTGCAAAGCCAGCCCCAGGTTTACGACCCGAGCACGCAGCTGCAGATTTCACCAAAAACCTTCAGGCACATCGTTAACTCAAGCCATTTCGAACAAACCTACGACGAGGCGATCGGCAAGTTCTGGAACAGCCACCGGGAAAACTACAACACCCTGATGCGCATCGCGTTCACCAAAGCCTATCTGGAACAGTTCCATGAGTTCACCCTGACCGTGGCAGAGAGACAGCTGGCGGCACGGGCGGCGGGAATCGGCATCGACAAGAACCACGACAACCTCACCCTGGAGGATTTCCAGGAGCCCTATCGCCTCGACCCAAACCTGTCCCTGCGGCTATTGCGCGTTCACAACAGCGAATCCACCGACATCCTGACCATCACCGATAACCAAAGCCAGGTGACCCTGCTCTATATCCCGGGCAACTCCTCGCCCTTCCATGGGTTCAATAACCCGGCAGACATGCGCAGTTGGCTGGTGGAAACGGCAAGGGACGCCACTCAACGCAAGGCGCTGACCCAACACTTCGACGAGGACGCCATCGACTCCGGCCTGATCTACAGCGGCGTGGAGGAGGCACTGGTGGGGATGGCGGTGTTTCCGAAGCCGGCAACCTCCCCGGGGTTGTTCAACAGCCTGCGGGCCGATAACTACTGGGATCCCGAGCAGTACATCAATAACCCGATGTATCCGGCACTGGGCAGTAACCCGTTTGAGTTCATCGCCCGGCAGATCAGGGTACGCCTTGCAAAAGTAGCGGCGCGAAGCTTTATTTCGCCCCTGGATACGCTCAAGGCCGACACCTTGGATGCCCTGGAAAAAGCCTGCATCCTGGCGATTCCCGTGGCACTGGCCATGGGCAACGCGCTATTGGCGGAATTTTGCTTCCTGACCTCCGGCGCGACTGAAATGGTGGTGGGTGCCGACGACCTGCTGCGCGGCAAACCCCACGCGAAGGAGCGCATTGTATTCGGCGCCCTTAACGCGCTGCCGGTGGTCGCCCATGGCGTGTCCAAGGGGCTCAAGGGCCTCGAAAGCCTGCGCCCCACCCTGGGCCCGGCAGTACGCCAGGATGCGGGCCGGATCAGCGTCAGCGCCATCAACGAAACCTCCATGGCGGCCAACACCGAGACGCGCACCCTGAGCCCACGGATGACTCCCGGCGGCCTGCAGACCATCCGGATTCACGGCGACCTGTACCTGACCTACAAGACCCCCAATGAATCAGGCTTCTTCGAACTGTTCGTAATGGCTCCCAACGCGCCAAACACGCTGCAATCCACCGGCCTGTATGCCATCCAGAGCGCCGACCTGAAGTGGCGCACGGCCGGGCTGGCCGGCGGAGGCGCATTTCGCAATGCCTGGCAAAGGGTCTACACGCTGTTCGGCGGCCCGCAACACTCGACGTTCTACAGTGCCTACGAGATGCCACCCCCCGCACGCGAGACCGTTTCGGAGATGCTCACCGACACCAGTTCGTTTTCGGAAAACCTTGAACCCGTGGGCAGCGGTGCCCAGCCGGTGAAAGACACCCGCAAGTTGTTTTTCGAGAAAAGAACCAAGCTGTCTGAAGATGCCACGATATTCTTTGCCAACTTGTCGTTTTCACCGATGCGGCCGGTGCTTCCAAGGCTCAGCCTGAATGAATCGCAGCCGACCATCATTCAAAAACTGCTGCACGCCAGCGACGGCCTGGTGATCGGCGAAAGCCATGGAGCCCTGTCGAGCAAGGCGTTCCTGATCAACAACATGCCGCTGTTGGCCAGCGAGGGGGTCAAACGCCTCTATTTCGAGCATCTGCTGACGGATGTACACATGCCCTTGCTCAAGGCGTTCTACCGTACCCGAAGCGCGGTGATGCCCGAGGAACTCAAGGGCTTCCTCAACAACATCTACCCGCCGTTGCGCGACCGGCACTACTCGTTCGTCAACATCGTCACCGCAGCCCGTGACGCCGGGATCAAAATCCAGCCGATCGACTGCACTGTCAGCTACATGCTGCGCGACCTGCCCGACACCGCCGACAACTTGCGCCAGCGCATGATGAACTTCTACGCCACCGAGGTGATTCAATGGATCCAGACCACCAAGCCGCGCCCGGGAAAATGGGTCGCACTGGTGGGTGACAGCCATACCAATACCTACAAAGGGATTCCGGGGATCGCCGAACTCACCGGCAGCATCGGCCTGCGGATCGAGGATGCAGCGGCTGGCGGGCACCTCGGCGTCGAAGTGGACACGGGACGCACCGCCAGCCTGGGCATCGGCAAGGGTGAGGGAACGGTCAAGGCCAACCTGGTCCTGCGGGTGGACCGCGCCAGCTTGCAACGCCCGGCGCAACCGGCGCCCGGCCCCTCCCAGCCCCAGGCCAGGACGCCACAGACGCTGCTGACCAAGCCAGGCCAGTTCATGCTGACCCCGGCCACCGTCACGACACCGGCACACCTTCACTACCGTTCACGGCGAGGCGACGTACGCCATTTCAGGATCGATCAACAGGGCAGCCGATACGCCATCAGCGCGCCCGGTTGGGCCGTGGACGGCAAACCGTTCGACAGCATTCAGGCGCTGGTGGATGAGTTCAAGACCCCGGCCGGGGTTGAACAGATGACGGTGTGACCGTCAGGAAGACTGGAAAGTCCGACGCTGGCGCAGCCATTCAAGGTCTTCCGGGCGGGTGACCTTGAGGTTGTCGGAACGGCCTTCGATCAGGCGAGGCGCATGCCCGGCCCATTCCATGGCCGAGGCTTCGTCGGTGATGACCACGTCCGAGACCAGGCTGTCGGCCAAGGCCCGGTGCAGCGCGCCAAGGTGGAACATCTGCGGGGTGTAGGCCTGCCAGATCGGCGTGCGATCAACCGTTTCCAACACGCGCCCGTGCTTGTCGGCGCGCTTGAGGGTGTCCCGCGCCGGCACGGCCAGCAGCCCACCCACGCTGTCGTCGGCCAGTTCAAAGAGCAACTTGTCCAGGTCATCGCGGCTGAGGTTCGGCCGGGCGGCGTCATGCACCAGCACCCAATCGTCATCGCTCGCGCCCTGGCCGTGCAGGTAAAGCAAGGCATTGAGGACCGAACCCGAGCGCTCTTCGCCGCCGTCAACGCGCACAATGCGTGGGTCGGCGGCGCAAGCCAGGGTCGGCCAGTAAGGGTCATCCATCGCAACGCTGACCACCAGCCCCTTGAGGCCCGGATGATCGAGGAAACAGCCAAGGCTGTGTTCGAGAATAGTGCGCCCACCCAATTGCAAGTACTGCTTGGGACGGTCCGCGGCCATACGGGCACCCACGCCCGCGGCAGGAATCACGGCCCAGAAGGCCGGTGACGAAATGCTCATTGGGCCAACTGGTAGAGGGTTTCGCCCTCCTTGACCATGCCCAACTCATGGCGAGCCCGCTCTTCAACGGTCTCCATGCCTTTCTTCAATTCAAGTACTTCGGCATCGAGCACGCGATTGCGCTCCAGCAACACCTCGTTTTCGGCGTGCTGTGCGGCAATTTGCTGGGTCAGTTCGGTGACCTGCGCCAAGCTGCCATTCCCCACCCAAAGGCGGTACTGCAGGCCAGCCAGCAGCAAGAGCAAGACGAGGAACAACCAATTGGGACTGCGCATCGAATATCGGGTATCCAGTGAAAAAAGACAGCCATGCAAAACTTTTGCAGCAACTGATAGCACGAAGCCTGGAAAAACCAGGCTTGTGCTTGTTAGTCATGAGATTAGCGCCGAAATTCACGCTGCCGTGATTTTTCCGACGTAATCCGCTGACCTTTTACCATTTAACAATCAGCCGCGAAACTCGCTGCGACCGTTGTACTTGGCTTTGCCGCCCAGTTGCTCTTCGATACGCAGCAATTGGTTGTACTTGGAAACGCGATCGGAACGGCACAGGGAACCGGTCTTGATCTGCCCAGCCGAAGTGCCCACGGCCAGGTCGGCAATGGTCGAGTCTTCGGTTTCGCCGGAGCGGTGGGAGATCACGGCGGTGTAGCCCGCAGCCTTGGCCATCTGGATGGCTTCCAGGGTTTCGGTCAGGGTGCCGATCTGGTTGAACTTGATCAGGATCGAGTTGGCGATCTTTTTATCGATGCCTTCTTTCAGGATCTTGGTGTTGGTCACGAACAGGTCGTCGCCCACCAGCTGGATCTTCTCGCCGATCTTGTCGGTCAACACTTTCCAGCCAGCCCAGTCGGACTCGTCCAGGCCGTCTTCGATCGAGATGATCGGGTAGCGCTCGGTCAGGCCCTTGAGGTAGTCAGCAAAACCTTCCGAGGTGAACACGTGGCCTTCGCCGGACAGGTTGTACTTGCCGTCTTCGTAGAATTCGCTGGCCGCGCAGTCCAGGGCCAGGGTCACGTCGGTGCCCAGCTTGTAGCCAGCGTTGGCCACGGCTTCGGAGATCACTTTCAGTGCGTCTTCGTTGGACGCCAGGTTCGGCGCAAAACCACCTTCGTCACCCACTGCAGTGCTCAGGCCACGGGCCTTCAGCACAGCCTTGAGGTGATGGAAAATCTCGGTGCCCATGCGCAGGCCTTCGGAGAAGGTCTTGGCGCCAACCGGCTGCACCATGAATTCCTGGATGTCGACGTTGTTATCAGCGTGCTCGCCACCGTTGATGATGTTCATCATCGGAACCGGCATCGAGTAGACACCCGGAGTGCCGTTCAGGTTGGCGATGTGGGCGTACAGCGGCAGGTCCTGGTCCTGTGCAGCGGCCTTGGCAGCGGCCAGGGACACGGCGAGGATGGCGTTGGCGCCCAGGCTGCCTTTGTTTTCGGTACCGTCGAGCTTGATCATCGCGTGATCGAGGGCTTTCTGGTCAAGTGGATCCTTGCCCAGCAGCAGGTCGCGGATCGGGCCATTGATGTTGGCCACCGCCTTGAGTACACCCTTGCCCAGGTAACGGCTCTTGTCGCCATCACGCAGTTCCAGTGCTTCGCGGGAACCTGTGGAAGCACCGGACGGCGCGCAGGCGCTGCCGATGATGCCGTTATCGAGAAGCACGTCGGCTTCGACGGTAGGGTTGCCACGGGAGTCGAGAACTTCACGACCTTTGATGTCGACGATTTTTGCCATTGTTGTAAACACTCCAAAGTTGACGAAAACGACGCAGCTGAAGGAAATCTTTTGACCGACCGCAAGGGTGGAACAACGGGCAGGCTTGCAGGCGACAAGGCTCAGGCCCGTGGGCCTGAGCGTAAAGCGAGGGAAAGTCTACCGGAGAAATGGCGCTTACGCGGTCTCTACCGTCGGAAAACTCTTGACCAGGTCGTCCAACTGCTTCAACTGGGCCAGGAATGGCTCCAGCTTGTCCAGGCGCAGGGCGCATGGGCCGTCGCACTTGGCGTTGTCCGGGTCCGGGTGGGCTTCCAGGAACAAACCTGCCAGGGACTGGCTGATGCCGGCCTTGGCCAGGTCCAGTACCTGGGCACGGCGCCCGCCAGCGGAATCGGCGCGACCACCGGGCATTTGCAGCGCGTGGGTCACGTCGAAGAACACTGGGTATTCGAACTGTTTCATGATGCCGAAACCGAGCATGTCCACCACGAGGTTGTTGTAGCCGAAGCTCGAACCACGCTCGCAGAGGATCAACTGGTCGTTACCCGCTTCCACGCACTTGTTCAGGATATGTTTCATTTCCTGAGGCGCGAGGAACTGGGCTTTCTTGATATTGATCACAGCGCCGGTCTTGGCCATCGCGACCACGAGGTCGGTCTGGCGCGACAGGAAGGCCGGCAACTGGATGATGTCGCACACCTCGGCAACCACGGCTGCCTGCTCAGGCTCGTGGACGTCGGTGATGATCGGCACGCCGAAGGCTTGCTTGATGTCCTGGAAGATCCGCATGCCTTCTTCAAGGCCCGGGCCGCGGTAGGAAGTCACGGACGAACGGTTGGCCTTGTCGAAGCTGGCCTTGAACACGTAGGGGATACCGAGTTTCTCGGTCACCTTCACGTACTCTTCACAGACCTGCATCGCCATGTCGCGGCTTTCCAGCACGTTCATGCCGCCGAACAGCACCATGGGCTTGTCGTTGGCAATCTCGATGTCGCCTACGCGAATGATCTTCTGGGCCATCAGGTTTACGCCTTCTTCTGATGTTGCGTCAGTGCTGCTTTAACGAAGCCGCTGAACAACGGGTGACCGTCGCGCGGGGTCGAGGTGAACTCCGGGTGGAACTGGCAAGCCACGAACCATGGATGATCCGGTGCTTCAACCACTTCAACCAGCGCGCCATCACCGGAACGACCGGAGATTTTCAGGCCGGCTTCCATGATTTTCGGCAGCAGGTTGTTGTTCACTTCGTAGCGGTGACGGTGACGCTCGACAATCACGTCCTTGCCGTAGCAATCGTGAACCAGGGACCCCGGCTCCAGCAGGCAATCCTGCGCGCCGAGGCGCATGGTGCCGCCCAGGTCGGAGGCTTCGGTACGGGTTTCGACGGCGCCGGTGGCATCTTCCCACTCGGTGATCAGGCCCACGACCGGATGACCGCTGGTGCGATCGAACTCGGTGGAGTTGGCGTCTTTCCAGCCCATCACGTTACGGGCGAACTCGATGACCGCCACTTGCATGCCCAGGCAGATCCCCAGGTACGGCACCTTGTTCTCACGAGCGTACTGGACGGCAGTGATCTTGCCTTCCACGCCACGCAGACCGAAGCCGCCCGGAACCAGGATGGCGTCAACGCCTTCCAGCAGCGCGGTGCCCTGGTTCTCGATGTCTTCGGAGTCGATGTAGCGCAGGTTGACCTTGGTACGGTTGCTGATGCCCGCGTGGCTCATCGCCTCGATCAGCGACTTGTAGGCGTCCAGCAGCTCCATGTACTTGCCGACCATGGCGATGGTGACTTCATGCTCAGGGTTGAGCTTGGCGTCGACCACGGCTTCCCACTCGGACAGATCGGCGCCGCCACATTGCAGGCCGAAGCGCTCGACGACAAAATCATCCAGGCCCTGGGAATGCAGGATGCCCGGGATCTTGTAGATGGTGTCGGCGTCTTCCAGGGCGATTACCGCACGTTCTTCAACGTTGGTGAACTGGGCGATCTTGCGACGGGACGCGATGTCGATCGCGTGGTCGGAGCGGCACACCAGCACGTCCGGCTGCAGGCCGATGGAACGCAGTTCCTTGACCGAGTGCTGGGTAGGCTTGGTTTTGGTTTCGCCGGCGGTGGCGATGTACGGCACCAGCGTCAGGTGCATCAGCATCGCGCGCTTGGCGCCGACTTCGAAACGCAACTGGCGGATGGCTTCGAGGAACGGTTGGGATTCGATGTCACCCACGGTGCCACCGATCTCGACCATCGCCACGTCGGCATCGCCTGCACCCTTGATGATGCGGCGCTTGATTTCGTCGGTGATGTGCGGGATCACCTGGATGGTTGCACCCAGGTAGTCACCACGGCGCTCCTTGCGCAGCACGTGCTCGTAGACACGGCCGGTGGTGAAGTTGTTGTTCTGGGTCATGGTCGTGCGGATGAACCGCTCGTAGTGGCCCAGGTCCAGGTCGGTCTCGGCGCCGTCGTGGGTGACGAACACTTCACCGTGCTGGAACGGGCTCATGGTGCCCGGGTCAACGTTGATGTACGGGTCCAGCTTGAGCATGGTGACCTTAAGTCCCCGCGCCTCCAGGATGGCCGCCAATGAAGCGGAGGCAATGCCTTTCCCCAATGAAGAAACAACACCGCCCGTGACGAATATGTAGCGCGTCATGAAAAACCCTAGAAGTCTGCGTTAAAGCGGTCCGAGCCGCCGGGGAAAGCGAAGGAAGGCCGAAGCCCCCGATCACCTGCATTAATCACAGTGCACCTTTCAAAAAAACCGCCGCGTTGTGACAGACCAGCAATGAAACACCGGTACGTTGATCGCTACACATTTTTTGGAATCGCCCAGCAAAGACTGCTTGGTAATCGGCAACTGCTGCGATTCAGGCGAATCCACAGAAGTTGTATCAAGAAGGGAGCGTAGTCTACCGGAAAGGCTCTATCAGCTCAAACCTTGATCGCAGGTTGGTGGCATCCAATGTAATTGCCAGCCGGTACCGCCACCCGCCGCAAGCCCCGGCAGGTTGGCCACAGCCAGCAATTGCTGGCCCTGATACAGCAGCGGCAATCTGCCACGGATGAAGCCTGGCACCGCACTTTCGTTAAGCAAGCGCTTCAGGTCGCGCCGGCCCCGGCCTGGCAATTCCATGATTTCACCGCCCTGGCGATAACGGATGCTCAGGGGGCCTTCGGGTGCACTGCCGCTGAAGCGCACTTGGCCGTTACCGGGTAACTGTAGTGGGTTTTGCGGGTGCGGCCAGCTCACCGATGCGTCAGAAAATTCCGACCAACTGGCAGGTAACCACCAGATAAGTCCACCACAACGGTGCAATTGGCCGTCGGCCAGGCGCCACAGTGGCTGTGCATCGTGTTTGGCGTCGCGCAAGGTCGCCCAGCCGGTCCAGTGGTCGCTATCGGGCAAGCGTGTCAGCGGTGTCAGCCAGTGCCTAAGTGCGTTGCGCTGGCGGGCCTCGGAGAGCGCGGCAAGCGGTTCAAGGGTCAGCGAAGGCAATGCCAGCCAGGGAAACACCGGGTGCTGGCTGGCGGCCAGCAGGTCCATCTGCGCCAGTTCGTCGAGCAAGCCGTGGGCTTCGCTCAGATGTTCGGCGCTGCGGGCCATGGTGCTGACGGCTTGGGGCCAACGTTCAGTCAGGTGTGGGAAAACATGGTGGCGCAGGTAATTGCGGGAGAAACGCGGATCAGCGTTCGACGGGTCTTCGATCCAGGTCAATTGATGTTCACGGGCGTAGGCTTCAAGCTCGGCGCGAGACACATCCAGCAAGGGTCGCACCAGATAGCCATCTGCCAAAGGGCGTTGCGCGGGCATTGCCGCCAGGCCACGCACGCCAGCCCCACGCAACAGCCGAAACAGTAAGGTTTCTGCCTGATCGTCACGGTGCTGGCCCGTGACCAGCAACTCCCCTGCCCCGGTGACCTCGGCAAACGCCTGATACCGCGCGTCACGGGCCGCGCGCTCCAGGCTTGCACCTTGTTGCACTTGCACGCGGATCACCCGCAGAGGCACGCACAAGGCGTCGCACACGGACTGGCAATGGGCCGGCCACGCATCCGCCGCAGCTTGCAGCCCATGATGAACATGGATAGCGCTGAGTGGCGGGAGCTTGTCGATTTTGGCCAGCGTGGCCAGGAGGTGCAGCAGGACGGTGGAGTCGAGGCCGCCGGAGAAGGCGATATGCCAGGCCGGGGCGTTGCGCCAGGGCGCGACGGCTTGCAGGAGCTTGGCGGTTAACGTGGGCTTCATAGCAAAGTACGCCATCAATCTGGAATGCGATAACCAGCATACACAAGGCAAATGTGGGAGCGGGCTTGCTCGCGAATGCAGTGTGTCAGTCGCCAACTATATTGACTGAATCACCGCCTTCGCGAGCAAGCCCGCTCCCACACAAGCCCGCTCCCACATTTAGTAACGCGTCGGCTTAGAGACCGTAGCTCATCAGGCGCTCGTAACGACGGGCCAGCAATGCCTCGTTGTCGAACTTCTTGAGCATCGCCAGCTGCGAGCTGAGTTCGGCACGAATGGTCGCGGCAGCGGCAGCCGGGTCACGGTGGGCGCCGCCCAATGGCTCGGCGATCACTTTATCCACGATACCCAGGCCTTTCAGGCGATCGGCAGTGATGCCCATGGCTTCCGCGGCATCCGGTGCCTTCTCGGCGGTTTTCCACAGGATCGAGGCGCAACCTTCCGGCGAGATCACCGCGTAGGTGGAATATTGCAGCATGTTCAGCTGGTCGCAGACGCCAATCGCCAATGCGCCGCCGGAACCGCCTTCGCCGATCACGGTAGCGATGATTGGCGTCTTCAGGCGCGCCATCACCCGCAGGTTCCAGGCGATCGCTTCGCTCTGGTTGCGCTCTTCAGCGTCGATACCCGGGTAGGCGCCCGGGGTGTCGATGAAGGTCAGGATCGGCATCTTGAAGCGCTCGGCCATTTCCATCAGGCGGCAAGCCTTGCGGTAGCCTTCAGGGCGCGGCATGCCGAAGTTGCGGCGGACTTTCTCGCGCACTTCACGGCCTTTCTGGTGACCGATGACCATCACTGGCTGGTCGTCCAGGCGAGCGATACCGCCCACGATGGCGGCGTCGTCGGAGAAGTGACGGTCGCCGTGCAGCTCATCGAACTCGGTAAAGATATGGTCGATGTAGTCCAGGGTGTACGGACGGCGCGGGTGGCGGGCCAGGCGCGCGATCTGCCAGCTGGTCAGCTTGCCGAAGATGTCTTCGGTAAGCGTGCTGCTCTTGTCTTGCAGGCGAGCGATTTCATCGCCGATATTCAGCGAATTGTCATTGCCGACCAGGCGCAGCTCTTCGATCTTGGCTTGCAGGTCAGCGATCGGCTGTTCGAAATCAAGAAAATTCGGGTTCATAAGCGTCCGTCTTGGGTCGACGGCCAAGGAGTGCCTGGCCAGCCGGTTGTCTATTCGCGCCCTACCTTAAGGGAGAGGCGCGGTTAGGTCGAGATTAAATGTTCGGTCGAGATCAGGCGATCTTCGTACTGCCTGACCGTCAACGGTATTGGAGGAAGACGTTGTCACGCCCGAACTGGTCACGCAATGCTTGAATCAAGCCATCGGCGGGGTCAATTCGCCACGTCTCGCCAAACTGCAACATCGCCTTGGCGTCGTTGCCGGTGTACTCCATGGTCACCGGGCAGGCGCCACGGTGGCGTTTAAGCAAGTCACCCAACCAGCGTAGCTGATCACCTTTGAGCGCATCGGTCTTGACCTTCAGGCGCAGGCTTTCGGCCAGGTTGGTGCGAGCATCTTCCATGCTCATCACGCGCTTGATCCGCAGGCGCAGGCCGCCGGAGAAGTCGTCGTTGCTGACCTCCCCTTCCACCACCACCATCGCGTCGGTCTGCAACAGCGACTGGGCGGAATGGAAGGCATCGGCAAACAGCGAGGCTTCGATCCGGCCCGAGCGGTCGTCGAGGGTGATGAAACCCATCTTGTCGCCCTTTTTATTCTTCATCACCCGCAGCGCGATGATCATGCCTGCGACGGTCTGGGTATCCCGCGCCGGCTTCAGGTCGATGATGCGCTGGCGGGCGAAACGCCGGATTTCACCTTCATATTCGTCAATCGGGTGACCCGTGAGGTACAGGCCCAGGGTGTCTTTCTCACCCTTGAGGCGTTCCTTGAGGGTCAGCTCCTTGGCCTTGCGATGGTTGGCGTAGACGTCGGCATCTTCTTCGACGAACAGCCCGCCAAACAGGTCGGCGTGGCCGCTGTCGTGGGTGCGTGCGGTCTGCTCGGCGGCCTTGATCGCTTCTTCCATGGCGGTCAGCAATACCGCGCGGTTGCGGTCGATATTGGCCTGGTACGCCTTCGGCTCGTCATGGAAGTACGGGCCCAGGCGATCCAGGGCGCCGCTGCGGATCAAGCCATCCAGAGTACGTTTGTTGATGCGCTTGAGGTCGACCCGGGCGCAGAAATCGAACAGGTCCTTGAACGGCCCGTCCTGACGCGCTTCGGTAATCGCCTCCACCGGGCCTTCGCCCACGCCCTTGATCGCGCCGAGGCCATAGATGATGCGGCCTTCGTCGTTCACCGTGAACTTGAACTCGGAAGTGTTCACGTCCGGCGCGTCGAGGCGCAGCTTCATGGTGCGCACTTCCTCGATCAAGGTCACGACCTTGTCGGTGTTGTGCATATCCGCAGACAGTACCGCCGCCATGAACGGCGCCGGGTAGTGAGCCTTCAGCCACGCAGTCTGGTAAGACACCAGGCCATAGGCGGCAGAGTGGGATTTGTTGAAGCCGTAACCGGCGAACTTTTCCACCAGGTCGAAGATGTTACCGGCCAGGTCGGCATCGATGTTGTTGGTGGCGCAACCTTCAATGAAGCCACCGCGCTGCTTGGCCATTTCCTCGGGCTTTTTCTTACCCATGGCTCGACGCAGCATGTCCGCGCCGCCGAGGGTATAGCCGGCCATGACCTGGGCAATCTGCATCACCTGTTCTTGATACAGGATGATGCCGTAGGTCGGTGCCAGTACCGGCTTGAGACCTTCGTACTGGTAGTCGGAGTGCGGGTAAGCCAGCTCGGCACGCCCGTGCTTACGGTTGATGAAGTCATCCACCATGCCCGATTGCAGCGGGCCCGGACGGAACAGGGCCACCAGTGCGATCAAGTCTTCCAGGCAGTCGGGCTTGAGCTTTTTGATCAGCTCTTTCATGCCGCGGGATTCAAGCTGGAACACGGCCGTGGTTTCGGCTTTTTGCAGCAGGCTGTAGGTCGGCTTGTCATCCAGCGGGATAAACGCGATATCCAGCGGTGGCTCATTGACCTTGGCGCGGTCGCGGTTGATGGTCTTCAGCGCCCAGTCGATGATCGTCAGGGTACGCAGGCCGAGGAAGTCGAACTTCACCAGGCCGGCCGCCTCCACGTCGTCCTTGTCGAACTGGGTTACCAGGCCGTCGCCTTCTTCGTCGCAATAGATCGGCGAAAAGTCGGTCAGCTTGGTGGGCGCGATTACTACACCACCGGCGTGTTTACCGACGTTACGCACCACGCCTTCGAGCTTGCGCGCCATGTCCCAGATTTCAGCCGCTTCTTCATCGACCTTGATGAAGTCCCGCAGGATTTCTTCCTGCTCGTAGGCTTTTTCCAGGGTCATGCCGACTTCGAACGGGATCATCTTCGACAGACGGTCTGCCAGGCCATAGGACTTGCCCTGCACCCGGGCCACGTCGCGGATTACCGCTTTCGCCGCCATGGAACCGAAGGTGATGATCTGGCTTACAGCGTTACGGCCGTATTTCTCGGCCACGTATTCGATAACCCGGTCGCGACCATCCATGCAGAAGTCGACGTCGAAGTCGGGCATCGATACCCGTTCCGGGTTAAGGAAACGTTCGAACAGCAGGTCATATTCCAGCGGGTCGAGGTCGGTGATCTTCTGTACATAGGCCACCAGCGACCCGGCACCCGATCCACGGCCTGGGCCCACCGGCACGCCGTTGCTTTTGGCCCACTGGATAAAGTCCATTACGATCAGGAAGTAACCGGGGAACCCCATCTGGATAATGATATCCAGCTCGAAATTCAGCCGGTCGACGTAGACCTGGCGCTTGGCCTCGTAATCTTGCGTGGTGTCCTTGGGCAACAGGACGCTCAGGCGTTCCTCCAAACCGTCGAACGAGACCTTGCGGAAATACTCGTCGATGGTCATGCCATCGGGAATCGGGAAGTTGGGCAGGAAGTGCTTGCCCAGCTTCACTTCAATATTGCAGCGCTTGGCGATTTCGACGGAGTTTTCCAGGGCCTCGGGCAGGTCACTGAACAGCTCGGCCATTTCATCGGCGCTTTTGAGGTACTGCTCTTCGCTGTAGTTTTTCGAGCGGCGCGGATCGTCCAGCGCCCGGCCTTCGCCGATGCATACGCGGGTTTCGTGGGCCTCGAAGTCTTCCTTCTTGATAAAGCGCACATCGTTGGTCGCCACCAGCGGCGCGCCAAGCTTTTCAGCCAGGGCCACAGCGGCGTGCAACTGCTCTTCATCGTTGGGGCGGTTGGTGCGCTGGATTTCCAGGTAGAAACGGTTGGGGAACACCTCCATCCACTCACGGGCGAGCACTTCAGCCTCATGAGGATTGCCGCCCAACAGCGCGATACCGATTTCACCCTCTTTGGCCGCCGAGAGCATGATCAGCCCTTCGCTGGCTTCGGCCACCCACTCGCGCTCGATGATGATCGAGCCATTGCGCTGGCCATCGATAAAGCCACGGGAAATCAGTTCGGTGAGGTTGCGATAACCCACGCCGTTCATCGCCAACAGGCTGATGCGGCTCAGTGGGTTATCCGGGTCCTTGTTCGACAGCCACAGGTCGGCACCGCAGATCGGCTTGATGCCGGCGCCCATGGCGGCCTTGTAGAACTTGACCAGGGAACACATGTTGTTCTGGTCGGTCACCGCCACGGCAGGCATGTTCATGCCCACCAGCGTTTTGACCAGGGGTTTGATCCGTACCAGGCCGTCGACCAGGGAGTATTCAGTGTGCAGGCGCAGGTGAACGAATGAAGCCGGCATAGTGATCCTGTACAAAACGTGGAGACAACAAGGCCCGGATTGTACCGGGCCTTGGCAAAAACATCAGCCTTGCTGCTAAACCTCGATCAGGCTTTCCCGAGCCTCGAAAGCCTGGCGAACCGGGGCAAACGAGCGGCGGTGGATCGGGGTCGGGCCCAGGCGAGCCAAAGCTTCCAGATGAACGGGCGTTGGATAGCCTTTGTGCCCGCCGATGCCGTAGCCGGGATAGATCAATTCGAAAGCCGCCATTTCACGGTCACGGCTGACCTTGGCCAGGATCGATGCAGCGGCAATCGCCGGCACTTTGCTATCACCCTTGACCACCGCTTCTGCGGGCATCGTCAGCTTCGGGCAGCGGTTGCCGTCGATCATCGCCATTTTTGGCGTGATATGCAGGCCTTCAATGGCGCGCTGCATGGCCAGCATGGTGGCGTGCAGGATGTTCAGTTTGTCGATCTCTTCGACTTCAGCGCGGGCGATGTGCCAACTCAGGGCTTTCTCGCAGATCTCGTCGTAGAGTTTTTCGCGACGGGCTTCGGTGAGTTTCTTCGAATCGTTGAGGCCAAGGATCGGACGGTTTGGATCGAGAATCACCGCGGCGGTGACGACTGCGCCGCACAGCGGGCCGCGTCCGACTTCGTCAACACCGGCAACCAGGTCAAGGGCATCGGCGACCAGGCTGAAATCCAGGCCCATTTGCGTCTTCATAGGGCTTCCTGCTTATGACCGATCAACGTCAGCACGGCATCCGCCGCCTGGTTCGACGCATCACGGCGCAAGGTGCGGTGAATTTCGTCGAAACCACGGGTCTGCTCTTCGCCACCGTCGATCAACGGGAAAAGGGTTTGCGCCAGGGCTTCAGGCGTCGCATCGTCCTGCAACAACTCGGGCACCAACAGACGCTGGGCCAGCAAATTCGGCAGGGAGATGTAGGGGCTTTTGACCATACGCTTGAGAATCCAGTAGGTCAGCGGCGCCAGGCGATAGGCAACGACCATTGGGCGCTTGTAGAGCAAGGCCTCAAGGGTCGCGGTGCCGGAGGCGATCAGCACCGCATCGCACGCCGCCAGTGCCAGGTGCGAGCCCCCGTCGAGCAGGGTCAACGGCAAGTTGCGCCCTACAAGCAATTCTTCAATTTGTGCACGGCGCTGAGGACTGGCGCATGGCAATACGAAGCGCACACCCGGCTTCAGCGCCTGCAGGCGTTCGGCTGCATCAAAAAACAGCGCGCCGAGACGACCGACTTCGCCGCCACGGCTCCCCGGCATCAAGGCCACCAGCGGACCTTCGGGCAAACCCAGTTCGGCACGCGCGGCAGCACGGTCGGCCTGCAGAGGAATGGTATCGGCCAGGGTGTGCCCGACAAACCGCACCGGCACGCCCTTCTCTTCGTAGAACCTGGCCTCGAAGGGCAGCAGGGTCAGCATCAAGTCGCAGCCTTCGCGAATCTTGAGCACGCGCTTTTGCCGCCACGCCCACACGGACGGGCTGACGTAATGCACGGTCTTGATCCCGGCCTGACGCAACTTGAGTTCGATATTGAGGGTGAAGTCCGGAGCGTCGATTCCGATAAAGACGTCGGGCTTTTCTTCGATCAGGGTCTGGATCAGCTTTTTGCGGCGAGCCAGCAGCTCACGTAACCGACCCAACACTTCCACCAGCCCCATGACCGACAAGCGCTCCATGGGAAAGTAGGACGTGAGGCCTTCAGCCTGCATCAGCGGACCGCCGACACCGATGAATTCAACCGCCGGATGCTGGAGCTTGAGGGCCCGCATCAAGCCTGCACCGAGAATATCGCCGGAAGCTTCTCCGGCCACCAACGCTATACGCAGCCTGGCCATGATCAGCGGGTGATGCCGCGAGTCGACGACTGGATAGAGTCACGGAATATCGCGACTTCCGGAAACAATGCGGCTGGCTCCGTCAGTTCGATCAAGGCCTGGTCGACCGTCAGCCCCTGGCGGTAAACCACCTTGTAGGCGCGGCGCAGGGCGTGGATCGCGTCTTCGCTGAAGCCCCGACGGCGCATGCCTTCGAAGTTCATGCTGCGGGCCTCGGCCGGGTTGCCGAACACGGTGACGAACGCCGGAACGTCCTTGCCGATGGCGGTACCCATGCCGGAAAAGCTGTGGGCGCCGATATGGCAGTACTGATGCACCAGGGTAAAGCCGGACAGGATCGCCCAATCGTCAACGTGCACATGGCCGGCCAACGCAGTGTTGTTGACCAGGATGCAATGGTTGCCGATTACGCTGTCATGACCGATATGCGCATAAGCCATCACCAGGTTGTGGTCACCCAGGGTGGTCTCGGCACGGTCCTGGACAGTACCGCGGTGAATGGTCACGCCTTCACGGATGATGTTGTGATCACCGATTACCAGACGTGTTTCTTCACCCTTGTACTTCATGTCCGGGGTGTCTTCGCCTATCGATGAGAACTGATAGATACGATTGTGTTTGCCAATCCTCGTCGGGCCTTTGAGGATCACATGCGGCCCGATGACTGTCCCCTCGCCGATTTCCACACCTGCGCCGACGATCGACCAAGGGCCGACCTCAACGTCGGCGGCCAGTACGGCCGTCGGATCGATGATTGCGCGAGGGTCAATCAAACTCATAGTTTGCGTTCCGCACAGATGATTTCAGCCGAGCACACCGGCTTGCCGTCGACCGAGGCCTGGCATTCGAACTTCCAGATCTGGCGCTTGCAGCTGATGAACTTGGCTTCAAGGATCAACTGGTCACCCGGAGTTACCGGGTTGCGGAAGCGCAGTTTGTCAGAGCCCACGAAATAGTAGAGCGTGCCATCGGCAGGCTTCAGGTCGAGCATTTTGAAACCAAGGATACCGGCAGCCTGGGCCATCGCTTCGATGATCAATACGCCTGGCATGATGGGATGCGCAGGGAAGTGACCGTTGAAGAACGGTTCGTTGATGCTGACATTCTTGTAGGCACGAATGCGCTTTTCCTCAACATTGAGGTCCGTGACCCGGTCCACCAGCAGGAACGGGTAACGGTGAGGCAGGTATTCGCGAATCTCGTTGATGTCCATCATTTCGGGGGGAAGCCTGTAATAAAGATTGGGAGCGTGCGGACTAAGGCACGCCCCTCTAGCAAATCAAGGAGGCAGTCTAGCGGCTGTGCACACTTGATATGGAAATGGTATCAGCCATCTGATGAAGCATTACCGTCAGGGGTCACGTCCCCAACACGCTTTTCCAGATGTTTCAGGCGCCGAGCGATATCGTCGAGCTGCCTCAGACGCGCCGCGCTCTTGCGCCATTCGGCCGCAGGCTGCATGGCCGTACCGGATGAATAGGACCCAGGCTCGGTAATCGAATGGGTCACCATGGTCATGCCGGTGATGAATACGTTGTCGCACACTTCGATATGGCCCACCAGGCCAACACCCCCGGCGAGCATGCAATGCTTGCCGATCCTGGTGCTGCCGGAGATCCCCACGCAGGCGGCCATGGCGGTGTGATCGCCAATCTGCACGTTGTGGGCGATCTGAATCTGGTTATCCAGTTTCACGCCGTTACCAATGACGGTATCGGCCAGGGCCCCGCGGTCAACGGCAGTGTTGACGCCAATTTCAACGTCATCGCCAATCAACACGCCGCCCACTTGGGCAATCTTGTGCCAGACCCCCTTCGAGTTGGCGAAGCCGAAGCCCTCGCCGCCAATCACGGCACCGGACTGAATCACCACACGCTCACCGATACGCACGTCGTGGTACAGGGTCACACGCGGAGCCAGCCAGCCACCGGCACCAATCTCGCTGCGCGCGCCGATAAAACACTGGGCACCCAGCGTTACACCCGCCCCGATGCGTGCACCGCTTTCAATCACCACAAAAGCACCGATGCTCGCGGCAGGGTCAACCTGAGCGTCATCGGCGATCACCGCCGTCGGATGGATACCGGCGGGGGCCTTGGGTTTCGGATCGAACAGGTGCGACACCCGGGCATACGCCAGGTACGGATCGGCAACAACCAGCGCGTCCCCGGCAAAACCTTCGGCGTCAGCGGCCTTCAGCAGCACGGCTGCGGCGCGGCTTTCGCCCAGGTATTTACGGTATTGGGGGTTTGCCAGGAAGCTCAACTGAGCTGGGCCAGCCTCCTGCAAGGTGGCTAGCCCAGTGATTTCCTTCTCCGCGGAGCCACGCAAGGTGGCTCCCAGGAACTCGGCCAATTGGCCGAGCTTGATAGTCGCAGTCATGGCTTACTTCAGCTGATTCATGCGCTCGATCACCTGACGGGTGATGTCGTACTGAGGTTTAACGTCGATGACTGCACCGCGTTCGAATACCAGGTCAAAGGCACCTTTCTTGATGACTTCTTCCACAGCGCTGTCGAGTTTCGGCTTCAGCTGCTTGAGCATTTCGCGGTCGGCAACAGCCTTGGCTTCGTTCAGCTCCTTGGACTGGAACTGGTAGTCACGGGCCTTTTGCTTGAATTCAAGCTCCAGACGCTCGCGCTCGCCTTGCTGCATCTTGTCGCCACCGGCTACCAGACGATCCTGGATGCCCTTGGCGCTGCTTTCCAGCGTCTTGAGCTTGGTCAGTTGAGGACCGAATTTCTTCTCGGCATCTACGGCATACTTCTTGGCCGCATCGGATTCCAGCAGCGCCATCTGATAGTTCAGAACGGCAATTTTCATTTCGGCAAAGGCCGGGGTCGCTACCAGGACAGTCGCCAGGAGAACCAATTGAGTCAACTTACGCACGATGCACTCCTACAGAATCCGTTGTCGTTATCTTGGGTCAGACGCTTAGAACGTCTGGCCGAGGGAGAATTGGAAAATCTGGGTTTCAGCGTTATCCGGTTTCTTGACCGGCATGGCCAGAGCAAAGCTCAATGGGCCAAGCGCGGTAACCCAGGTCACACCGACACCGACAGAGCTTGCCAGGTTGCTGAAGCTCACGTCGTTGCACTGCGTGTTGGACTTCGAGCCATTCGGGTTGGTGACCTGTTCGCACTTGGAGTCGAACACGTTACCCACATCCCAGAAGACCGAAGTACGCAGGGAACGTTGATCTTTAACGAATGGCAGCGGGAACAGAATCTCAGCACCACCCTGGATCAGCACGTTACCACCGAATGGCAGCGGGTCGTTGTCCGAGTCAGCCACAGTCCCCTGGTTACCGGTCACACCCACGCCACGGCTTGGGGTACCACGAGGACCCAAGGTGCTGTCTTTGAAACCACGTACCGAGTTGAAACCACCCGCATAGTAGTTCTCATAGAACGGCAAGCCGCTGGTCGAACCGTAACCGTCGCCATAACCCAGCTCGGTGTGCAGGCGCATGGTGTAGTTTTCGCTCAAAGGCTGGAACAACTGGCCACGGTAGTCGAGTTTGAAGAACGACAGGTCGCTGCCCGGCGTGGTGGCTTCCAGAGTCAGGCTCTGGGAATGGCCGCGGGTCGCCAGTACACCTTTGTTCAGGGTCGATTCCGACCAACCGGCCGAAGCCTTGAAGTTCAGGAACTGGTCGCCTTCTTTACGCACGAAGTTGAAGATCTCATCCACGGTGTACACACCGGTCTTGATCTTGTCCTGCTGCGCGGTCAGGCCGAAGGTCAAACGCGAGGTCTCACTGATCGGGTAACCAATGTTGGCACCAACACCGAAGCTGTCGATTGCATAGCTTGCAACGTCAACGTCGAGGTCTTTGTAGTCGGTTGTGCGATAGAAGGCGTTGTAGCCCAGGCTCACGCCGTCAGCAGTCCAGTAGGGGTCGACATAACCGAAGTTATAGCGGCTCTGGTATTCGCTTCGGGTCAGGCCGATGGAAACCTTGTTACCGGTACCGAGGAAGTTGTTCTGGGTGATCGAACCACCGAGGATCAGGCCGGCACTCTGGGCGAAACCGACACTGGCGGTAATCGAACCGGAGGCTTGCTCTTCTACGGCGTAGTTCACGTCAACCTGGTCATCCACACCCGGTACAGCCGGGGTTTCAACGTTGACTTCCTTAAAGAAGCCCAGGCGCTCAAGGCGAACCTTGGACTGGTCGATCAGGTAAGTCGACGCCCAGCCACCTTCCATCTGACGCATTTCGCGGCGCAGCACTTCGTCGGCAGACTTGGTGTTGCCACGGAAGTTGATGCGGTTCACGTAGGCACGCTTGCCCGGGTCTACAACGAAGGTGATGTCCACGGTGTGGTCTTCGTCGTGCGGGGTCGGTACGCCGTTGACGTTGGCGAAGGTATAGCCTTCGTTACCCAGGCGACGGGTGATCAGCTCGGAGGTGGTGGTCATCAGCTTGCGCGAGAACACCTGGTCCTTCTGCACCAGCAACAGGGACTTGACCTGGTCTTCAGGCACTTTCAAGTCGCCGCTGAGCTTGACGTCACGAACCTTGTACTTCTCGCCTTCGTTGACGTTGACAGTGATATAGACGTGCTTCTTGTCCGGGGTGATGGACACCTGGGTCGAAGCGATATCCATGTTGATATAGCCGCGGTCCAGGTAGTAGGAACGCAGGCGCTCCAGGTCACCGGAGAGTTTTTCACGGGCATACTTGTCATCGTTCTTGAAGAACGACAGCCAGTTGGTGGTCTTGAGTTCGAACAGGTCGATCAGGTCGTCATCAGCAAACTTGGTGTTACCCACCACGTTGATGTGCTGGATGGCCGCCACGGTGCCTTCGTTGATGTTGACCTTCAGGCCGACGCGGTTACGCGGTTGCGGCACCACTTCGGTCTCGACGGTAGCCGAGTAACGACCCTGGGCAACGTACTGGCGTTGCAGTTCGTTACGCACGCCTTCGAGGGTGGCACGCTGGAAGATCTCGCCTTCGGCAAGGCCGGATTGCTTGAGGCCTTTCATCAAGTCCTCAGTGGAGATCGCCTTGTTGCCTTCGATCTCGATACTGGCGACAGAAGGTCGCTCGACGACAGTGATGACGAGGACGTTACCTTCGCGACCCAGTTGGATATCTTGAAAGAACCCGGTTTTGAACAGCGCACGAGTGGATTCCACCAGGCGACGGTCATCAGCCTGTTCCCCGACGTTCAACGGCAAGGCACCAAAGACGCTACCCGCGGAAACCCGCTGGAGGCCGTTGACGCGAATATCGGAGATGGTGAAGGACTCGGCGTGAACTTCGGCGATCATCAATACGGTGAGAACCGCAGTTAGCAGCAGACGTTTCATGAAGTCCTTTCTTATTCCAACTGGCAATAAACAAACTGCCGCAAAATGCGGCAGATTCGCAATTCAGCGAAGCGTTACAGTCGTCCCAGATCGTTGACCAGGGCTAATAACATCACCCCGACCACCAAACTGATACCGATCTGTATCCCCCAACCCTGCACCCGATCCGACAAGGGGCGACCACGCGCCCACTCGACCAGATAAAACAACAGATGCCCCCCATCCAATACTGGAATGGGCAACAAATTCAGAACCCCAAGGCTAATACTCAGATAAGCCAGGAAATTCAGGAAATCTACAACGCCCGACTGCGCAGAAGCGCCCGCCACTTTAGCAATGGTTATCGGTCCACTCAAGTTTTTTACCGAGAGCTCGCCGAACAACATTTTCTTGAGGGAATCGAGGGTCAGCACACTCATGGTCCAGGTGCGTCTCGCACCCTCGCCAATCGCCGCCAACGGCCCGAAGCTGACCTCTCGAACCATCGAAGGTGGCCAATCGACACCTTTGACGCCGGCCCCCAGGTAACCCCCGGCTGCCTTGGCTTCCCCACGAACCGCCAGGGTCACAGGGACGTCGATTTGAGCACCATCGCGCTCAACTTTCAGCACAATTTTGGTATCAGGGCGTACACGCACCAGGTCGACCACCTGCTGCCAGTCACCCAGCGCCTGGCCATCGAGGGCCAGCAGGCGATCACCGGTTTTCAGACCCGCGGCCTGGGCCGGCCCCTTCGGATCCAGCTCCGCCAGCACCGGCGGCAAGGCCGGACGCCATGGGCGAATGCCCAGGGATTTGATCGGGTCAGGCTCATCGGAGCCTTTCAGCCAGTGGTCCAGGGCCAGCTCGCGCGAGGTTTCGGTGGTGGAATCCTGATCGCGCACCACCAGTTTCACGATGCCGCTTTCACCCAGGCGACGCACCAACTGCAAATTGACGGCACCCCAGCCGGTGGTTGGTTCGCCATCAACTGCAACAATTTCTTGCCCGGCAGTCAGGCCGGCCTTCGCCGCCATGCTGTCGGCCTCGACGGCACCGATCACCGGACGCACCTGCTGGCTACCCAACATGGCCAGGGCCCAGAAGAACACCATCGCCAACAGGAAATTCGCGATCGGGCCTGCCGCGACGATGGCGATGCGCTGACGAACGGTCTTGCGGTTGAAGGATTGATCCAACTGATCAGCCGGCACTTCGCCTTCGCGCTCGTCGAGCATCTTGACGTAGCCGCCCAATGGAATGGCCGCAATTACGAACTCGGTGCCACGACGGTCGTGCCAGCGCAGCAACGGCATGCCGAAGCCTACGGAAAAGCGCAGTACCTTGACGCCGCAACGACGCGCGACCCAGAAATGGCCGAACTCGTGGAAGGTAACCAGCACACCCAGAGCAACCAGGGTGCCGACAATCATGTAGAGCGCACTCATCTAATTTCTCCGCATTTCAATCCAGTGCCTGAAGGCTTGAACACACCCAGAGGCTAACGCGTATTGCGGCTCAACCACTGCTCGGTCAAGGCCCGGGCCTTTGCATCCGCTTCGAACACCGCGCCCAGATCATTCACCGGGACGACGGGCTCAAGGCTCAAAACGTCCTCGATGATACCCGCGATCTGCGGAAAGCGGATGCGCCGGTCCAGAAACGCCGCCACAGCCACTTCATTGGCCGCATTCAGCATCGCCGGGGCACTGTTACCCGCCTCCGCAGCTTGCCGCGCAAGACGCAGGCAAGGGAAGCGTTGCTCGTCGGGCGCTTCGAAGTCCAGACGGGCAATGGCAAACAGATCCAGCGGCGCAACACCCGAGTCAATCCGCTCAGGCCATGCCAGGGCATTGGCGATCGGCGTACGCATGTCCGGATTGCCCAGTTGGGCCAATACCGAGCCATCCACATAGTCCACCAGGGAATGAATCACACTTTGCGGGTGGATCACCACCTCGACCTGGTCCGGCCGGGCATCGAACAACCAGCAGGCCTCAATCAGCTCCAGGCCCTTGTTCATCATGCTCGCTGAATCCACCGAGATCTTGCGCCCCATGGACCAGTTCGGGTGAGCGCACGCCTGATCGGGAGAAACATGCTCCAGATCGGCCAGCGGCGTCTGCCGGAACGGACCACCGGAGGCTGTCAGCAGAATCCGGCGCACGCCGACCTGGCTCAACCCGCGGGCGAAATCACCAGGCATGCATTGGAAAATCGCGTTGTGCTCGCTGTCGAGCGGCAACAGCACGGCGCCGCTCTTGCGCACCGCCTGCATGAAGAGTGCCCCGGACATCACCAGGGCTTCTTTGTTGGCCAGCAGAATCTTCTTGCCCGCATCAACGGCCGCCAGGGTCGGGCGCAAGCCGGCAGCGCCGACAATCGCCGCAACCACGGTGTCGACCTCAGGGTCTGCCGAAACCTGGCACAACCCCTCCTCCCCCACCAATACCTGAGTCGCCATGCCCGCAGCGCGCAAGTCATCCTGCAAACCACGTGCAACTGCCGCTTCGGGCACTACTGCGTATTGCGGCGCGTGCCGCACACACAGTGCCAGCAGTTCACTCAGGCGACTGAAACCGGTCAAGGCGAATACTTGATAACGCTCGGGATGACGGGCAATCACATCCAGGGTGCTTAGCCCCACCGAGCCGGTAGCGCCCAGCACGGTTACCTGTTGCAGGCGGCTCACGAGGCAGCCATCCACAGCAGTACGGCAAAGATCGGGATCGCGGCAGTCAGGCTGTCGATACGGTCCAGCACGCCACCGTGACCCGGCAGCAGGTTACTGCTGTCCTTGATCCCGGCCTGGCGCTTGAACATGCTTTCGGTCAGGTCACCGACCACCGAGATGAACACCACCACGGCTGCGCCCACCAGGCCCAGGAGCATTTCCTTGACGGTCCAGCCACGCACCACACCGACCACCACGGTAATCACCAGGGTCAACGCCAGGCCGCCATATACGCCTTCCCAGCTTTTGCCCGGACTGACCGCCGGCGCCAGCTTGCGCTTGCCGAAGGCACGCCCGGAGAAATAGGCGCCGATATCGGCACCCCACACCAGGACCATCACCGCCATGATCAGCCAGTTACCCAGTTGCATGTGCTTGATGTAGACCAGGCCTTGCCAGGCAGGCAACAGAATCAAAAGGCCAATCACCAGCTTGCAGGCGACACTGGACCAATGACTGCTGGTGCCCGGATAGGTCAGCACCAGATAGGTCGCCAACGCCCACCACAACACCGCCGCCCCCAGCACCCAGGGCGCCACGTCCGGCAGGATGTACATCAGGAACATCAACAACGCCACGACAGCGGCATACACCACACGAGGCAACTGCGCGGCGAAACCCGCCAGGCGCGCCCATTCCCAGGCACCCAGGGTCACAACCAGGCCGATGAACCGCGCGAAGTTCGCACCTTCAAGCAGGAAAAACCCGCACAGGGCAATAGGCAGCAGGATCAGCGCCGTGATGATTCGTTGTTTAAGCATTAAACCCGGGCTCCAGCTTCGATCTGCTCGCTCGTTTTACCGAAGCGACGCTGACGGGAAGCGAAATCGGCCAGCGCATTGCGCATGGCATCGTGTTTGAAGTCCGGCCAGAACAGGTCGGAGAAGTACAGTTCGGTATAGGCCAACTGCCACAACAGGAAGTTGCTGATGCGATGGTCGCCACCGGTACGAATGCACAGGTCCGGCAACGGCAGGTCGCCGGTCACCAGGCAGGTTTGCAAGAGTTCGGGGGTAATGTCTTCCGGACGCAGATGGCCGGCCTGCACTTCCCGCGCCAGACGCTGCGCGGCCTGGGCAATATCCCACTGGCCGCCGTAGTTGGCTGCGATCTGCAGCACAAAACGGTTGCTGCCGGCAGTGATCGCCTCGGCTTCGCGCATGGCCGCCTGCAGCTCCGGATGAAACCGCGAACGGTCACCGATGATACGCAGGCTGATGTTGTTCTCGTTCAGGCGCTTGGCCTCGCGGCGCAGGGCCTTGAAGAACAGGTCCATCAAGGCACTGACCTCCTCGGCCGGGCGCTGCCAGTTTTCACTGGAGAACGCGAACAGGGTCAATACTTCGACCTTGGCCTCGGCGCACACCTCGATCACGGCTCGTACAGCGTCGACACCCGCCTTATGCCCGGCAACGCCCGGCATAAAGCGCTTCTTCGCCCAGCGATTATTCCCGTCCATGATGATCGCGACATGGCGCGGCACCACGGAGGGCACAGTCTGCTTGGTCTTTTCCATGAAGGCGTCCTGACCCCTTATACGGCCATCAGGTCCTTTTCTTTATCTTCCGTGGCCTTGGTGATCTGGGCCTCGGCATCTTTAGTCAGCTTGTCGATATCAGCAACGGCACGGCGCTCTTCGTCTTCGCTGATTTCCTTGTCCTTGACCAGCTTCTTCAGGTCACCCAAGGCATCACGACGGATGTTGCGCACGGCAACACGTGCGTCTTCCGCTGCACTGCGCGCCTGCTTGGTGAAGCCCTTGCGGGTTTCTTCGGTCAGGGCAGGCATGGAGATCAGCAGCAATTCGCCCAGGTTGGTCGGATTGAGGTTCAAACCGGCGCTCTGGATGGCCTTGTCGACGGCGCCGAGCATGTTGCGCTCGAAAGCAACGACTTGCAGGGTGCGCGAATCTTTTACAGTGATGTTGGCCACTTGGGTGATCGAGGTATCAGCGCCGTAGTAAGGCACCATCACGCTGCCCAGGATGCTTGGGTGGGCCTTGCCGGTACGAATCTGGCCAAACGCATGGTTCAGGGATTCCAGGGATTTTTGCATGCGCTCTTGAGCGTCTTTTTTGATTTCGTTGATCATTGTTCGATTTCCTCGATCAGAGTCCCTTCCGCGCCGCCGTGTACGATGTTCAGCAGGGCGCCGGGCTTGTTCATGTTAAATACGCGCAGCGGCATCTTGTGGTCGCGGCACAAGCAAATTGCCGTCAGGTCCATCACGCCCAGCTTGCGATCCAGTACTTCATCATAAGTCAGATGATCGAACTTCTCGGCATGCGGGTCTTTGAATGGGTCTGCGGTGTAGACACCGTCAACCTTGGTGGCCTTGAGTACCACGTCCGCGTTGATCTCGATACCACGCAGGCAAGCTGCCGAATCGGTGGTAAAGAATGGGTTGCCGGTACCGGCCGCAAAAATCACGACTTCCTTGGCATCCAGGTGACGCATGGCCTTGCGACGATCATAGTGATCCGTTACGCCAACCATGGAAATAGCCGACATCACGATCGCGGTGATATTGGCGCGCTCCAGCGCATCACGCATGGCCAGGGCGTTCATCACAGTGGCCAGCATGCCCATGTGGTCGCCTGTCACCCGATCCATGCCGGCAGCGCTGAGTGCCGCGCCACGGAACAGGTTGCCGCCGCCGATCACCAGACCGACCTGGACACCGATACCGACCAACTGGCCGACTTCCAGCGCCATGCGATCGAGTACTTTGGGATCGATCCCAAACTCTTCCGAGCCCATCAGGGCCTCGCCGCTAAGCTTGAGTAGAATGCGTTTATAGCGAGCCTGATGACCACTGCCCTGCTGAGCCATTGCGAATCTCTCCTGCGGCGTATTTTTTGAAAATTCTTGGCAAGCCGTTTACGGCCTGCGTTCACTCTAGCTTGACGCTGTCACAGCGCCATCGGAACACGGCTTTGTAAGCCAGTTCCAAAGGGAAACCAATAAAAATCGATCACCCCATTTGAAAAGAGGCTGCGCGCGTAAGCGGGCAGCCTCTTTTGGGCGACAGTTAAAAACTGTCTTACTTCTTGGTGGCAGCCAGCTGGGCAGCAACTTCTTCAGCGAAGTTGTCGACCGGCTTCTCGATGCCGTCGCCTACTTTGTAGTAGGTGAAGGAAACGATTTCAGCACCGGCTTTCTTGGCCAGTTCGCCAACCTTGATTTCAGGGTTCTTGACGAACGCCTGCTCAACCAGGGAAGCCTCAGCCAGGAACTTGCTGATACGGCCCTTGACCATGTTTTCAACGATGTTTTCAGGCTTGCCTTTGATTTTCTCTTCGTTCAGCTGCAGGAACACGGCTTTCTCGCGTTCGATGGCTTCAGCAGAAACTTCCGATGGCAGCAGGAATTCAGGGTTGCTGGCCGCTACGTGCATAGCGATGTCTTTGGCCAGTTCAACGTTGCCGCCTTTCAGGGCAACCACAACACCGATCTTGTTGCCGTGCAGGTAAGCACCCACAACGTCACCTTCAACGCGGGTCAGGCGACGAATGTTAACGTTCTCGCCTACTTTACCCACCAGAACCAGACGATCAGCTTCTTGAGCTTCGATCAGCGGAGCGGCGTCGGTCAGCTTGTCAGCGAATGCTTTTTCAACGCTGGCAGCGACGAAGTTCTTGAAGTCGTCTTGCAGGGCCAGGAAGTCGGTCTGCGAGTTAACTTCCAGGATAACGGCCGATTTGCCGTCTTCCTTGATTGCGATGGCGCCTTCAGCAGCGACATTGCCTGCTTTCTTGGCAGCCTTGATGGCGCCCGAAGCACGCATGTCATCAATGGCTTTTTCGATGTCGCCGCCGGCCTTGGTCAAGGCCTTTTTGCAATCCATCATGCCTTCGCCGGTACGCTCACGCAGTTCTTTAACCAACGCTGCAGTAATCTCTGCCATTTTCAAAATCCTCTTGGATAGGTTTTCAACCATTCCACCCGATTGAACGGGCGATCAATTCTTCCCGAACCACCCTTGTAGGCCGCTGCACGTTACAAATGTTGTAGCTGCGCTGCCGACAAATGGTTTTCGAGGTGGCAAAAAGGGGGCCAAGCCCCCTTTTTGCTTACTGAGTCAACGCCAAGGCGTCAGTTACTCAGCTGCAGCTACCGGAGCTTCTTCAACGAACTGCTCGGTACCGCCAGCAACGTGGTTGCGACCACGGATTACAGCGTCAGCCATCGAACCCATGTACAGCTGGATAGCGCGGATTGCGTCATCGTTGCCTGGGATGATGTAGTCAACGCCTTCCGGGCTGCTGTTGGTATCGACTACGCCGATAACCGGGATGCCCAGCTTGTTGGCTTCGGTGATCGCGATGCGCTCGTGATCAACGTCGATAACGAACAGTGCGTCAGGCAGACCGCCCATGTCCTTGATACCACCCAGGGAACGATCGAGCTTTTCCAGGTCGCGAGTGCGCATCAGCGCCTCTTTCTTGGTCAGCTTGGCGAAAGTACCGTCTTCGGCTTGCACTTCAAGGTCACGCAGACGCTTGATGGAAGCACGGATGGTTTTGAAGTTGGTCAGCATGCCGCCCAACCAGCGGTGATCGACGTACGGCGAACCGCAACGTGCTGCTTCTTCAGCAACGATCTTGCCAGCGGAACGCTTGGTGCCGACGAACAGAATCTTGTTTTTGCCCTGGGCCAGGCGCTCTACGAAAGTCAGAGCTTCGTTGAACATTGGCAGGGTTTTTTCAAGGTTGATGATGTGGATCTTGTTACGCGCGCCGAAAATGTATTTACCCATTTTCGGGTTCCAGTAACGGGTCTGGTGACCGAAGTGCACACCGGCCTTCAGCATATCGCGCATGTTGACTTGGGACATGATAGTTCCTTAATAAGTCGGGTTTGGCCTCCACGTATCCCAATGACCAACCAGCGGCATTCGCCTCCGGCACCCAGGTCATCGTGTCGACACGTGTGTGGATTTAAGCTTTGCGGGGTATCCCCGGAAAGCGGCGCATTTTATACCACAGAGCTTGCAAAAACGAAACCCGCAATCACATTTGCCGTCAGTCGCTTTTGCCTAAGCCTTTGAATAGAGCCAGAATGCCCCCATCCTTATAGACAGAAGCGATCGCCAGACGCTCATGGTTTCACCCTTGCGTCTGCTAGAATCGCGTTTTTTGGGCTTGTGCGAATTCTGCAACCTTTTGTCGCACACCCGTAAACCGTATTGATTTCAGCGCGTCGCGCTAGAGAGAGCCTGTATGACCGTAACCCTCAAAACCGCCGAAGATATCGCTGGCATGCGTGTTGCCGGCAAACTGGCTGCCGACGTCCTGGAAATGATTGCCGAACACGTCAAGCCCGGCGTCACCACCGAAGCGCTGGACCGCATTTGCCACGACTATATCGTCGACGTGCAAAAGGCCATCCCTGCGCCGCTGAACTACAAGGGTTTCCCCAAGTCGATCTGCACCTCGATCAACCACGTGGTGTGCCACGGGATTCCCGGCGACAAGCCGCTGAAGGACGGCGACACCCTGAACATCGACGTCACCGTCATCAAGGACGGCTACCACGGCGACACCAGCCGCATGTTCCACGTCGGCACCGTGCCGGTCTGGGCCGAGCGCCTGTCGCAAGTCACCCAGGAATGCATGTACAAGGCCATCGAGATCGTCAAGCCTGGCTGCCGCCTGGGCGACATCGGTGAAATCATCCAGAAGCACGCTGAAAAGAACGGCTTCTCGGTGGTGCGCGAGTTCTGCGGCCACGGCATCGGCAAGGTGTTCCACGAAGAGCCACAGATCCTGCACTACGGCCGCGCCGGCACCGGCATGGAGCTCAAGGCAGGCATGACCTTCACCATCGAGCCGATGATCAACCAGGGCAAGGCCGACACCAAGGTGCTGGGCGACGGCTGGACCGCCATCACCAAGGACCGCAAGCTCTCGGCGCAGTGGGAACACACCCTGCTGGTGACCGACACCGGCTACGAGATCTTCACCCTGCGTGCCGACGACACGATTCCCCGCGTTTCGGCGTAATGTTTGCACCGGTTTTCTAATAGCGACGCTGTGACCCATAGATAGAAAGGAAAACCGATCGATGCCCCAGGTGGATCCCGAACTCTTCGACCGTGGCCAGTTCCAGGCGGAACTGGCACTGAAGGCCAGCCCCATCGCAGCCTTCAAGAAGGCCATTCGTCAGGCCCGCGAGGTGCTCGACGGGCGCTTTCGTACCGGCCGCGATATCCGCCGGCTGATCGAGGACCGCGCCTGGTTCGTCGACAACATCCTGCAAAAGGCCTGGGAACAGTTCAGCTGGAGTGAAGACGCCGATATCGCCCTGGTGGCGGTCGGCGGCTACGGTCGTGGCGAACTGCACCCCTACTCCGACATCGACCTGCTGATCTTGCTGGACAGCGCCGATCACGAGATCTTTCGCGACTCCATCGAGCGTTTTCTGACGCTGTTGTGGGACATTGGCCTGGAAGTCGGCCAAAGCGTGCGCTCGGTGGACGAGTGCGCCCAGGAAGCCCGCGCCGACCTGACGGTGATCACCAACCTGATGGAAAGCCGCACCATCGCCGGCCCCGAGCGCCTGCGCCAGCGCATGCTGGAAGTCACAAGCACCGCGCACATGTGGCCAAGCAAGGACTTCTTCCTGGCCAAGCGTGCCGAGCAGAAAGCCCGGCACCACAAGTACAACGACACCGAATACAACCTGGAACCCAACGTCAAAGGCTCCCCGGGCGGGCTGCGGGATATCCAGACGATTTTGTGGGTCGCCCGTCGCCAGTACGGCACCCTGAACCTGCGCGCCCTGGCCGGGGAAGGCTTCCTGGTGGAGAGCGAAAACGCCCTGCTGGCCTCCTCCCAGGAATTCCTCTGGAAAGTGCGCTACGCGCTGCACATGCTGGCCGGGCGCTCCGAAGACCGCCTGCTGTTCGACCACCAGCGCTCCATCGCCACCCTGTTGGGGTTTGAAGGCGAAGACGCGAAGACCAGCATCGAAAGTTTCATGCAGCAGTACTACCGCGTGGTGATGAGCATTGCCCAGCTCAGCGACCTGATCATCCAGCACTTCGAAGAAGTGATCCTGGCCCCGGAAGACGAAGCACCGCCGCAGCCGATCAACGCGCGCTTCCAGCTCCACGATGGCTATATCGAGGCACGCAACGACAACGTGTTCAAACGCACGCCGTTCGCCATGCTGGAAATCTTCGTGTTGATGGCCCAGCAGCCGGAAATCAAGGGCGTACGCGCCGACACCATTCGCCTGCTGCGGGAAAACCGTCACCTGATCGACGACGATTTCCGCCACGACATCCGCAATACCAGCCTGTTTATCGAGCTGTTCAAGTGCAAGATCGGCATCCACCGCAACCTGCGGCGCATGAACCGCTACGGGATCCTGGGGCGCTACCTGCCGGAGTTCGGTTTTATCGTCGGGCAGATGCAGCACGACCTGTTCCACATCTACACGGTGGACGCCCACACCCTGAACCTGATCAAGCACCTGCGTAAGTTGCAGTACACCCAGGTGTCAGAGAAATTCCCGCTGGCCAGCAAGCTCATGGCGCGTCTGCCCAAGCCGGAATTGATCTACCTCGCCGGCCTGTACCACGACATCGGCAAGGGCCGGCATGGTGATCACTCGGAAATTGGCGCAGTGGACGCCGAAGCGTTCTGCCAGCGTCACCAGTTGCCGCTGTGGGACAGCCGCCTGATCGTGTGGCTGGTGCAGAACCACCTGGTGATGTCCACCACCGCCCAGCGCAAGGACTTGTCCGACCCGCAGGTGATCCACGATTTTGCCCAGGCCGTCGGCGATGAAACCCGCCTCGACTACCTGTACGTGCTCACCGTGTCCGACATCAACGCCACCAACCCGACGCTGTGGAACTCCTGGCGCGCCAGCCTGTTGCGCCAGCTCTACACCGAGACCAAGCGCGCGCTGCGTCGCGGCCTCGAGAACCCGGTGGACCGCGAAGAACAGATCCGCCGCACCCAAAGCGCGGCCCTGGATATTCTGGTGCGTGGCGGCAATGACCCGGACGACGTCGAGCAACTCTGGTCGCAACTGGGAGACGACTACTTCCTGCGCCACACCGCCGGCGACGTGGCCTGGCACAGCGACGCGATCCTGCAGCAGCCGGCCGATGGCGGCCCGCTGGTGCTGATCAAGGAAACCACCCAGCGCGAGTTCGAGGGTGGCACCCAGATCTTCATCTACGCGCCCGACCAGCACGACTTCTTCGCCGTGACCGTGGCGGCGATGGACCAGCTCAACCTGAACATTCACGACGCCCGGGTCATCACCTCCAGCAGCCAGTTCACCCTCGACACCTACATCGTGCTCGACACAGAAGGCGAGTCCATCGGCGACAACCCGGAGCGGGTGAAAAAGATCCGCAAAGGCCTGACCGACGCGCTGCGCAATCCTGACGACTACCCGACCATCATCCAGCGTCGGGTGCCGCGCCAGCTCAAGCACTTTGCTTTTGCCCCCGAGGTGACCATCCACAACGACGCCCAGCGCCCGGTGACGGTGCTGGAACTCAGCGCGCCGGACCGCCCGGGCCTGCTGGCACGGATCGGCACGATATTCCTGGAGTTCGACCTGTCGTTGCAGAACGCCAAGATTGCGACCCTGGGCGAGCGGGTGGAAGACGTGTTCTTCATTACCGATGCCGACAACCAGCCGCTTTCCGACCCTGAACTGTGCCGACGCTTGCAGGAAGCCATCGTCCAGCAGTTGAGCGTCAATCAGGAGACCGGCGTCGAGATGTCACGCTTGAGCATCTGACCGACCGCCCATTTTCAGCTTCCAATGAATTGAACGAGATTTATCGATGAACAACGCCCTGAACCAGCTGCAGCCCTACCCGTTCGAGAAATTGCGCGTCCTGCTGGGCAGCGTCACGCCGAACCCGGACAAACGCCCCATCGCCCTGTCCATCGGTGAGCCGAAGCACAAATCCCCGCAGTTTGTTGCCGAGGCGCTGGCCAACAACCTGGACCAGATGGCGGTGTACCCCACCACCCTGGGCATTCCCGCCCTGCGCGAAGCCATTGGCGCCTGGTGTGAACGCCGTTTCAGCGTGCCCAAGGGCTGGCTTGACCCGGCGCGCAACATCCTGCCGGTGAACGGCACCCGTGAAGCGCTGTTCGCCTTCACCCAGACCGTGGTCAACCGCGGCGACGACGCGCTGGTGGTCAGCCCGAACCCGTTCTACCAGATCTACGAAGGGGCTGCGTTCCTCGCCGGGGCCAAGCCGCATTACCTGCCGTGCCTGGATGAAAACGGCTTCAACCCGGATTTCGACGCGGTATCGCCGGACATCTGGAAACGCTGCCAGATCCTGTTCCTGTGCTCGCCAGGCAACCCCACCGGTGCACTGATTCCCGTCGCCACCCTGAAAAAGCTGATCGCCCTGGCCGACGAATACGACTTCGTGATCGCCGCCGACGAGTGCTACAGCGAGCTGTACTTCGACGAACAAACCCCGCCGCCAGGCCTGCTCAGCGCCTGCGTGGAACTGGGCCGCCAGGACTTCAAGCGTTGCGTGGTGTTCCACAGCCTGTCCAAGCGCTCCAACCTGCCGGGCCTGCGTTCGGGCTTTGTGGCCGGCGACGCCGATATCCTCAAGGGCTTCCTGCTGTACCGCACCTACCACGGTTGCGCGATGCCGGTGCAAACCCAACTGGCGAGCATTGCTGCCTGGCAGGACGAAGCCCACGTGCAGGCCAACCGTGACCTGTACCGGGAGAAGTTCGATGCGGTGCTGGCGATCCTGAAGCCGGTGCTGGACGTGCAAAACCCGGACGGCGGCTTCTACCTGTGGCCGAATGTGAAGGGCGACGATGCGGCGTTCTGCCGGGACTTGTTCGTGGAAGAACACGTGACCGTGGTACCGGGCTCGTACCTGTCGCGGGAAGTGGACGGGGTCAACCCGGGCGCCGGGCGTGTGCGCCTGGCGCTGGTCGCGCCGCTGGCGGAGTGCGTGGAAGCGGCGACGCGGATTCGCGACTTTATTACCCGCAATAAATAACTGCGCTGAATGTGGCGAGGGAGCTTGCTGTGGCGAGGGAGCTTGCTCCCGCTGGAGTGCGCAGCGCTCCCGCTTTTTTGGGGCCGCTACGCAGCCCAGCGGGAGCAAGCTCCCTCGCCACAAGTAAGCACCGCAGTGTTATTTGATATGACCCAGATTCGCCTCGCTCATATCCAGATCCGCCAACACCTCCCGTAGCACATCATCACCAATCTGATGGTGACGGCTCAGGCTATACAGTTCCAGACGCTGCGCCCGCAGGGCCTTGAGCCGCAACTTGCGCTCCAGTTGATCCATCTGCAACGCCAGCGCCTGGGCTTCGGCCGAATCGTTGAACACTTCCAGTTGATGACGATACTCCGACATCAACCGCGCCTTGAGCTCGGTGGCCAAGGCTGCCTGGGCGGCATCCTGGGGTGCAGCTTCAGCGGGTTCTTCGGCTTCCAGGGCATGGATAGCAGCCACGGCGGTCTTCTTCCAGGCCTCGCGCACTTCATTGTGGCGCTTCTCATCCGGGCTCTTCTCGATGCCGCGTAACAGCAGCGGCAAAGCGATGCAGGCCGCGACCAACGACAGCAGGATCACACCGGCGGCGATGAAGATCAGCAGGTCGCGCTCGGGAAAATCCTGCCCCGGCGCAAGCAGTAACGGTACCGACATCACACCCGCCAGGGTCACGGCACCGCGTACGCCACCGACGGTCAGCAACCAGCAGGACCGCGCGGTGGGCACCAGCGTCAGCTCACTTTTCCCACGAATCCGGCGCAATAAACCCGACAGGCGCCAGATGCTTTGCACCCAGATAAACCGCAACACCACCAGCACCAGGAAAATCGCGATCACGTCCAGGCAGCGATACAACAAGGTCGGCCACAGCGTCGGCTCATGGCTGACCACCGCCTTGATGATGTCCGGCAATTGCAGGCCCAGCAGCAGGAAGATCAAGCCGTTGAACGCAAATTCCAGCAGCGACCACACACTGCGATTGAGCAACCGGGTGCTGGTCTGGCGCGGCAGCAGGTCGAGCCAGCTTTGCATCATGCCCGCAGCCACCGCCGACAGGATGCCCGAGGCGCCAAGGCGCTCGGCCAGCACGTAGGCGGCGAATGGCAGCAACAACATGAACACCACGTGCGTCGCCGGGTCGTCCCAGCCCCGGGCGATCATCCAGGCACGCAGGCGGCCGACCAGCCAGCTCAACGCCACACCGACCGCCAGGCCACCCACGGCCACCAGCACAAAGGTGAGGCTCGCATCCGCCAGCGAGAACACGCCGGTCAGCGCCGCCGCCAGGGCGAACTTGAAGGTCACCAGGCCCGAGGCATCATTCATCAACGCCTCGCCCTGGAGCATGTGCATCAGTGGCGTCGGCAAGCGGTTCTGGGAAATGGCTGACACCGCCACGGCATCCGTCGGCGACAACACGGCCGCAAGGGCGAAGGCCACCGGCAGGGGAATACTCGGCAACAACCAGTGAATGAAATAACCGGCCCCCACCACCGTAAACAGCACCAACCCCACCGCCAGCGTCAGGATCGGCCCGCGCAGGCGCCACAATTCACGCTTGGGCATGCGCCAGCCATCAGAGAACAGCAGCGGCGGCAGAAACAGGAAAAGAAACAACTCAGGGTCCAGGGCGACATGCAGCCCCAGGGTCGGCCAGGCCAGCAACGCACCGGCGGCGATCTGCACCAGTGGCAACGGCAGTGGGATGATACGCCCGACAAGGCGCGAAACGCTGACCAGCATCAGCAGGATAAGTACGGTGTAGGCGGTTTGCATAACGCGGGATTCCCAGACAATCAACTTGCAACAACACACATCAGGCAACAACTCGCCGTTGAAGTGCCATATTAGCCGCCTATGCTGCGCGATGGCCTTTGCACAAAAGTCGCACACGAGCAAAACGTAAGTGTGACGAGCGGCGCCGAAAGCCGCTGGCCATGGCATAATCCGTGACCTTTAATCTGCGTGAGCCCAAAGGGGGGCAATTCCTTGACCGCTTCAAGCAAAACGTTGCACCTTTTCGGCATCAAAGCCTGCGACACCATGAAAAAGGCGCGCACCTGGCTCGATGAGCACGCTATCCAGTATGAGTTTCATGACTACAAGACGGCCGGTATCGACCGCGAACACTTGACCCAATGGTGCAATGAGCACGGTTGGCAGGTGGTTTTGAACCGTGCGGGCACCACCTTTCGCAAACTCGAAGACGAACGCAAAGCCGATCTCGACCAAGCGAAAGCCATTGAATTGATGCTCGCGCAACCCTCGATGATCAAGCGCCCGGTGCTTGATCTCGGTGACAAAACCCTGATTGGCTTCAAGCCAGATAGCTATTCGGCGGCCCTCAAGTAGGCCAGCCCACTCCATTTTTGTAGAGGTAACAGCATGTCCAATTCCCTGTTCAGCCTGGGCTTCGGCGTCGGCACTCAGAACCGCCAAGGTGCTTGGCTGGAAGTGTTTTACGCACAACCGCTGCTCAATCCATCGGCTGAAATCATCGCGGCCATCGCGCCGATCCTCGGTTACACCGAAGGCAACCAGGCGATCACTTTCACCGTCACCCAGGCCCTGCAACTGGCTGACGCGCTCAAGGGCGTCGACGCTGCCCAAGCCGCCCTGTTGAGCCGCCTGGCTGAAAGCCACACGCCGCTGGTCGCCACCCTGCTGGCCGAAGACGCCGCACTGACCTCCACGCCTGAGGCCTACCTCAAGCTGCACCTGCTGTCCCATCGCCTGGTCAAGCCTCACGGCCTGAGCCTGGCCGGTGTGTTCCCGCAGTTGCCGAACGTGGCCTGGACCAGCCAGGGCGCAATCGACATCAATGAGCTGGCCGAGCGTCAACTGGAAGCGCGCCTGCGTGGCGACCTGCTGGAAGTGTTCTCGGTGGACAAGTTCCCGAAGATGACCGACTACGTGGTGCCGAGCGGCGTGCGTATCGCTGATGCCGCGCGCATCCGCCTGGGCGCCTACGTAGGCGAAGGCACCACCGTGATGCACGAAGGTTTCGTCAACTTCAACGCCGGTACCGAAGGCCCGGGCATGATCGAAGGCCGCGTGTCGGCTGGCGTGTTCGTCGGCAAGGGTTCGGACCTGGGCGGCGGTTGCTCCACCATGGGCACCCTGTCGGGTGGCGGCAACATCGTGATCAAGGTCGGCGAAGGCTGCCTGATCGGCGCCAACGCCGGTATCGGTATCCCGTTGGGCGACCGCAACACCGTGGAGTCGGGCCTGTACGTGACCGCCGGCACCAAGGTTGCGCTGCTGGACGAGCAGAACCAGCTGGTCAAGGTGGTCAAGGCCCGCGAGCTGGCCGGCCAACCGGACCTGCTGTTCCGCCGCAACTCCGAGACCGGTGCCGTGGAGTGCAAAACCCACAAATCGGCCATCGAACTGAACGCAGCGCTGCACGCTCACAACTAAGCAGCGACTCGATGCCACTAACGGCCCGCGCCTGACCGGTGCGGGCCGTTTATACGAGTCTTGATCACCATGCTTGTGCCCTCTCCCTGGCGCGCCGATTTTCCGGCCATCGCCACCCTGCAACGGCAAGACCAGACCTATCTGGACAACGCCGCCACCACGCAAAAACCTCAAGCCCTGCTGGACGCCATCAGCCATTACTACGCCAATGGCGCAGCCAATGTGCACCGTGCCCAGCATTTGCCGGGCGCCCATGCGACCCAGGCTTTCGAGGACAGTCGCAGCAAGGTGGCACAGTGGCTGAACGTCGGTGACGAGGGGCAAATCATCTTCACCCACGGCGCGACATCGGCGCTGAACCTCCTGGCTTATGGCCTTGAGCACCTATTCAACCCGGGCGACGAGATTGTCATCAGCGCCCTGGAGCACCACGCCAACCTGCTGCCGTGGCAGCAACTGGCCAAGCGTCGCGAGCTGGCGCTGGTGGTACTGCCGCTTGACGCTGGCGGCTTGATCGACCTGCAAGCCGCCGCCCAACTGATCGGCCCGCGCACCCGCCTGCTGGCGGTGAGCCAACTGTCCAACGTACTTGGCGCCTGGCAGCCGTTGCCGCAATTGCTGGCACTGGCCAAGGCCCACGACGCCCTGACGGTGGTCGATGGCGCCCAGGGCATCGTGCATGGTCGCCATGATATGCAGGCCCTGGGCTGCGACTTCTACGTGTTTTCCAGCCATAAACTCTATGGGCCGGACGGCGTCGGCGTGCTGTATGGCCGCACCGAAGCCCTGCATCACCTGCGCCACTGGCAGTTTGGGGGCGAGATGGTGCAGCAGGCTGATTATCAAAGCGCCAGTTTCCGCCCGGCGCCCCTCGGCTTCGAAGCCGGGACTCCGCCGATCGCCAGCGTGATCGGCCTGGGGGCAACCCTGGATTACCTGAGTTCCCTGGACCAGCAGGCGGTGACGGCTCACGAAGCCGCCCTGCACGACTACCTGTTGCGTGGCTTGCAAGCGCGCAATGGCGTGCGCTTGCTGGGGTCGCCGCACGTCGCCCTGGCCAGCTTCGTGGTGGAAGGCGTGCACAACGCCGACCTCGCCCACTTGCTGACCGAACAAGGGATTGCGGTGCGCGCTGGCCATCATTGTGCGATGCCGCTGCTCAAGCAGATGGGATTGTCGGGGGCGATTCGGGTGTCATTGGCGCTGTACAATGACTCCGATGACCTGGAGCGCTTTTTTGAAGCGCTGGATCAAGCCCTGGATATGTTGCGATGAGCTTGCCGACTGAGGCCGTTGTCGCGCTGGAAGCGTTCCAGGCGGTCGGCAGTTGGGAGCAACGAGCCCGCCTGCTGATGCAATGGGGCGAGCGGCTGCCCGCCTTGCCGGACGAAGACAAGGTAGACGTCAACCTGGTGCAGGGCTGTGAAAGCCTGGTGTGGCTGGTGGGGCGCTTGCAGGATGGGCATTGGCAGTTTGCCGCCAGCAGCGATGCACGGCTGATACGCGGGCTGGTGGCGTTGTTGCTGGCGCGGGTCAACGGTGTGTCTGCCGCCGAACTGCAAGCCGTCGACTTGCCCGGCTGGTTTGAGCAACTGGGCCTGTCGCGGCAGTTATCGCCGTCGCGCAGCAATGGGTTGAATGCGGTGCTGCAGCGCATGCGGGAGTTGAGCCTTATACAAAACTAAATGTGGGAGCGGGCTTGCTCGCGAAAGCGGTGTATCAGTCGACCTGTCTGGTGACTGACACTCCGCCTTCGCGAGCAAGCCCGCTCCCACATTTTGATCTTTTCAGGGTGCAGAGATCGGTGTTGCCTGAACTCTGTCAGCAGGCCGGCGCACCCCGGCCACTATCTTGTCCACCGCCTTGGTCGCGGCCACCATGCCGAAGGTCGCAGTCACCATCATCACCGCGCCAAACCCGCCGGCGCAGTCCAGCTTCACGCCATCCCCGACAAAACTCTTCTGCAAACAGATGCTGCCGTCCGGCTTCGGGTAACGCAGCTGTTCGGTGGAGAACACGCAGGGCACGCTGTAATGGCGGGTCACAGTGCGGGAGAAGCCATAATCGCGACGCAACGTGGAGCGCACCTTCGACGCCAGCGGGTCATTGAACGTACGGTTCAAGTCACACACCTGAATCAACGTCGGATCAATCTGTCCGCCCGCGCCGCCGGTGGTGATGATCTGGATCTTGCGCCGCTTGCACCAGGCAATCAGTGCGGCCTTGGCGTTCACACTGTCGATGCAGTCGATCACACAGTCGATGTTCGGCGTGATGTACTCGGCCATCGTCTCGCGGGTCACGAAGTCCGCCACCGCGTGCACGGTGCAATCCGGGTTGATGCCTTTCAGGCGCTCGGCCATGACCTCGACCTTGGCCTTGCCCACCGTGCTGTCCAGCGCATGCAACTGACGGTTGCTGTTGCTGACGCATACATCATCGAGGTCAAACAGCGAAATCTCGCCCACGCCGCAGCGGGCGATGGCTTCCGCCGCCCACGAACCCACCCCGCCCACGCCGACGATGGCCACATGGGCCGCCTTCAGGCGCTCCAGGCCTTCAATGCCATACAAGCGGGCGACGCCGGCAAACCGTGGATCTTCTGTACTCATGACCATTACCCCAAAAACCGGCGCGCATTATAGGGCTACACAGCGACAAGTTTTAAACTACAAGCTACAAGTAAGAGAACTTACGACGAGTTGCACTGCCCAATGTCCGGTTTTTCCCGGCTTGCTGTACGGTCGGTGAAAGGCCAGTGTAGGATGCGCGCCGTTCGGCGCAGGCCGACACCTCTTTTCGTTCCACACCCTTTGGAACCCGAAATAGCCATGTCATCGCGTAAATTTGGACTCAACCTGGTGGTGGTGCTGGCAATTGCCGCGCTGTTCACCGGCTTCTGGGCGCTGATCAACCGCCCGGTCAATGCCCCTAACTGGCCCGAGCAGATCTCCGGTTTTTCGTACTCGCCGTTCCAGCAAGGCCAGTACCCACAGAAAGACCAGTATCCGACCGACGATCAAATGCGTCAGGACCTTGCGATCATGAGCAAGCTGACGGACAACATCCGTACCTACTCGGTCGACGGCACCCTGGGGGATATCCCCAAGCTGGCGGAAGAATTCGGCCTGCGGGTGACCCTGGGGATCTGGATCAGTCCGGACCTTGAGCGCAACGAGCGCGAGATCCAGCGCGCCATCGAAATCGCCAACAGCTCCCGCAGTGTAGTGCGGGTAGTGGTGGGCAACGAGGCGCTGTTCCGCGAGGAAATCACTCCGGAAGCGCTGATCGTGCTGCTGGATCGGGTACGGGCCGCCGTCAAGGTGCCCGTAACCACCTCCGAGCAATGGCACATCTGGGAACACAACCCGCAACTGGCCAAGCACGTCGACCTGATCGCCGCGCACATCCTGCCGTACTGGGAACATATCCCGGTGGACAAGGCCGGCCAGTTCGTCCTCGATCGCGCACGGGACCTGAAGAAGACCTTCCCGAAAAAGCCGCTGTTGCTGTCGGAGGTTGGCTGGCCGAGCAACGGCCGGATGCGTGGCGGTGCTGACGCCTCCCCCGCCGACCAGGCGATTTACCTGCGCACGCTGGTTAACACGCTGAACCGCCAGGGCTACAACTACTTCGTGATCGAAGCGTTTGACCAGCCATGGAAAGCCAGCGACGAAGGCTCTGTAGGCGCCTATTGGGGCGTGTTCAACGCCGCACGCCAGCAGAAATTCAACTTTGATGGCCCGGTGGTCGCGATTCCGCAATGGCGAGTGCTGGCGATCGGCTCGGTGGTGCTTGCGCTGCTGTCCCTGACCCTGCTGATGATCGACGGCTCGGCCCTGCGCCAGCGCGGCCGTACGTTCCTGACCTTTATCGCGTTCCTGTGCGGGTCGGTATTGGTGTGGATCGGTTATGACTACAGCCAGCAATACAGCACCTGGTTCAGCTTGACGGTGGGCTTCCTGCTGGCACTCGGCGCCCTGGGCGTATTTATCGTGTTGCTGACCGAAGCCCATGAGCTGGCCGAAGCAGTCTGGACCCACAAACGCCGGCGTGAATTCCTGCCGGTTGAAGGGGATTCGGACTACCGCCCGAAAGTCTCGATCCACGTGCCGTGCTACAACGAGCCGCCGGAGATGGTCAAACAGACCCTCGACGCCCTGGCCGCCCTCGATTATCCGGACTACGAAGTCCTGATCATCGACAACAACACCAAGGACCCGGCCGTGTGGGAGCCGGTGCGCGACTACTGCGAAACCCTCGGCCCGCGCTTCAAGTTCTTCCACGTCTCGCCCCTGGCCGGTTTCAAGGGCGGCGCACTGAACTACCTGATCCCGCACACCGCCAAGGATGCCGAAGTGATCGCGGTGATCGACTCCGATTACTGCGTGTCGCCAAACTGGCTCAAGCACATGGTGCCGCACTTCGCCGACCCGAAAATCGCCGTGGTGCAGTCGCCACAGGATTATCGCGACCAGAACGAAAGCACCTTCAAGAAGCTCTGCTACGCGGAATACAAAGGCTTCTTCCATATCGGCATGGTCACCCGCAACGACCGTGACGCGATCATCCAGCACGGCACCATGACCATGACCCGCCGCTCGGTGCTGGAAGAGCTGGGCTGGGCCGACTGGTGCATCTGTGAGGATGCCGAGCTGGGCCTGCGGGTCTTCGAGAAGGGCCTGTCGGCGGCGTACTACCACGACAGCTACGGCAAGGGCCTGATGCCCGATACCTTTATCGACTTCAAGAAACAGCGTTTCCGCTGGGCCTACGGCGCGATCCAGATCATCAAGCGCCACACTGCGAGCCTCTTGCGCGGCAAGGACACCGAGCTGACCCGTGGCCAGCGCTACCACTTCCTCGCGGGGTGGTTGCCGTGGGTGGCCGACGGCATGAACATCTTCTTCACCGTGGGCGCCTTGTTGTGGTCGGCGGCGATGATTATCGTGCCGACGCGGGTTGACCCGCCGCTGCTGATTTTCGCGATCCCGCCACTGGCGTTGTTCGTGTTCAAGGTCGGCAAGATCATCTTCCTCTACCGTCGTGCGGTGGGTGTGAACCTGAAAGATGCGTTCTGCGCGGCACTGGCCGGGCTGGCGTTGTCGCACACCATCGCCAAGGCGGTGCTGTACGGGTTCTTCACCACCAGCATTCCGTTCTTCCGTACACCGAAGAACGCCGATAACCACGGTTTCTGGGTGGCGATCTCCGAAGCCCGGGAAGAGATGTTCATCATGCTGCTGTTGTGGGGTGCGGCACTGGGGATTTACCTGGTGCAGGGCCTGCCGAGCAATGACATGCGCTTCTGGGTGGTGATGTTGCTGGTGCAGTCGCTGCCGTATGTGGCGGCGCTGATCATGGCGTTCCTGTCGTCGCTGCCGAAACCGGCACCGAAGCAAGAGCCTGTGGCCGCTGCTTAAAATCCTGCGCAATGCACTAAACGGCGGCCTCTGGCCGCCGTTTTGCTATAAGATAACGGCCATTTTGTGAGACTTGGCCCAGGCCATTGCTTTGTGTGGGAGCGGGCTTGCTCGCGAATGCGCCGGGTCAGTTCATACATTGTTGACTGACACTCCGTATTCGCGAGCAAGCCCGCTCCCACACAAGCCCCCCTCCCACATAAGCCTTGCGCCCTGACATGCTTCTGGAGTTTTTACATGACGGCCCACGCCGACCTTTCGCCGACCCTCCAACTCGCTATCGACCTGATCCGCCGCCCGTCGGTGACGCCGGTCGACGCCGATTGCCAGAAGCTGATGATGCAGCGCCTGGGCGACGCCGGTTTTGCGCTTGAGCCGATGCGCATCGAGGATGTGGATAACTTCTGGGCCACCCACGGCAAACACGAAGGCCCGGTATTGTGCTTCGCCGGCCACACCGACGTGGTGCCGACCGGCCCGGTCAAGGCCTGGCAGAACGACCCGTTCGACGCGCTGATCGATGAAAACGGCATGCTCTGCGGCCGTGGCGCAGCCGACATGAAAGGCAGCCTGGCGGCGATGCTGGTCGCTTCCGAGCGATTTGTGACCGACTACCCGGACCACAAGGGTTCGGTCGCATTCCTGATCACCAGTGACGAAGAAGGCCCGGCGCACCACGGCACCAAGGCCGTGATCGAACGCCTGGCAGCCCGCAAGGAGCGCCTGGACTGGTGCATCGTCGGCGAACCGTCGAGCACCACCCTGGTGGGCGACGTGGTCAAGAACGGCCGTCGCGGCTCCCTCGGCGCCACCCTGACCGTGCGCGGCGTGCAAGGCCATGTGGCCTACCCGCACCTGGCGAAGAACCCGATCCACCTGGCGGCTCCGGCCCTGGCCGAACTGGCCGCCGAGCACTGGGACGATGGCAACACCTTCTTCCCGCCTACCAGCTTCCAGATTTCCAACCTCAACTCCGGCACCGGCGCCACCAACGTGATCCCGGGCGACCTGACGGCGGTGTTCAACTTCCGCTTCTCCACCGAGTCCACCGTCGAAGGCCTGCAGCAGCGGGTCGCGGCGATTCTCGACAAGCATGGCCTGGACTGGCATGTGGAGTGGGCGCTGTCGGGCCTGCCGTTCCTCACCGAACCGGGCGCGTTGCTCGATGCGGTCTCCGCCAGCATCAAGGCCGTCACCGGTCGCGAGACCCAGGCGTCCACCAGCGGCGGCACCTCCGATGGGCGCTTCATCGCGACCCTCGGCACTCAGGTGGTGGAACTGGGCCCGGTCAACGCGACGATCCATCAGGTCAACGAGCGCATCCTCGCCAGCGACCTCGATGTGCTGACCGAAATCTACTACCAGACCCTGATCAAGTTGCTCGCCTGATGCTCGCTTGCCCCATTTGCAGCGCACCGCTACAGGAAGTGGACAACGGTGTAGCCTGCCCGGCCGGGCACCGTTTCGACCGGGCGCGCCAGGGTTACCTGAACCTGTTGCCGGTGCAGCACAAGAACAGCCGTGACCCAGGCGACAACCTGGCGATGGTGGAAGCGCGCCGCGACTTCCTCAACGCCGGGCATTACGCCCCGGTGGCCAGGCGCCTGGCCGAACTGGCCGCTGAACGCAAACCCCAGCGCTGGCTGGATATCGGCTGTGGCGAGGGTTACTACACCGCGCAAATCGCCGACACCCTGCTGCGCGCTGACGGCTATGCCCTGGATATCTCCAGGGAAGCGGTCAAGCGCGCCTGCAAGCGCAACCCCACGGTGACCTGGTTGATCGCCAGCATGGCCCGGGTGCCGTTGGCCGATGCCAGTTGCCAGTTCCTGGCCAGCGTGTTCAGCCCGCTGGACTGGCTGGAGGCCAAGCGCCTGCTCAGCCCGGGCGGTGGCTTGATGAAAGTCGGCCCCACCAGCGGCCACCTGATGGAACTGCGTGAGCGTTTGTACGACGAAGTGCGCGAGTACACCGACGACAAGCACCTGGCGCTGGTGCCGCAGGGCATGAGCCTGCAACACAGCGAAACCCTGGAGTTCAAGCTCAGCCTGGCCGATCCCAAGGATCGCGCCAACCTGCTGGCGATGACGCCCCACGGCTGGCGCGCGAGTGCCGAACGCCGGGCCCGGGTGATCGAAGCCGCCGAACCGCTGCTGGTCACTGTGTCGATGCGCTACGACTATTTCGTGCTTCAATAACCCATTATTTTTGTGGGCCTCGGGGCCCACACCGAATCCGCGAATGGATTTTCAAAATCCCGCAACGAGGAACATCCATGCGCCAACCTGATATCGAGATTTACCTCAAGGACGCCGACGTCGACCACAAGGCCATCGCCGCCTGGTTGGGCGCCGCCCTGGGCCCGTGCACCGACTGGGTCCAGCGCGGCCAGACCTACAAGTGCAAAGCCGGCAGCGTACCGGTCACCTGGCTGCCGAAAGCCGTAGGCAAATGGAACAGCCTGTACCTGGAAAGCGACCAGACCCCGTGGGAAGACGACATCGCCTGCGCCCGCGCAGCCTTTGCCGCGCTGAACGTCGAAGTGCGTTGCGCGCCGGGCAGCTGGGTAGAGGAAGAAGGTGAAGAAAGCGCGGATACCTGGATTCGTATCAGCGCAGACGGTGAAGAGCAGATCACCTGGAAAACAACCTGATCTAACGCTGTAAATCCAATCAAGAATGTGGGAGCGGGCTTGCTCGCGAATGCAGTGTGTCAGTCACCTGAGTATCAACTGTCACTCCGCTTTCGCGAGCAAGCCCGCTCCCACATGGGTTATCCGGTGTCGCTGCAATTGTTTACAGGCCCACCACATCCTCAGCCTGCAAGCCCTTCTCGCCCGTCACCACGGCGTATTCCACCTGCTGGCCTTCGGCCAATGAACGATGCCCTTCACCGCGAATGGCGCGGTAGTGCACAAACACATCCTTGCCATCTTCCCGCTGGATAAAGCCATAGCCCTTGGCGTCGTTGAACCACTTCACATTGCCGGTTTCGCGCGTTGCCATCTGTTTTGCTCCCACATGCTTTTTATAAGTACGTTTATTGTTGAGTCGTCGCAGTTGAACTGCCGAGTATAAGACAGGCTCAAAAAGCTTCAACTCAAGATTACTTCGCCGCTTTTTTGCCGATTTTCGGCTAATACTGCACACTAGCGCCCCGAGCACCTGCCCGGTTTTTTTCCCCACTCAAAGCAGAAGCCGTATGACCCGTTCTCCCTTTCGCCGTCTGGTATTTGGCACCTTGCGCCGGCTGTTGTACCTCTGGGTTCGCTCAGAGACGATCAACCAGTCGTCCCTTACCTTGAACCTCGACCGCAGTCGTCCGGTGTTTTACGTCCTGCAATCTCCATCCCTCACCGAATTGGCGGTGGTTGATACCGAATGTACCAAGGCCGGCCTGCCGCGCCCGGTGCTGCCGGTGTCGGTCGGCCCGCTGATGGAGCCGGCAGCCTTCTTCTACCTGACGCCCGACCCCGACTGGCTGGGGCGCCAGGACAAGCGTGGCGCCCCACCCACCCTGACCCGCCTGGTGGATGTGCTCACCGAACACGCCGAAGAGAATGCACAGATCATTCCAGTCAGCGTGTTCTGGGGCCAGTCGCCCGACAGCGAGTCCAGCCCCTGGAAACTGCTGTTCGCCGACAGCTGGGCCGTCACCGGCCGCCTGCGCCGGCTGCTGAGCATCCTGATCCTGGGCCGCAAGACCCGGGTGCAATTCTCCGCGCCCATCAACCTGCGTGAGTTGATCGAGCACAATAAAGGCCACGAACGCACCGTGCGCATGGCCCAGCGCATCCTGCGGGTGCACTTTCGCAACCTGAAAACCGCAGTGATCGGCCCCGACCTGTCCCACCGGCGCAACCTGGTGAAGGGCCTGGTGAACATGCCACTGGTACGCCAGGCGATCCTCGACGAGGCCGAACGCGAGAAAATCACCCCCGAGAAAGCCAAGGCCCAGGCCCTGCGCTATGGCAACGAGATCGCCTCGGACTACACCTACACCGCCATCCGTTTCCTCGAAGTGGTGCTGAGCTGGTTCTGGAACAAGATCTACGACGGCATCAAGGTCAACAACATCGAAGGTGTGCAAAAGGTCGCCCAGGGCTACGAGGTGATCTATGTACCGTGCCATCGCAGCCATATCGACTACCTGCTGCTCTCCTACCTCCTGTTCAAGAATGGCTTGACCCCGCCGCACATCGCCGCCGGGATCAACCTGAACATGCCGGTGATCGGCAGCCTGTTGCGCCGTGGCGGGGCGTTTTTCATGCGCCGCACCTTCAAGGGCAACCCGCTGTACACCTCGGTGTTCAACGAATACCTGCACACCTTGTTCACCAAGGGTTTCCCGGTGGAATACTTCGTCGAAGGCGGACGCTCGCGCACCGGGCGCATGCTGCAACCGAAGACCGGGATGCTGGCGATCACCCTGCGCAGCTTCCTGCGTTCCTCGCGCATGCCCATCGTGTTCGTGCCGGTGTACATCGGCTATGAGCGGGTGCTGGAAGGCCGCACTTACCTGGGCGAACTGCGCGGTGCGAGCAAGAAGAAAGAGTCGATTTTCGATATTTTCAAAGTGGTCGGCGCCCTCAAGCAGCGCTTTGGCCAGGTCGCCGTGAACTTCGGCGAACCGATCAAGCTGGCTGAATTCCTCGACAGCGAGCAGCCCGACTGGCGCTCCCAGGAGCTGGGCCCGAACTACAAGCCGGCGTGGCTCAACGAAACCACCAACCGCCTCGGCGAACGGGTGGCGCAACACTTGAACGAAGCGGCGGCGATCAATCCGGTGAACCTGGTGGCCCTCGCGCTGCTGTCCACCACCCGCCTGGCCCTGGACGAACAGGCGATGGCGCGCCAGCTGGATCTGTACCTGGCACTGCTGCGCAAGGTGCCCTACTCGCCCCACACCACCCTGCCGGAAGGCGACGGCCTGGCGCTGATCAAGCACGTCAAGGACATGCACCTGCTGTCGGAACAGAGCGATGCACTGGGCAAGATCCTCTACCTGGACGAGCAGAACGCCGTCCTGATGACCTACTACCGCAACAATGTGCTGCACATTTTTGCCCTGCCGGCGCTGCTGGCGAGTTTCTTCCAGAGCAGCTCGCGGATGAGCCGCGAACAGATCCTGCGCTATACCCGTGCGCTCTACCCGTACCTGCAATCGGAGCTGTTTATCCGCTGGTCCCTGGACGAGCTGGACGCGGTGGTCGACCAGTGGCTCGAAGCCTTCGTCGAACAAGGCCTGCTGCGTTTTGAAAACGACGTGTACCTGCGCCCGGCGCCGAGCTCACGGCAGTTTGTGCTGTTGACCCTGCTGTCCAAGAGCATCGCCCAGACCCTGCAACGCTTCTACATGGCGATCTCGCTGCTGCTCAACAGCGGCCAGAACAGCATCAGCGCCGAAGAGCTGGAAGACCTGTGCACGGTCATGGCCCAGCGCCTGTCGATCCTGCACGGCCTGAATGCCCCGGAGTTCTTCGACAAGAGCCTTTTCCGACATTTTATCCAGACCCTGCTGGAGCAAGATGTGCTGCGTCGCGACGAGGCCGGCAAACTGAGCTATCACCCGCTGCTGGGTGAGCTGGCCGAAGGTGCAGCCAAACGCGTATTGCCCGCGGAGATTCGCCTGTCGATTCGCCAGGTCGCACTGCATCGCAGCGAAGAGGCGCCAGACCAGCCTGTGGTACCCGAAGAAACACACTAGAGTGACCGAGGCGCCAGGGTGTTTCTGGCGCCGTTGACAAGGAGCTGCACCATGAAAAAAATCATGCTCCTGGGCCTGACCGCCCTGCTGGGAGCCTGCCAGACCATGAGCCCCGCGCCCAAAGCCAGCCTCGATGGCGAAGTCTTCTACCTGCAACGCATCGCCCTGCCGCCCGCCGCCACCTTGAGTGTGACCCTGCAGGATGTGTCCTTGATGGATGCCCCGGCCGTGACCCTGGCCGAGCAGAAAGGCCCGGTGAAAGGCCAGGTGCCGCTGCCCTTTCACCTGAGCTACGACCCGACCCAGGTCAAGCCTGGCCACAGTTACTCGGTAAGCGCTCGCATCGAACTGGAGGGCAAGCTACTGTTTATCACCACCGAACGGCACTCCGTGCAGTTGAACGGCCAGGACCCACAACCGCTGCGCCTGCGCGTGGATGCGGTTGCACACTGATTAAAATATCGAACATAAGGAAGCGCCCATGCTCCGTAACTCCCTTCGCCTCACTGCCCTGTGCGCCGGCTTGCTGCTCGGTGCCAACGCCATGGCCTTGTCCCTCGGCAGCCTGTCCCAGGGCGACGCCACCGGCGGCCTCAAGGATGCACTGACCCAAGGCGCACAGATTGCCGTGAAACAACTGGGTGTGCCCGGTGGTTTCAGCAACAACCCCGAAGTGAAGATCGGCCTGCCGGGCAAGTTGGGCAAAGTCGCTGACAAGTTGAAAATGTTCGGCATGGGTGACCAGGTCACGCAACTTGAAACCAGCATGAACAAGGCGGCCGAGTCTGCTGTCACCCAGGCCCAGCCGATCCTGGTAAACGCGGTGAAAAACATGAGCGTGACCGATGCCAAGGGCATCCTCACCGGCGGCCAGGACTCGGCCACCCAGTACCTGAACAAAAGCAGCCGTGACGAGATCCGGGCCAAGTTCCTGCCGATCGTCAAGGCCGCTACCGACAAGGTCGGCGTGGCCCAGCAGTACAACGCGCTCGCCGGCAAGGCCGCCACCTTTGGCGCCATTGATGCCAAGAGCGCCAATGTCGAAAGCTACGTGACCGAACAGGCGCTGGACGGGCTGTTCAAGATGATCGCCCAGCAGGAAGAAACCATTCGCAAGAACCCGGCGGCGGCTGCCACCAGCTTGGCCAAGAAGGTGTTCGGCGCGCTGTAGATCATACCCGGCAACTAAAAACGCCCTGAACTATTCAGGGCGTTTTTTTTAATAGCGGCACTTGCAAGGCAAATCACTACCCACGGCATTGCTGTTGCTGCTGTTGGTGGTGTTGTTTTCGGTTTTGATATTAATGTTGATCTCGGGCTGGCCATTGCCATTGGACCGACCGAAATTCGGCCCTATTCCAAATACAGCCCCCAACAGGTGCAGTGGTGAAACCAGTACTGGAAAAATCATACACACTCCTCGATATCTATGGTCAAAAGCCCCCTCTGAGTGGCAAGGCAGCCCGAGTGGTTCCCGGGCTGCCTCGAGTCAGCGGCTATCGATGGATCGGAAAGAGTGCCGACGACCTCTGGTAGGGTTGGTGGGCCTCATGCAACGGCGCCTGGTGATACGGCTTGGGCCGCGCAGGCAGGACAGGCCCCGTTGGTCGGGAGTGATGGCCGTGGTTGAAACCGGGCCGTCCATGGCCGGGCTTGTGCGGTCGCGCCGTATCAGCTTCTTTATTGGAACCAGGCAACAGATTGCCCAGCAGTGACCCCAGGAAAGCACCTTTGAAAGCTGCCAGGGCAGACAAAATAAACATATGACACTCCATGAACTCATTGTTGTTCATCGGGACCGCAGGCTTGCGGCCCCGACAACGACGTCTGTCAATCAGACAATTCTGAGTGGAGCACCATGGGCAAACGTTCCGTCGCCCAGGGTCGCAGTTTGCGTCTATGTGTGAATGACCAGAGGCATTTCCTTACAGGACATCCCTGCCACTCGCAGCCTTACACCGCCTCCTTGCGCACCCGAAACCACGCCGCATACAGCGCGGGAAGGAACAACACGGTCAATGCCGTCGCAACAATCAAGCCGCCCATGATCGCCACGGCCATCGGCCCGAAGAACACGCTGCGGGACAGCGGGATCATCGCCAGTACGGCCGCCAGCGCCGTCAGCACAATCGGCCGGAAGCGCCGCACGGTCGCCTCGATAATCGCCTGCCAGGGAGCCAGGCCGGCCTTGATGTCCTGCTCGATCTGATCCACCAGGATCACCGAGTTACGCATGATCATCCCCGACAGCGCGATGGTCCCCAGCATCGCCACGAACCCAAAGGGTTGGCGGAACACCAGCAGGAACAGTGTCACTCCGATCAGGCCCAAGGGCGCCGTGAGAAACACCATCGCGGTGCGGGAGAAGCTGCGCAATTGCAGCATCAGCAAGGTCAGCACCACCACGATAAACAGCGGCACACCGGCCTTGACCGAGTTCTGCCCACGGGCGGAATCCTCGACCGTGCCGCCAACTTCCAGCAGGTAGCCGTCCGGCAGTTCAGCGCGCACGCCTTCGAGGGTCGGCAGGATCTGCTGCACCAGGGTGGCCGGTTGTTCCTTGCCGTAGATATCGGCGCGAACGGTCACGGTCGGCAGGCGATTACGGTGCCAGATGATGCCTTCCTCAAAGCCGTATTCCAAGGTCGCGATCTGCGACAGCGCCACGCTCTTGCCGTTGTCGGTCGGCACCGCCAGGCTTGGCAGCAGCGACAGCTCGGTGCGCTCATGCACCGTGCCGCGCAGTAGGATTTCGATCAACTCGTTGTCCTCGCGGTACTGGCTGACGCTGGAGCCCGTGAGGGAACTCTGGAGGAATTTCGACAGGTTGGCGGTGCTCACGCCGAGGGCACGGGCGCGGTCCTGGTCAACGTTGAGGTAGACGATTTTGCTCGGTTCTTCCCAGTCCAGGTGCACGTTGACCACGTGGGTATTTTCGCGAACCTTGGCCGCCACTTTCCGCGCCAGGGCCCGGACTTCTTCGATGTGCTCGCCCGTTACCCGGAACTGCACGGGGTAGCCAACCGGCGGGCCGTTTTCAAGCCGCGTAACCCGCGAACGCAGGTCCGGGAATTGTTCGTTGAGGGTTTCGATCAGCCAGGTGCGCAAGCTTTCGCGCTCCTCGATGGTCTTGGCCAACACCACAAACTGGGCAAAGCTGGCGGCCGGCAGTTGCTGGTCCAGCGGCAGGTAGAAACGTGGCGAACCGGTACCGACATAGGCCACATAGTTTTCAATACCTGCATGTTCCTTGAGCAAGGCTTCAAGGCGTTTGACCTGGTCAGCCGTATTGCTCAGGGACGCGCCTTCAGCCAGTTTCAGGTCGACCATCAGTTCCAGTCGCCCGGAAGCCGGGAAGAACTGCTGGGGCACAAAGCGGAACAGCGCCACCGAGCCGATAAACAGCAGCAAGGTCAGGACGATCACCGTCTTGCGCCGACGCACACACCACTCCACCAGGCGTCTTACGCGCTGATAGAAGGGTGTGCCGTAGGGATCCGGCCCGTCGGGGCCATGCTTGGCCGCATGAATCTTCGCCAGGTCCGGCAGGAGTTTTTCCCCCAGGTACGGCACGAACATCACTGCGGCGACCCACGAGGCCAGCAGCGCAATAGTCACCACCTGGAAGATCGAGCGGGTGTATTCACCGGTGCTCGATTGCGCCGTGGCAATCGGCAGGAAACCCGCGGCCGTGATCAGGGTGCCGGTGAGCATCGGGAAGGCTGTGCTGGTCCAGGCGAAACTGGCGGCCTTGAGCCGGTCGTACCCCTGCTCCATTTTGATCGCCATCATTTCCACGGCGATGATCGCATCGTCCACCAGCAAGCCCAGCGCCAGCACCAGCGCGCCGAGGGAGATTTTGTGCAGGCCGATGCCGAGGTAATACATGGTGGCAAACGTCATGGCCAACACCAGCGGAATCGCCAGGGCGACCACCATGCCGGTGCGCACGCCCAGAGAGAAAAAGCTCACCAGCAACACAATCGCCAGGGCCTCGGCGAGCACCTGGACGAATTCGCCGACACTGGTTTTTACTGCTGCCGGCTGGTCCGACACCTTGCGCAGTTCCATACCGGCAGGAAGGTTCTTCTGCAGGCGTGCGAATTCGCCTTCCAGGGCCTTGCCCAGCACCAGGATGTCGCCACCATCACGCATGGCCACGGCCAGCCCGATGGCGTCGGCGCCCATGTAGCGCATGCGCGGTGCCGGTGGATCGTTGAAGCCACGATGAATCTCGGCCACGTCACCGATACGGAACGTACGATCACCGACGCGGATCGGGAAGTCGCGAATCTCCTTAACGGTCTTGAAGTTGCCGGACACCCTTAACTGCACGCGCTCGCTCGGGGTTTCAAAGAAGCCGGCGGTGGACACCGCGTTCTGTTCCTGCAACGCCTGCTGCACGGCCGCCAGCGGCAGGCCGAGGGTGGCGAGCTTGAGGTTGGACAGCTCGATCCAGATCTTCTCGTCCTGCAAGCCCAGCAGTTCGACCTTGCCGACATCCGGCACCCGTTGCAGCTGAATCTGGATGCGGTCGGCGTAGTCCTTGAGCACGGCGTAGTCAAAGCCATCGCCGGTCAGGGCGTAGATATTGCCGAAGGTGGTGCCGAATTCATCGTTGAAAAACGGGCCCTGGATATCCGGTGGCAGGGTCTGGCGAATATCGCTGATTTTCTTGCGCACCTGGTACCAGAGGTCCGGGATCTCTGCGGAGTGCATCGAGTCCCGGGCCATGAAGGTGACCTGGGATTCACCGGGCCGCGAGAAGGAGACGATGCGCTCGTAGTCGCCGGTCTCCATCAATTTCTTTTCAATACGCTCGGTGACCTGGCGCGACACTTCCTGGGCCGTAGCGCCTGGCCAGTTGGTCTTGATCACCATGGCCTTGAAGGTAAACGGCGGGTCTTCGCTTTGTCCCAGCTTGGTGTAGGACAAGGTGCCGACCACTGCCAGCAGGATCATCAGGAACAGTACGATCTGGCGATTACGCAACGCCCATTCGGAAAGATTGAAACCCATCGGGGACTACTCCTTGGCCGCCAGACTTACCACTCGATTGGCGCGATCCACCGGGCGCACTTGCTGGCCCTCATGGAGTACATGCACACCGGCGGCGATCACCCAATCAGTGGGGTTCAAGCCTTCCAGTACCGGCACGGTTTTCTCGCCAAAGGCGCCGATCCGCACCGGTGTGCGCTTGAGGGTATTGTCGGGCTGCACCACCCAGACGTAGGACGCGCCGTTCTCCGCGCTCAGGGCAGACAGCGGCACCGCCAGGGGAATCACCCCGTCAGCCTGGATGAAGACGCGAGCGCTCTGCCCCAGTTCCGCAGGCACTTTGCCGCCGGTAAACGCGACGCGGGCGGCGAAGGTTCGCGACTTTGGATCGGCAGCCGGCGACAGTTCGCGGATGCGGCCGTTGAAGCGCTGGTCAGGCTGGCTCCACAGTTCCACGGACACCGGCTGGCCAATCTTGAAACGCCCGAAGCTTTGCTCCGGCAGGCTGATCAACACCTCCCGCTCGCCATCGGTGGCCAGGGTGAATACGGTCTGGCCGGCCGACACCACCTGGCCGACTTCCACTGCACGCTTGGCGACCACGCCATCCTGGGGTGCGCGCAACACGGCGTAACCGGCCTGGTTATTGGCCACGTCGAATTCGGCCTTGATCTGCTTGAGGCGTGCTTCACCGGAGCGGTAGAGGTTTTCGGAGTTGTCGTACTGGGAGCGGCTGACCATCTGACGGTCCATCAGGGTCTTGTAGCGGTCACGCTCGGCGCGTACCAGGCTCAGGTTGGCGTCGGCAGCGGCGACCTGGGCGCGGGTGGCTTCCAGTTGCAGGCGTACGTCCTGAGGGTCGAGTTCGGCCAGGGGCTGGTTGGCCTTGACGCGCTCGCCCTCCTCCACCAGTCGTCGGCTGACTTTGCCGCCAATGCGAAAGGCCAGGTCGGGTTCATAGCGTGCACGCACCTCGCCCGGGTAGCTGTCGGAAGCCTGCGCCGAAGGCTCTGGCTGAACCACCATGGCCGGGCGGACGGTGGTTTGCGCCGCTTCTTCATGGCCACAGGCAGCCAACAGGAATAACAAGCTGGCAGGCAACGCGAGTGGCAGGAAATAGCTGCGCATGCTGAAGGACCTTTCGCTAATGGTGCTAGGAATAATTATACTGGCCAGTATGTTATTAATACCAAACTCACCAGTCCAGTAATAAAGTGAAAATGTCCGACAATCCTGTGAACACCAATAGCCCCGGGCGTCCCAAGGACATGGCAAAACGCCAGGCGATTCTTGATGCGGCGAAGATCCTATTTTTGAGTAATGGATATGCCAGTACCAGCATGGATGCCGTGGCAGTGGAGGCCGGGGTGTCGAAGCTGACGGTGTACAGCCATTTCACCGACAAGGAGACGCTGTTCTCGGCAGCGGTGGTTGCCAAGTGCGAAGAGCAGTTACCGGTGATGTATTTCGAGCTGCCCGAGGGTGTGCCGGTGGAGAAGGTGCTGCTCAATATCGCCCGCGGGTTTCATGTGCTGATCAATAGCGAGGAGTCGGTGAACCTGCATCGGTTGATGATGACTTCCGGGAGTCAGGATCCGAAGTTGTCGCAGATCTTTTTCGAGGCTGGGCCGATGCGTATGTTGCAGGGGATGGAGCGGCTGCTCGGTAAGATCGACCAGAGTGGCGCATTGCGTATTGCCAAGCCGTTCACCGCGGCGGAGCATTTTTTCTGTTTGCTCAAGGGGACGGCTAATTTTTGTTTGTTGTATGGGTGTGGGGGGCAACTGAGCGCTGAGGCGGCCGAGGAGCATGTGCAGGAAGTGGTTGGTTTGTTCATGCGGGCTTATCGGGCTTTTTGAACTGAGTACATATCCGTTTTTTGGGTCAGGGCCGGTTATGGTTCCGCTCTTACAGCG
>NZ_JACAPM010000019.1:0-10653 GCF_013385695.1 Pseudomonas sp. D8002
GCCGTGCCGGAGTGCGGGCATGCCGAGCCTAGGCGAGGCACCGAGTGGTGGGGCAAAGACCTTTTGGTTACTTTTGGCTGGGCCGGCATTCCGGGCGTTTGCCAAAAGTGACCCGCTGTAAGAGCGGAACCATAAGTAGCCGTTACCGAAGAAACGGATATGTACTCAATCAATCAAACCACTCCCCCCGCTCAAGAAACGTATTCCGAATCATCTCCACCACCCACCCCACCTCCAGCGGATGCCGCACATCAGCACTCACCCCCATCCAGACCTGCCGCTGCATCGCCTCCAGAAACACCCCATCCAACGCCGTCAACCCACGATAAAAACAACTCATGTACCGCGGCAACAACCCAATACACGCACTGCACCGAATCATCTCCAGCATCAGCGGATACGCTTCCACCCGCACCACCCCCGCCAGCCGCTGCTCCACCAGGCTATTCCACGGCCGCAGCGCCTCCACCTGCCGGTCCGGCTGCCACTGCACCAACATATAATCCGCAAGGTCTTCAATGCTGTCCGGCCGCACCGCCAACCGCGAATACCGCTTGGCAATATGCGGCGAATAATCCAACCGCGCCAACACCTCCGGCGCCCCAATGGCAAAACTCGGCCCCGCCCCCGGCGAATCCATCCCCGACAACCACACCACCACATCCGCATCCAGCGCCTGCAACCCCAACTCGCTGTCGATGGAAATGATCTCCAACCGCACACTCGCATTGCGCCGCAACAGGGCAATCAGGTCCCGCCCCAGAATGTCATGCAGGATCGACTCGGCAACCGCCAGCCGAATCAACGGTTGCTCCAGCACCGGCAAGCGTCGCTCATGCGCCAGGGCAATCAACTGCGCCTGCAACTGCTGCCCTTCACGACTCAGGGCCAGGACATTGCCCTGATAGCTGAACAGCGAACGCCGCAGTTGCTCTTCCAGCTGCGCCAGGCGCTTGCGCAACTGCGTGGCCTTGATGTTGAGGCTGCGAGCCGCCTGCATGAAACACCCACAGCGGGCGCTGATCAGGAAATACTGCGCCACCTCGGGCTCGATGGCGGCCGCCAAGGCCAGCCAGGCCTCGCGGGATTCGGTCGACGCACGATAAGGCGCGACGCCGTGGGGTACAGCCGGTTCAACAAATACCATGGGAGACTCCCTGTCTTGTGGGTACTGTGCATCCAATGCGGCGATACGGTTTTTTACTCCAGCACCTTGTTCAGCTCGGCGCCGTCGATACTCAAGGTCGCGGTATTGAGCATGCCTTCCAGGTAGGCCTTGGCAATCTGCTCCTGGCGTTGCGCACGCAAGGCCTCGGTCAGGCGGCCACGCAGTTCATCCAGCGTGGCCGTGCGCGCCGGTTGTTGCCCAGTGAGTTTGAGCACGTGAAAACCCGCCGCACTCTGCACCGGCTCCGACACCCCGCCCGTCTTGAGCCGCGCCACCACACCGCGCATTTCAGGCACCAATTGCTGCAATGGCTGCATCCCGGAATCGCCACCGCGCCGGGCGCTGTCGGGGTCCTGGGAATACTGGCTGGCCAGGGCGGCAAACTCGCCCGGCGAGGCCTGCGCCTTGCGGCTCAACTCCTGGGCCTGGCGGCGCACATTGTCGACGGTTTGCGGGTCGCTCACGGCCAGGAAAATCTGGCTGACCTGGTACAACGGCGGCGTCACCCATTGTGCCTTGCCGCTGTCATAGGCTTGCTGCAATTCAGCGGCGCTGGGGTAATCCGTCGGCACCTGGCTGACCGACAACATGTAGTCGCGAAACACGATCTGCTCGGTGGCGGCGCGGGTCTGTTGCTCCACCTCCGGGCGCTGCCGCCAGCCCTGGGCATCGGCCTGTTCAAGCACGGCCTTTTGCGCCAGGCGCGAACGCAGCCAGGTTTCCAGGGAGCCACGGTTGCCACGCAACTGCTCGCGGGTTTCCGTCGGCAAGGCGGCCAACACCGACTTGAGTTCGGCGAGGTCGATCTGCTGGTTGCCCAGGCGCGCCACCGCCGGCCCGTCCTTCACGGCCACCGGCGCCGGCTGCTGGGCTGCGACCGGGTCACTGCCCGGCCGCAGGCTCAACCCCACCGCGACCGCCAGCACCACCAGGGCGCCAGCGCCGACCACCAGGGCTGGTTTCTTCACAGTGCAGGCGCCTCTTCGCGCGCGTCGACAGCAGGCGCGGACCCGGCCTGGAGCTGGGCGGCTTGCTGGCTGTATTCACGCAGGTAGACGATGAATTCCTGCAGCAGGCGGTCCCACAATTCCAGCTGATTGCGCAAGTACGGCGCACCCACGCCGGCGGCCACCACGTCCATCTCCATCAGCAGGAACTCACCCTGCAACGACAACCGCGCAAAACGTCGGGAAGCGTTCCAGACCTGGGCCAGCCCCTCGGGCAATTCGCCCTGCACCCGCAGCGCGCAGCTGTAGGTGAAGTCCACATAGCTGCCCTGCTCTGCCGCCGGGTTGCCGAAACGCACGGCGAAGCCGATGCCCTGGCTTGCGCTGAGCAATTGCACGATGCCGTTCTGCTCGGTCTGGTTGACTCGGTAGCCGGCTTCCTGCAGCAGCTCGGTCAAGGCTTGCGGGGTCACGCTGGTGATCAGTTGTACGTCGCTCATAGGGGTCTCTTCCTTGTCGATCAATGATTAGTGACGGTCTGTGGAGCATCGAACCGATTAAGGTAAAGGCCGTCACCAAAACCCTGGGCGAGTTCCTCGAACTTGACCCGGGTGCTGCTGGCGAACGGTTGGCGGATGCTCATCACGTCGGCCACGTCGATTTTTTCGTAGGCCGTCAGCAACTGCTGGGCCACGTCGTACATCTGTTGATTCTTGACTGAACATTGCTGCACTTGTGTGTCACGTTCCGTGAGTTGCGCCTGCAAGCGTGCGCGCTCGGTTTCTTTGCCCCGGGCGATTACCAGCAAGTCTTCATAGGCTTTCTTGAACTTGCCCACCTGCTCATTGCTCGCGGCCACCTGGGCCTGGGCCTGGCTGTGCAGGCTCTGTTGCTGGCCCACCAGTTGCTCGGCCACGCCACGGGTCTTTTCCAGTTCGGCGGTCAGTTGCTTGACCTGCGCCTGGGCCTGCTTGGCCTGGGTTTCGGCGGCGATGCGTGCGGCACTGGCCTGGGCCTGCTCGCTTTGCAGCGCCTGCAACTGCTGGGTGGTGCTGCGCAGCTGAGTGCGCAGGCGCTCCTCCATGCCTTCAGCCGAAGCGCCGGTGGTAACGAGCAGTAGAAGCAGGCCGCAAATTCGCGTGTTCATGAGCTTTCTCCGGCGCATCAGAAGCGCGTGTTGAGTTCCAGTTGCATGACATCCACTTCAAACGGCGCGCCATACACTTCGGAGGCGCTGAGCCAACGGGCACTGGCGTAGATGTTCTTGTCGAGGCCGTAGTTGGCACCGATGAAATAGCCCTTGGCGTTGGTGCCGCCGAGGTGGAACGAGGAGTCGTTGAAGCCGTCCGGCAAGGCATCCGGCTGGATGTATTTGTAGCCGGCCAGCACGTTCCAATCGCCCTTCTTGCGCATCTCCAGCGCACTGCCGAGGGTGAACTGCACCAGCAGCGCATTGCCGCCACTTTCAAACTCGCCGTCGCTGTTGAGGTTGTTGACGATCTGGCCTTCGCTGCGCTTGAGCATCTCGCCCTTGTCGTAGGCCAGGTTGTGGATGAAGTTGGTCTGGCTGCGCAGCTTGAGGTCTTCCGGCAGCTCGCTGTCCCAGGCCAGGTTGAGGTCCAGCACGTTGAACTTGGACGCCAGGCCGACGAATTGCGGTTGCGGGGTCAGGCCAGGCGTTGCCGGGTTGGGGGTGATGTCTCGCAGCAGGAACACGCTGTTGCCCTTCTGCATGAAGGCCAGGCGCGTGCCATCGGTATCGCACGCCGGCTGGCCGGCCCACGGCGAGCAAGGGCTGGAGCGTTCGCCCTGGATATCGCCGAAGTGGTAGTAGGCCATCGAGCCCTTCAGGCTGTTGCTGCGGTTGATCTTCCAGTCGGCGCCGATCTGCCCGCCGAACAGCCATTTGTTTTCGCTCTCGTCCTTGTCGAAGCCGTTGGTGGTGGCGGTGTCGGGGCTGTACTCCACCGGGAACGCGCCGAGGGTGCCGAACAGGCCCCAGTCGCTGTTGAGCTTGTGGTTGAAGATCGCCGCCACACCGTCGAAGTTGAGGTCGCCGGAATACATCATGTCGGTGGAATAGAACGGGTTGGCAAAACGTCCGGCGGTCAGGGTCATGTAGTCGGTGGTCTTCCAGGTGAGGTAGCCCCGGTCGAGCCAGATGTCTTTCTTGCCGAAGCCGCCGCCCAGGGTCTGGGTGGTGGACACCGGGTTGTTGTCGTTGCCGGTGCCGAGGCGGATGCCGGCGGTCCATTCCGGCGAGATCACGGCTTTCATGCCCAGGCGGGCGCGCAGGCGGAACAGGTTCTCGCGGTCTTCGCGGGTGTTGAGCAGCGGCGGCAATTTGGTGTTGGTGTTCTTGTTCACGTCGTAGGGGCCGCTGTCGTTGAGCTTGGCGTAATCGACGATTTCATTGCTGTTGTTGCCCGAGAAATAGCGCGACTCATCCCGCAGGCGAATATCGCCGTCGAAGCTGATGCGCGAGACCCACTCCGGGAACGTGTTGGGCTGGGCCCAGTTTTCCTGCTTGGCGGTGGCCATGACCTCGGCCTTGACCTGGTCGCGAATCTGGTCGCGCACCGCTGCCGGCACGTACTGCACCCGCACATCGCCGGGGGCCGCAGTTGGACCTGCCGCTACTGCCGTGGCGGTGCTGGCCTGACGTGCCTGCTGAGCCTCTTTTTCAGCCTGGGCGATCAGCCCGTCGGCCTGTTCCTGCTTGAGCACACCTTGCTGCACCAGCAGGCGGATCAGGTTGATCGTGGCGTTTTCCGAAGGCGCGGCGGCGGCCGTCGCCTGGCCGACCAGGGTCGCGATGACCATGCCGACCGCCAGGGTCAATCGATTCACGTGGGAAATCATCTGCACACAACTCCTGTAGAAAACTGCAAAAAAGGGTTCGATCAATCCGGGCGCCGGCCCTTGAGGGACAGGCGTACCGGCAGGGTCATTGAGGTGGGTGTGCGTTCCTTCAGCCGCGGTGTGGCACGCAATGCGGCCAGCACCTGGGCGTCGGTGTCGGCGTCGCCGCTGGACTTGGCCAGCTCCACGCGCGTCACCTCGCCGTCTGCGCTCAGCCACAGGTCGGCCTGCACCGTGTAGGCCTTCTTGCGCAGCTCCGGGTCTTCCCGCAGCAGGCGCTGGAACACCCCGGCCAGGTACTGCTTGAACGTCCCGGTACCGAGCCCGCCACCACCGGAACCGGCCATGCCGCCGCCCTTGCCGGCACCGATGTTGAAACCGTCGGTACCGGACTGAGCGTCGCCGTCGATCTGCATCGGGTTGGCCAGGTCGTCTGCTGGCGAAGGCGGTGCCTCTTCCTCGGGCTTGACCTCGTCGGGGGTCGGCGTGGGTTCCGGCTCGGGGATTTTTTCCTGCACCTCGGGCTCCGGTTCCTTGGGTTTTTCCGGCGGCGGTGGTGGCGGTGGCGGCAACGGAATAATCGTCGGCACCTTGGGCGCTTCACGGCGCACGCCACTCATGTCATTGGCCCACTGCCAGAGAAACCAGGCAGCCACGGCGCCCAGCAGCAGGCCAATGCCCCACTTCAGCGGGCGCAATGGCGGCTTGTTCTTGAGGGGCGTCGGCGTGATCGGCATCTGTGCGGTCATGACTCAGCCCTGGCTCGGTTTGCCGGTGACCAGCCCGACCTGGGACAGCTCCAGGCGACGCAGCAGGTCGAGCACTTCGATGACCTTCTGGTACTGCACCATGGCGTCGCCGCGCACGATCACCGGGAAGTCCGGGTTCAGCGCTTTCTCGATGCGCAGGCGCTCTTCGAGTTCAGGCAAGGTCACCGGGTAAGCGTCGAGAAACACCTGGCCGCCATCGTTCACCGAGATGGCCTTGGTCTTGGCCTCGGACAGCGATACCGAAGCACTGGCCTTGGGCAGGTGGATCTGGATCCCCGAGACCTGGGCGGTGGCGGTGAGGATAAACATCACCAACACCACCATCAGCACGTCCACCAGGGGCGTGATGTTGATGCTGTCGACGGGTGCGTCATCGTCATCGTCGTGGGAGGCATTCACGGAAGCCATGCTGATTCTCCTCAGGCCGGGACGTGGGCGTGGTGGTCGCGACGGTGCGCCGCTTCACTGTGCTGGCTCTCGCCGTGCATCTCCGCCAGGCGGGTGATGAACTCGTCGACGAACACGCGCATGTCGGCGCTGACTTCCTTGTTGCGGGTAATCAGGCGGTTGTAGCCAAACAGCGCGGGGATCGCGACAAACAGGCCCATGGCCGTGGCCAGCAAGGCCGCCGCCATACCCGGGGCGATGGCGTTGATGTTCACGTCGCCGGCCATCGCCGTGCCGAGGAACACCACCATGATCCCCAGCACGGTGCCGAGCAGGCCGATATACGGGCCACCGGCAATCGCGTTGGAGAGGGTCGACAGCTTGGCGCCGAGTTGCTGGTTTTCCCGGGTACGCACGCCGTCCATGGAGCAGCGGATGGCTTCGATGGTGGCTGCCGAGACCGACGAGGTGTCGGCGCCCTGGGCGCGGCGAGTGCGGATTTCCTTGACCGCGACCCGGTACAGTCGCCACAGCGAGGAATGGGTCAGGCGCTCGGCCAGCAACGCGTCGTCGTAGTACATCTCCAGGCGCGTACCGATCTGTGCGAATTGCTCGCGGAAGATATCGTTGGCAGCACTCACGCGACTGACCTGGCGGTTCTTGCGGAGCATGATGAACCACGACTGGAACATCATCCCCACCAGCACCAGGATGATCACCCAGGCATCCACCGGCACCGCCTTGAGCAGGAACCCCAGGCTGCCGAAGCCGAAGCCCGACTGTTCTTCATCCACGCCATAGGCCACCAGTTTCGACTCGGCGCCCTGGGCCGTGGCATCGGCCAGCAACAGGGCTGCCGGGCGCGCGACCTTGGACAAGCGCAGTTCGTCCATGGCCCCGGTAAACGGCAGGTGCCCGCCGGCGGCTTCCGGCAAATCGGCACCGATGGCCAGTGGCGAATTGAACGCCGGCATCGCCACTGCGAGGGTCGCGGTCTCACGGCCGTTGACGTACAGCGAGACCTTGTCGCCCTCGGCGGTGAACGCCAGGTGCTGCCATTGGCCGGGGTTCAGCGGCTGGGTCGAGACGGCGCGCTGGCCGTCGATTTCAATAAACGGCATGCCCTGGTTCAAGCCCAGCAACAGGCTGTGGGCGCCCTCGCGACGGGCCACCACCACTTGCTCGCCGCTGGCCTGGTCGACCCGCAACCAGGCGCTGAAAGTGAAGGCGCCGCCCGCTGCGTGTTGCAGCGACGGGCTGGCTGGCAGCAGCAACGGCTGGCCACTGAACTGCAAGGCCCGGCCGATCACGCCGTCGATGCTCGCACCGGTGGCGTTTACGGCAGTGTTGCCGTAGGCCGTGGTGTCCCGGGGCGGCGTGCCGTTGGCGCCGTCGAAGTGGTAGAGCGCGGTGTAGTTCGGGTCGAAGGTCAACTGGCCGTTGGCGGTGGCCGGCGCCTTCTGGTTGCCGTAGTACATCCACAGGTCCTGGCGCTGGCCGCCTTCGACCTTGGGCACATCGACCCAGATCAGCGCCATGCCCATCAGCGGGTCGAAGCTTTCGATCTGGTGGTTGAACACGGTCTTGTCATCGGCGCTGACAAAGCGCAGGTCGGCGCCGTCGTCCTTGACCCCGTCAAAGGTGAAGTTGCCGGTGTGCAGGCGCACCAGCAACGCAGTGCGGCCCAGGGCCTGGCTGATGGCTGCGCCCTGGGAGGTGGTGTCCACCGTGATCTGTTTACGGTAGTGCCAATCGTCCTGCCACCAGGCATGGGCGGTGGCCGGGAGCGCGAAGCCCAGGCAGATCAACAGGCTCAGAAATAGGCGTTGCATGTCAGGAGTCTCCGAAAAAAGGGGTCAGAAAGTCGCCTGCACACTGAAGTGCAGTCGCGAGTCCTGTTTCTGGGTATTTGGGCCTTCAAGCAGCGGGTAGCCCCAATCCAGGCTGCCGGACAACCACTTGCTCAAACTGGCGCGGGTGCCGAGGCCGACACTGGCCAGGCTGTATTCGTCTTCCTGCTCGGGCAGCGGGTCATGCAGGCGCAGGCGTGCGCCTTCGGCAAACGCATAGAAGCGCCACTCCTGCACGTAGCTGCCGAGGAACTTGGCCAGGGACGGCGTGCGCAGCTCCTGGGACAACAGGTAGCCTTCGTCGCCGGTGCGCTCGGCGGCGAGATACCCGCGTACCGACGTAGCGCCGCCAGCGGAATATTGCTCGTTGGACACCAGCGGCCCCGAGGCCAGCTGGAAGCCGGCCTTGGACGCCGACTGCCAGTCGTTGCCGAAGGTGTAGGTGTAATTCAGGTCACCCTTGAGCACCGCAAAACTCGGGCTGGCCTTGTCACGCTTGTACTGGAACTCCTCGGCGTCGCTGCCGTAGCCGAAGAACGCGCGGGTACCCACCACCAGGCTCAAGCCCAGCCCCAATTGCGACTGCTCGGTGTAGCGGTAGCCGTTGTAGCCGAAGGTCAGCGGTGCGTACTTCAGCGGGATATCGTCCGTGCTGCCGCCAAACTTCATCTGCTCCTTGAAGTCCTTGAAGTCGACCCCGGCAGAGAACGAATTGGCCCAATTGCCACTGGCCGGCAGGCTGTAGATCGCCGACACGCCATAGGAATGGCCCTTGCCCAACACGTTGCTGCCGCCGATGGTGGCGATGTTGCTGTCGGACTGATAACCGGAGAACTGCAGGCTCCAGCGATCACTCAGCGGCGCGGTGTAGGAGCCCGACCAGACCTTGGCGTTGTCGCTGTCCTGGGGCGCGGTGAAGTAGGTCAGGGAAATGCTGTGGCCCAGTTGCCAGAGGTTGTCGTAACCCAGGGTCGCGACGCTGCGCAGCTCCTTGGTGTCGGCGCTGTAGTCGTTGTTCAGGCCGAGGCTGGCGTGCCAGGGGTTCTGGTCTTCCACCTGCAGGTCGACGTCCATGGTGCCGGGGCGCTGGCCCTCGCGGACCAGCGGCGTGACCTGCCGCCCGGCGCTGCGATTGAGGCCGGCGAGTTGGGTTTGCACGCTGGTGAAATCCGGAACCGCGCCCTCCTTCAAGCCGCGTACTTCGTCGCGGATTTCCACCGGCGAATAGTGCTTGGCGCCGACCACGCGGACGCGCCCGACCTTGGTTTCGCTGACCTGCAGGTAGACGATTCCGTCATCGACCTTCTGCTCCGGCAGTTCGACGAACACCGACTGATAGCCGCGTGCCTGATAGATCTTCTGCAAGGCATCCCGGGCGCCTTCGATGTCGGCGAGGGTCTTTTGCGGGCCGAGAAACGGGTACACCGCCTCTTCGATCGCACGAGCGTCGAGCACGGTGTTGCCGCGCACGAAGTACTCGTTGACGTCCACCAGCCGTGCCGGAGGCTCGGGCTGGGTGCCCTGCTCTTCGGCCTGTAGCGGTTGCGCCAGTGCACCCAGCGTCAGCCAGCACAGCGCCAGCGTTGATTTGAACAGATGCTCCACACCGCCCCCTGGTTTACTCAAGATGATTGCCGTCGCCGTTTGCCCGGCGTTTGGCCTGTTCAATTGCTGGATATCGAGGTGCTGCCGTGCCGGGCGAGCCAGGTGTGCAGCAGGGCGAAGTTCAGGGAGAACTCCGGCATGTGCAGCAAGGCGCCACAGAACACTTCATCGATGATTTTCTGGATCAACTGCACCGCCTGCGGGTTGTTCAGGAACGTGGCGATGTCGCGTTGCAGGAGGTTGATGCCCCAGACTTTCTGGTTCAGGTCGAGGCCGACGAACCAGCGGAACAGCAGGTTGTAGTTGAGTTGTTCGTGCAGTTGCTGTTCGTTGGGGACTGAGTACAGGAGTTGCAGCAGCAGGATCTGCAAGACGGTCTGGGGGGCGATCTGGGTGCCGGGTTGGGCCTGGAGCAGGTCGCGGTGGAGGTCGAGGATGTCGTCGATCTGCGGGCGCAGCAAGACCAGTGAATGGCCTGCGGGGATGTAGCTGGAGACTTCCTTGAGCGCGCCTTGCCAGTCGTCCTGGGAGACGATCCATACCCACGGTGCGCCATAGCGGTAGACCGAGACCGGTTTTTTGCGTGCGGCTTCGACGATCTTTGACAGGCGCTGGTCGAGCTCCTGCATGCCGACTTTCGAGTAACGTTCCATAGTTCCCATTCGCCCCACTCCTGGCATCCTGCTTGCGGCTCTGACGTCGCCTTTTTTGGCGGTGTTGAGCGCGTTACATAGCCAAGACGGGGGTCGCTGGGGACTACCGAACTTTTGTCATAAAAGCTTCTTTTTTGGGCGGGGTGAGGTGGGCATATCCGTTGCTGCGGTCAGGGCTGGTATTGGTTCCGCTCTTACAGCGGCTCACTTTTGGAGTGTTGTGAAGCAAAATCAAAAGTTAAAGCGGGCACGGTTCAAATGTGGGAGCTGGCTTGCCTGCGATGGCATCGCCTCGGTGTATCTGAAAAACCGAGTTGTCTGCATCGCAGGCAAGCCAGCTCCCACAGAAAAGCAGAACCACGGAGTGCGGGCATGCCGAGCCTAGGCGAGGCACCGAGTGGTGGGGCAAAG
>NZ_JACAPM010000019.1:10690-152137 GCF_013385695.1 Pseudomonas sp. D8002
AACCATAAGCGGCCGTTACCGAAGAAACGGAGATGTACTCAAACCAAAGACCCCGGCAACGGCAGTTCATAAGACTTCTTAACCGTCCGCACTACCAAAGTAGACGAATAAGTACGAATCGGAATATCCCGATAAATCTCTAAAAACCGATAGATATAATCAGTGTACTCAGTGGCATCCCGAAACTTCGCCACCATCACAAAATCAAACTCCCCGGTCAGCAGATAACAGTCCTGAATCTCCGGATGACTCGCCAGGATATGCTGCATCTTGCGGTCGATATCATTGCTGTCCCTATCAAGCTTGATCAGGAAGAACGCCGTAACCTGAATCCCAAGCTTGCGCTCATCCAGCACCGCCACCTTGGCCTTGATGATCCCGACACTCTCCAACCGCCTGATACGCCGGTAACAACTGGTTGAAGACAGCCCGACACTGTCACTCAACAACTCCAGACTCTGACTGCAATCCCTTTGCAATTTCCCCAGAATCTTCAAATCCATGGCATCTGTCATTTTTTCCATATCTTCCTTGAAAAAACTGCAATGAATCCACCGTAAACACCCACCAATTTGCACAAATCCTGCGCGGTGGCGCACTAACATCAATCCAGCTTAGCAGCCCAGCCAAATCAGGCACCGGGGCCGCATGAGAGGGATCTTATGATAGTCGCGAAACCGACATGGGCCACCGATATCCACGGCCTTTTCAGCGCCCCCTACTGGATCCCCCAAGAGCAACGCGCCGCCGTCGCCGCCTCCTGGGTGGGCTGCATGAACGCCTACTTCGTATTCCTCGAAGACCCCGCCTCCGTCAAGACCTGGTCCGAAACCATCTACCAGCACCTGGCCTCCCGTAGCATGCCGCTGACCCTCGACCAGCAGCAGTTCTGGCCCATCGACGCGCTGGAAACCTTCAGGCTGTGGGTCAACCAGGGCTGGCGCCTCACTCCCGCCTCACCGTTCGACGAGGCAGAACGCATCCCCCCACCCGACCTGCCTCACCCGGTCAAACGCGTGCGCCAGGACATTCGCGCACTGACACAGGAACAACTGAACCTGTACCGCTCACGCCTCGATGACGTAATGCAGGTGGCCAACGCCGACAGCGGCTCCCCGTGGCAGCGTTACGCCTATATCCACACCAACTGGTGCCTGCATTACCAGGAAGCGTTTGCCCTGTGGCACCGGGCCTATCTGCTGTACCTGGAAGCGCTGATCGACTGCCCCATCCCCTACTGGGACTGGATGGCCGAAGACGCCAGTGTCGACGGCAGCCCCCAGGCCGGCTTGCCCCAGGCGTTTCTCGATGAAACCTACGTGCACCCGCACACCGGCGAGGTTCGCCCTAATCCGTTGCGCTACGCCGCTGCCAAGGACGGCTGTTCGAAGGTCTGTGAAAAGGCCAGGGTACCCGGTGTGGACTGCCGCTTCGTGCAACGCAACCCGCTGTTCTACACCCAGGGCGAGACGCAGCGCGTCGAACGCACCCAGTTGTACGGCATGAGCCGGATTTTCCAGCAACAGGTGGTCGATGCCCTGAAGTTCAACACCTTCAGCCAGCCCCAGGGAGTGCCAGGTTATCCCTGGGCGAACATCCCGGTGTTTGATCCCCCCCAGGAAGATGACCTGTACCCCAACCGCGCGCTGAATTTCGACGGGCTCTACGAGCAGCCCCACGACAACTATCACGGCTGGATCGGCGGCGACATGGCCGACAACGCCTACACCGCGTTCGACCCGGTGTTCAGCTCCTACCACGCCAATATCGACCGGATGCTGGAGGTCTGGATCCGCGCCCACCCGGCAGCGCAGTACACCACCCAGTGCCTGCTCCAGCCGTTTGCCGGCAGCGAGGCCGACGATGTCACCTTCACCAGTGCCGACGCCTGGCGCTACACCACCCTGGGGGACATGGCCCAGGACAGTCGGCATATCGGCTATGACTACGGTGTGCCCGTCGCACCGCCCTATGGCACCCGCCGCCCGGCCGCAAAAGCCTGCTGCCAGCAAAGTTCGACGCCGATGCAAGCGCAGGAACAAACCGCAAGCCTGGGCCCGTGGGTGGTGTTCGACCATGTGCGCTGCACCCACGACACCTACCTGATCGACGTATTCCTCAACCAGCCCGACGCCACGCCGCAGCAGGTGAGCGCCGACAATCCGCACTATGTCGGGCGCTTCAGTCGCATCGGCATGGGCCTGGTGGATGACAAGGGCCGCTGCATCACCCATGGCGTGTCACGCGCGCTGAATGCCGCGCGCACTGCTGCCGCATTGAACCTTCGCCCCACTGACACCACGCAGTTATCCGTGGTGGTGACCCATCTCGATAGTGCCCGGGTGTTGACGCCGCAGGAGTACGCGCCGCTGCCTGGCTTTATCGCCCAACTGGTGTGGGACGACCCGCGCCAAACCGTCGCCGGCCCTGCTCCCAGTGCCGGTTGCTGCTCCGTTTCCACCACAACAACACCTGGAGAATCGACATGAGCACACCCTTCAAACAATTCACCTCTCCCGCCGGGCAAGCTCCCAAGGACTACAACAAGCTGGGCCTGGAAAACCAGTTGCCGCAGTTTGAAACCGACTGGAACAACGACCTCACCGGCTGGACCCAGTCCGCGATCATCGGCAACCCGTGGTCGGGCCTCAATGACGCGCCGCGCTCGGGTTATTACAACCCACTGGTGGAAGGCTACGGCCCCACCACGCCGCCGGCGATTACCTGGGCGCCCTTCCCCAATCGGCTGTGGACGTTTTTCTACAACAACGGCACAGCGGTGATTCCACAGTTGGGCGGCAAGGCCATGTCCATGCAACAGGTGATGGAGCTGACCGACAACGGCCAGATTACGATCAACAACACCCTGTACATGCTCTACGACCCGAACAAGCAAGGCACCCTGCTGCAACTCCCCGTCACTCGCTGCCCGAGCATCGACTGGCAAGGCAAGTACAAGGATTTCTCGCCTTCGGGCCCCCGTGGCTGGCTTGACGAATATTGCGAGTGGTCCATCGTGCGCGATGCCGACGGCAACATGCGCAAGATCACCTTCACTTGCGAAAACCCGGCGTATTTCCTGGCCATGTGGCGCATCGATCCGACTGCTGTACTGGGGCTGTATCGCGACTACATCGACCCACAGGTGCAACTCGAAGACCTGTACCTGCGCTACACCGCCGACTGCCCGACCGGTAAGGCCGGCGATCCGGTCATCGACCCCACCACCGGTCAACCGGCCTACGACACCGTCAACAAATGGAACGCCGGCACCGCCTGTGTGCCTGGCCAGTACGGCGGTGCGATGCACCTGACCTCCGGCCCCAACACCCTGAGCGCCGAGGTGTACCTGGCTGCCGCGGCGACCATCCTGCGGCCATTGAGCAGCAGCCAGAATTCCCAGGCGTTGATCTGCTGCGCGCAATACGGGCAGAACTACCGCAACTCCGATCCGCATATCGGTTTCTCGGCCAACAGCGTGGCAGTGAATAACCGGCTCTCCCTGACCAACCCCATCGGCCTGTACCTGCAACAACCCACCGACTTCTCGGCGTGGAAAGGCCCCCAGGGCCAGGATGTCAGCCAGTACTGGAAAATCACCCGTGGCACCGCCAAATCCGCCGCCAACGGCTCCGACCAGATTCTGCAAGCGGTGTTTGAAGTGCCGGTCAGCGCCGGGTTCTCGATCAACGACATCACCATCAGCGGCCAGCCGATCGACTACGTGTGGGTGATTGCCCAGCAGTTGCTGGTGGGCCTGAGTGTGACAACCACGCCCATCAGCCCGACGCCGGATTCCTGCCCGTGCGTGACGGACCGGGTCAACGGCGTGCAACCCTGGCCGGTACAGCTGCTGCCGCTGGACCTGTTCTACGGGCAGTCACCCACCGACCTGCCGGCCTGGCTGGCACCCGGCACCAGCGGGCAGTTTGCCCTGGTGGTGCAAGGCGCCGACCTCAAGACCACCGCCGAGACGGCGCGGGTGCAATTCTCCAATCCTGGGGTGACGGCGCAGGTCACAAAGTTCCTGCCGGATGCCTCGGCCATCCCCGGGCAAACCAACTCCGGTGGCACCCAGGGCTACCTGCTGACCATCACCGTAAGCCCCACTGCCGCACCGGGGCTGGTGACAGTGCGCGCCCTCAACCCGGGCGAAGCCGATAACCCCAGCGCGGCGGAACACCCATGGGAATCCGGATTGGCGCTGGTGCCTGGCGCCTGACTGATACAGCCCATCAGCCGCACCCACCCAGGGTGCGGCTTTACCTGCTTGCAAGGAGCGCGATGATGTCCAGGTTACGCTTGAGTGTTTTATCGCTGCTGACCAGTGTGGTGCTGAGCCTGTTCGCCATGCAGGCCGCCTACGCATCCCCCACTTCCGACGCCGACGCTTGCGTGCAGCAACAGTTGGTGTTCAACCCGAAAAGCGGCGGCTTCCTGCCGATCAACAACTTCAACGCCACCGGCCAGAGCTTCATGAATTGCTTTGGCTGGCAGTTGTTCATTGCCCTGAACTGGCCGGTGAATCCCGGTTGGCCAGCCACACCTGCCCTCGCGGGGGAGCCGGACATGAACAGTACCCTGGCGCAATTCGGCGTACCGACTGCCTCCGGGCAGCCGATGAGCGTGGCGCCGGTATGGGCCAGCTACAAGGACGCCAACGATATCTTCCTGCCCGGCGCGCCCGCGCCCACCGGCTGGGGCGTGCAAACCCTGGTGCCGTCCAATTGCAGCACCCAGGGCAGCCTCAGGGCGATGTCGGTGGGGGCGCGCAAGTTCATGACCGCCACCTCCGAAAGCGCGATCAACGCGCGGCATGGGTTTCACCTGTCCAGCGGCACCCTGGCCTCGATTCCGGACCCGATCATGGAAGCCTCCGGCGGCTGGCTGACGGACCAGTCGCAGAACCTGGTGTTTTTTGAACGCAAGGTGGGCAAGGCCGAGTTCGACTACATCGTCAGCAAAGGGCTGTACGACGCGGCCAACCAGCTGAAAGTCGCGCAGAACCTCGACAACCAGAACCCCGGCGGGCTGTCCTTGCCCATCGGTGAACCCATGCGCTCGCTGCCGCCCAACCCGGTGCCGCAGGAGCAACTGGGAGCTCTGGAGGTCAAGGCAGCATGGCGAATCCTCACCGGCAAACCCGAGCTCTACGGACGTTACCTGACCACCGTCGCCTGGCTCAAAAACCCGGCCACCTTGCAGTGCACCCAGCAGGTGGTGGGCCTGGTGGGCCTGCATATCATCAACAAGACCCAGGCCTCGCCCAACTTCATCTGGACCACCTTCGAGCAGGTGGACAACGTGCCGGAACCCAACCAGGTGCCGCCACAACAAACGCCGCCCGACAGCTTTGCCTTCAACAACCCGAACTGCGGCACCGGCCCCGAATGCACGCCGAACGTGGCGCGTATCCAGTGCAAGCAGCATCCGGACCGCGACTGCACCGAGCCGTTTCCACGGGACCAACCCGTGCAGACCACCCGGGAACATCCGCTGCCCACTGAACTGCAGGCGCTTAACGGCGCGGTGCAGGCCAATTTTGCCCAGCAGAGCCAGGGCAAGTCGGTGTTCCAGTACTACAAACTGATCAACGTACTCTGGACCCTCACCCCCAACCCGCCCACCCAGCCGGAACCGGGTGTCAGTGCGCAAGTGCCGCTGTCCTACGGGCCATTTATCAGCCAGGGCAACGTACCGGTGGCCAACACCACCCTGGAGACCTACGTCCAGGGCGATAACTGCAATGCCTGTCACCAGTACGCGACCATCGCCGGCAGCTCGACCCTGGCCTCGGACTTTTCGTTCCTGTTCAACAGTGCCGATTCGGCCAGCAAGAAAAGCCTGGTCAAGCGCGTAAAAGCCTTCCAGACCCTCAAGGACAGTTCACCCTGAACTCGACTGTTCAGACCGCTGCTCAAGGTTTCTCGGTGCTGTAAGGCCTTGAGCATTTGGTCCTTGCGCTAGCTCCTGCTGGTTAAAAGAGGCGCCCCTTATCAAGTAACGCCCGAAATGTCCGACAGCCCCCCGCATCTACCCGGTAAGACCGCTCTCGAGGGATATCGTGTGACCACCCGCCGGCCACTCATGACTTTTGGTAAAGAGTCCTTTTCGGATTCAGCGGTTTTTCCGAAGGAACGAGAGGCCGATACTCGACTCCATTGTTCACATCACTTCAGGAGTCACTCATGTCCATTCCCGCATTCGGCCTCGGCACGTTCCGCCTGCAAGGCCAGGTCGTCATCGACTCCGTCAGCACCGGCCTGGAGCTGGGCTATCGCGTCATCGACACCGCACAAATCTACGAAAACGAAGCCGACGTCGGCCAGGCCATCGCCGACAGCGGCATCCCAAGGGACGAGCTGTTCATCACCAGCAAGATCTGGATCGCCAACTTCGCCGAAGGCCAGCTGATTCCCAGCCTCAAGGAAAGCCTGCGCAAACTCCAGACCGACTACCTGGACCTGACCCTGATCCACTGGCCATCGCCGGAAGACCAGGTACCGGTCGCCGAGTTCATGGGCCAGTTGCTGGAAGCCAAGCGCCAGGGCCTGACCCGCCAGATCGGTATTTCCAACTTCACCGTCGACCTGATGAAGCAGGCAATTGCCGCCGTCGGTGCCGAGCACATCGCGACCAACCAGGTGGAACTGCACCCGTACCTGCAAAACCGCACCGTGGCGGAGTTTGCCAAGGCCCATGGCATCCAGATCACTTCCTACATGACCCTGGCCTACGGCGAAGTGCTGAAGGACCCGGTGATCCAGCAGATCGCCGAACGTCATCAGGCAACCCCGGCGCAAGTGACCCTGGCGTGGGCCATGCAACTGGGCTACGCGGTGATCCCGTCGTCGACCAAGCGCGCCAACCTGGCCAGCAACCTCAAGGCCCTGGACCTGACCCTGAGTGACGCTGACATGACGCAGATCGCCGCCCTGGAGCGTGGCCATCGGCTGACCAGCCCCAAAGGCATCGCGCCGAACTGGGACTAAGCCGCAGGGCTGCCGGACAACTCCCGCAGCCACGGCAACACCCGCAACCCGTCGGTGGCTGACGGCGGGTCGATGATGTCCATGAAGTGTTCAAGGTTGATGCTGTCCGGGGTACCCGGCAGGCGCACCAGCAGGGTCGGTGCGGCGGCCGGCGTGCCCGGTTCGCGGATATCGTAGACCAGCACATGGCGAATCTGCGGGTGCTGTTCCTGGAAGGCCAGCACCCCGCCGTCGCTGTCTGCCAGCCCGGCGTTGATGATCAGCACATCGAACGGCCTGGCCGGAATCGCCGTGAGGATCCGCACTTCTTCGAACGTCTGCACCGGAACGATGCGGTAGTAGCCCAGTTGGTTGAGCATTTTTTCGATGTACAGTCGTTGCAGATGCTGTTCATCGGCGATCAGGAGGGTCAGTGCTTTGTTTGGCATGGCGAACACCTGAGCAAGAAGCGCTCGTGAAGGACTGGACGCACTATTTTCCAGACATATTCCGAAGACTAAATAAGGCATGTTCCACCTTCACGTAGGAGTTGTCCCAAACAGCTCAATGCCCCTCCGCACCGGTCAAGTCTGATTGCAATACCCCGACAGCGCGTGGTGCAGGTGCGCGAGCGCTTCATCCATGCCATCGACGGCACTGGCCAATTCGTCGCGGGCCTGACGTTCACAAACGCTTTCCAATACCTCGCAGCAAACCATCAGTGCATGGGCCTTGACCATCTTTGCCCCGCCCTTGGTGCGATGGGCCAGGTCATGCAGGCCGGCAAAGTCTGCCTTGCGTTGCAGGTTCACCAGCTGCCCATGGTCTGCCTCAAGGCTGTCGAGCAAGGGCGCCAGCAGCTCCTTCACCGCGTCGATATCCCCGCCGGTCAGTTTCTCAAGGTGGCTCAAGTCAAAGCCTGCCGCCAGCTCATCCGTGGTGCCGGGCGCCACCGAAGGTGTGGCCGTGCGCCGCGCCAGGGCCGCATGCAAATCCTCAAGCCCGGTGGGTTTGAACAGGCAGCCATCCATGCCCGCCTGCCGGCAGCGCTCGGCTTCCTCGGGCTGGGCGTTGGCGGTAAACCCCAGCAACAGGCACGGCGCCAGGCCACGCTCGCCCTCAAGGGTGCGGATATCCCGCGCCAACTCATAACCGTCCTTGAACGGCATATTGCAGTCGGTAATCACCCCGTCAAAATGCCCGGACAGCCACAACTCAAGCCCCTCGACGCCATCTTCGGCGGTGGTGATCCGGTGCCCCAGGAAGCTCAATTGCCGGGCCAGCAGCAGCCGGTTGGCCGGGTAGTCATCCACCACCAGAATGTTCAGCGCGTGGGCCGGCGGAGTTTCCACGGCAACCGGTGCGGGCGGCATCAGCGTGCTGTCGGCGACTGCCAGCTCCAGGGTGACATCCACCCGAGTGCCCTGCCCCAGCAGGCTGCTCAATTGCAATTGTCCCCCCATCATCTCGCACAGGTTGCGGCTGATGACCAGGCCCAGGCCCGAACCGCTGCGCGCCGATTGCGCAGTGTTGCTGCCCTGGATAAACGGGTTGAACAGGCGCTTCTGGTCTTCGACACTGATGCCGATGCCGGTGTCTTCCACCCACAGCCTGAGGTTCAAGTAGCCGCTGGCAATCGCCGACGAGCCGGACGCGCCAAGCCGCACCCGGCCGTGAGGGGTGAACTTGATCGCGTTGCTCAAAAGGTTCGACACCACTTGCTTGAAGCGCATCGGGTCCACCAGCACGTACCGATCAATCAGCGGGTCGAGCTCCACCTGCAGTACCAGGCCCCTGGCCCGCGCCAGCCCCTCGAAAACCCGCGCCACCGACGCCAGCAACTCGTGCAGGTTCGAAGGCTCGAGGGTCAGGGACAGGTGGCCCGATTCTATACGCGCGATATCGAGGATATCGCCGATCAATTCCAGCATGCCCCGTGACGCATCAGCGGCCACCTCCAGCGCATCGCGGTCGGCCCGGTTCTGCTCGGCGGCTTTCAGGGCCAGTTCGATCATGCCGATCACGGCGTTCATGGGCGTGCGGATTTCATGGCTCATGGTCGCGAGAAACGTGGTCTTGGCGCGGTTGGCCGCGTCGGCATCCTCCTTGGCCTCCTGCAACTGGCCGAGCAGTTGCTGCCTTTCGCTGACATCCACCCAGCCGGCGATCATGCCCACCACCTGCTCATTACCGTCGCGGTACGGCAGCATCCAGTGGTAGATGGTCAGGACCGCACCGCCCGGCACCTTGAGCACGCGGTCCTGGATCTGTGGCTCGCCCCGCTCCATCAAGCGCAGGTAATCCTGATGAAAAGACTCGGCCTGGGGGCGATTGCCGGTGTCGGTCTCGACCACGGTTTTACCGGTCACGTCCTCCAGCTTGAAACCGAACACATCAAGGTAAGCGCTATTGCATGCCATCAGCCGGCCCAGGCGATCACGCACATAAATCGGATGGGGCGTGCCGTCGATCAGCACGCCCATAAAGCGCATCTGATCACTCAGCGCCCGTTCGGCCTCGACGCGCTTGCGTATCAGCTGACGCAGATAAATCGCCCAGCCGAGGGTGATCAGCAACAGCAGCGCCGCCAGGCTGAAACCTTGAATAATCGCATTGCGGTGCCGCGCCCAGTAGCTGTCTTCAACCAATACCTCGCTACGCCAGTGGCCAGCCAATTCGTCCATTTCCTGGGGCGTAATACTCAGCAGCGCCTTGTCGAGGATCGAATACAACTCCAGTTGGCTGCGGTTGACGCCAAAGGCTATGCGGGCCGGCTCGGACCCGACCGTGCTGGTGATCCGCAACCGGTCACGGTACTCGCGGGCAATCATGTAGCGGGCGCTGATCAAGGTATTGACGGCGGCATCGGCACCGCCATCGGCCACCAGCTCCATGCCGTGCTCGGGGTTCTCGACGTCCACGAACTTGATGCTCGGATAGTCCTGGGCGATGCCCTCCTGCAGGCTATTGCTGCCAATCAGCGCCAGGCGCTTGCCGGCCATGTCTTCCAGGGTAAGGGGGCTGCCGTCATCAATGCGACTGACCAACACAAACGGATTGGTCAGGTAAGGCCGGGTAATGCGTACCTTGTCCGTGCGCTCGACGCTGGGGGTGACCACCGCGATCATGTCTGCACCACCGGTGTTGACCCTGTCGATTTGCCGGAGCATCGAGGTGCCGGGAATGAAGTCAAACTTCAATCCCGTGCGCAAGCTGATGCGGGCCAGCACCTCGGCGCTCAACCCTTCGAACGCGCCCTGCTTGTCGATAAATGAAACCGGCAGAAACTTGTCGAGTACCGCGACCTTTATTCTCGGGTTCTTGTCCAGCCAACGCTGTTCACTGGCACTCAAGCGCAGCCGGTCCGCCCCCAGGAACCCCAGGTTGCCGGCACTCCAGCGCCGAAGGATTTCCATCTGCTCGCTGACCGGGATCACCGCCAGTGCCGCATTGATGATCGACAGCAAGCGCGCGTTGTCCCGGGAAAATGCAAACGCGAAGGGATTGACCTCAAGTGACGAGAAGTCGGCCATGCGGACGTTGTTCAGGTGGTTCCTGTTGATCAGGTAGTTGGTGCTGATTGCATCGCCGAGGTAAACATCTGCATGGCCGAACGCAACCGCGCCGATGGCCTCGAAGGTTGAAGGGAACAGCTGGATCCGGGCATTGGGGTAAAACGCCTGCACCGCGTCAGGCTGCATGTAGTGATAAAACATCGCCACACGTTTATCGGCCAGGTCGCTGCTCAGGCCCTGGCTGTCACCCGTGCGGGTGACCAGGGTCGGTTGATCCATGGCATAGGAGCGCGAGAGTACCAGCTGCGGGTCTGCCGCCTCGTAGCCGTTGGCAGATCCCACAAAATCCACCTCGCCACGCTTGAGCGCGGTGATGACTTCATCGCGATTGTCGTAGCGGCGCACTTCTATCGTGATGTTCAGCGCATCGGCGATCAGCGACGCGTAATCCGCCGTAATCCCCTCGAGTTCATCGCTGGTGCTCAACTCGAATGGTGCGTAGTCGGGGCCAGAGATGCCCATCAACAACCGGCGCCGTTCGCGCAGCCAGCTCCACTGCGTTTCATGCAGCCGTACGGCGGGCGTTTCAATGACGGAATGCCCCAACAGATACAGGGTGCGCGGCTCGCCAAGCGCCAGGCCTTGTGTGCAGAGCGCGCCCAGCAGCACACTTGCGCTGAGCCACAAGACCCGAAAGTTGATCATTTCAGATCAGATGATTGCGCTGGGCGAACTTGGACAAATGCACCACCGACGACATCCGCAGCTTCTCCTTCAGTCGGGTTTTATAAGTGCTGATGGTCTTGTGGCTGAGCAACATGTCCTCGGCAATTTCCTTGTTACCCAACCCCAGCGCCAGCTTCTGCAGTACGGTCAGCTCGCGGTCGGAAAGCTCTGCCACCAGGTCCTGCTCGGTGGATTGCAAATCGTCGCGGCGCACCGAGCTGGTGGGCAGGCTCGGAAAGCAGCTGTAGTTGGACATCACGGCCTTGATCGCTTTTTGCAACTCATCCAGCTCGCCGGTCTTGGCGACAAACCCCATCGCGCCGGCACGCATGCAGCGGGTGGAAAAAAACACCGCCAGGTAGGACGTCAGCACCAGGATCTTGCACGGCAGGCCCAGCGCCTTGATCCGGCTGATCACCTCCAGGCCACCCAGCTTCGGCATCGCCAGGTCGAGGATGATCAGCTCGGGGCGCTCCTCCCGGGCAATCTGCATGGCATCGGCGCCGTTGCCGGCCTCGAAGATCGTGTCGAAGCCTTCCTGCTTCAGCAAGTAGCGGACGGTTGCGCGGATAAATGGATGGTCATCCACGATTAAAGCTTTGCTCATAAGGCTCCCCTGGGAGGATTCAGTACCGTTACACATCACACGGGACCTATCTACCTGTGAGAAATGACAGTTCCGACGAACGGAACTGAACAGTCCTACAAGCAGCAGTCGGGTCCCTCCATTTGAACAGCGCATAACCCTAGGTAGGCGGCACCTGCGTGCCTGGCTAGTCGCAAGCGCGCAACCTTACCAATGGAACGGCGTAACAACTGAAGGGATAGTCCCAGCTGAATGTAGGATTTTTCCTCACCACAAGCATAGTAAAGAGCCGGTCCCGGGGGCGCCAAGGCGGCCTAGTCGGTGGTACTCGGACTCCAGAACGCTTGCACCACGAGGGCTGAAGTGGAAATACGCGCCACCAGCGCATCCAGTTCGTCACCGTCTACCGAGGTCACGGCCAGCGTCGCCTCGATTTCCACCTCTTCAGGACCAAAGGGACGTACGTCCACATCACTGGCCGGGTAGTTGCAGCGAGCAAGTTCGGCTTCGAGCAAGGCCAATACCGCCTTCTGCTGGGTACGCCGGGCCACCACATACAGAATGTTGGTCACCTCGGCCGACACCACGTCCAGTGGCTGGCGGTTGATGTTATTGACGATCGGGCGCAGCAGCGTGTTGGCCGCCAGCACAAACAGCGTACCGAGCAGCGCTTCGAGGATCAGGTCGGCACCGGCACAGGCACCCACCGCCGCCGACGCCCAGAGCGTGGCCGCAGTATTCAGGCCGCGCACGTTGCCTTCTTCACGCATGATCACACCGGCACCGAGAAAACCGATGCCCGAGACCACATAGGCCACGACCCGCACCGCCCCTTCGGCGCCGCCCAGGCGGTTGGCCATGTCGACGAAAATCGCCGCTCCCACCGCCACCAGCACGTTGGTGCGCAGCCCCGCCGTGCGCTGGCGGTACTGACGCTCAAACCCGATCAGGCCACCGAGAATGAAGGCCGCGGTGAGGCTGACCAGCGTGTCGATCAGCGAGTTGAGGTTGATGTTGTTGATTGCTTGCATAGGCGTCTTCCCTATTCATTACCAGCCAAACTTACGCGAGGAAACCTTCAGCCAGGTACGACCATCCTGGGCCGTGATTGAGTCACGGGCACGACAGGACAGGCCCGCCCGTCGCAAACGACAGGCGCGTCCGCAGTACCGCGATGCAAGGCATCACGTACTGTTAAGCGTCGATGAGAGGGAATTCGGAATCGGGCCAGGACTGGCCGCCATCGAAATGCCGCTTCTCGCTTCTGGGCGAGACAACGGCATCGGAAAAATGCGCGTTATCTTGCCAAGTATGTGCCGGTTATCGAGACCGGCCGACGACTGTCACTCGAACAAGTACCCACTGAGGGTCTCCACTATTGATGAAAACGCGCGAAGCTTACGCTCCGAATTAATGAGAGTAAACCGTAGGAAAATTTACCCGATGGGTTTGGGCAGGTTCTTCAGGGAGGGTTCAGGTACGCACCACTGCGCAGCTCTCCCCCCGTAGCAGCTGTCGAGCCCAAGCGAGGCTGCGTCAGCCACACTGTGATCATCAAGCCAGACACTCCACCGAGTCGCCGAACGCAGCCTCTGCCAGGCTCGACAGCTGCTACGCAGAAGACGGTCGATCACGCTCCACCAGCGCCAAATACTCATTGATCGCCCCACCCGCCAACGCCTTCACCTGAATGGAAACCCGATTCACCTGCCGCCCCATCTCGATGCCATCCCGAGTCCGCACCTGAACATACCCAAGCCGGGGCCAGAACCGCTCAGCCTTGACGTTCCCCACCACCAGCGTCAGCCGCAACCAGCGTGCGCCCAGGCTCACTACCCAATCCTGGAAATCGGCATGCAACTGCCGCGCAAAACCGCTGCCATGCAACGGCGTGGCCACCAACAGCAACCCGATATGCCAAACCCCGACCGCCAACAGATCCGACGCCACATTCACCACCGCAACCAACTGCCCTTCGGCATTGCGGTAGCCAATCCAATACATCCGGGTGTAGCTCCAGGTGTCGGGCAGTTCAAGAGTCAACTCATCCCGAGCCTCCGTGGGTGTGGCTGGCTCACCGTTGACCGCGAGAAAATATTCCGGGGCTGCTTCGAAAAAGCACTGCAACTCGGCTTCATCCTCAAGGGTCAGCTCAACCACCCGAATGCCCGCTATCGAACTGCGCGGCAACTCCCCTGCTTCAACAACATCCATGTTCACCGCCCCTCAATCATCCCGCGTCAGTACTTCCAGCAACTCAATCTCAAACCGCAAATTACTGTTGGGCGTGATATGCGCCCCCATCGAGCGCTCGCCGTAGGCCAGGTGCGCCGGCACAAACAACGTGCGAATGCCGCCAACTTTCATGCCCATCAGCCCCTGGTCCCAGCCCTTGATGACGCGACCGGTGCCGATCACGCATTGAAACGGCTTGCCGCGTTCCCATGAGGAGTCGAACACCGTGCCGTCTTCCAGAGTGCCGGTGTATTGCGTGGTGATCAGGGCGCCTTTGACCACGGTTTTGCCGTCGCCGAGGCGGATGTCGGTGATTTCCAGTTCGGTGCTCATTTTTTCTCGTTTTGTGTAATGCGCGGATCGCGCCAAATGGGCGTTTTCCCAGAGTCAAACGCATTTGGCAAGCCCACATACCTCGTTTTCTCCAATAGCCTGCCAGTTCGAATGCACCAACCTACAAAAAATCACGAAAACGTACGTAAAAAAAATACAAACCACCTATTTATCTTCTTCGATACAACGAGCAGCCTAACTATCCAGAAACATAGAACATCAAGGATGACTTGTATGACCATAGGATCAGACTTCAATTACCCGGCTGATATTGCTGCCCGCGCTTCCAGAGAAAAGAGATCTACCAGAAATAAATGGCGGGGCCGTTTTCCTGGCCCACCAGACTTATGCTTCGATTATCGAGCCTTAGTGGAGCAAAAAGGCGGAATTGCAAAGGCGCCTCATTTGGACCACAAAATATGTATCATCGGGGCAGGCATCACAGGCCTTACTGCAGCAAGAGAACTGTATCGCTGCGGCTTTAAAGACATATCCCTGATCGAGAAATCCAAAAGAATCGGAGGCAGACACCTTACCGTTCTTGGTGGACAGCGCTCCAACAATACAGGACGACCGCCCTTTGAAATGGGCGCGATGCGTATGCCCTTTTTTAATCGATCTGATGAAAACCCCACTGAAGGCCGATCCATGATGGCCTATTACACCAAAGCGTTTGATCTTGTTCATTCAAACTTCCCAAATCCGGGAAGCCCGTGGGTCACATCAACCGGGATCTACTTACGCGAAGGGAGTATAGATAATAGTAGTCAGCCCACCATGCTGATCTGGAAAAACAAAGATGGTATAACGCCTCCACCTGGCGAGACCCTGAGTGCAGTGTCTGCAAAATGGCGAAACTTTGCGAACCGTATGACTCAGAAAGTTGCGGAATTATACGGAAGCGAGCAATGGGAATTATTTTGGACCAGAGTAGTTGAAAAATACGAAAGTATCTCGTTTAGGGATTTAGTGAAAATGCCGGTTATTGAGTCTTGGCACAAGGAACGCCCCGGTGACTTCGGTGGCATGGGCATGACGACGCAAGAGTCGGCTGTGTTCTATGCAATTGGAATAGGCGATGGCAGTTGGGGAGCATTTTATGACATTTGCTCGCTTTATCCCCTGCGGACTGCGATTTTTGGTTTCAGCAGTCACCTCCAGCTAATTCATGGCCGGGTCAAACTGGATGGCGAGGCAGTCGACTCGCCGCACCTGAGAAGTCCGGCCGTTTTTGACTCTCGGGGACTAGAGTTTAATAAGCCCAGCTACAAAGGTCTCGGGGCCTTGGCAGAATGTCTGCTCTTTATGAGTACTCCTGAAATAAGCGACTCCGTGTATGACCTCAGCCTCAAGAAGACGGATGGATTACTGACTGACTCTCCAGTAAAAAAACTGGAAAAGCTGAGAAATGGGAAAACGCGCGTTTATTATCATTGGAATGCTAGTAACCCCAAAAAAACTGAAGTCTGCCATGCCGACTTCGACTCGGTCATCATCACGCTCCCCTCCTGGATAATCGAAACACAAATACTGCTTGAGGGTTTCGATGAAGAGATGCTCCCTTACGACACGATAAATGCCTATAAAACTGCTCACTGGGAAACCAGCTGCAAAGTGTACGCCCCGTTAAAAAAAACCTTCCTGTCCAAAAACACGAAGATCCCGCAAGCCATCGTTACCGACAGTTTCATACATGATGTATATACCTATCGCTATAACGAGCATCACACCTACGACTGCATACTCTTGAGCTACACCTGGGAAGATGACGCAACAAAATTATCTTCACTAAGTGACAAAGAGTTAATAACCAAGTGCATAGAAGAGCTGGATAGAATCCTGGTTAAATCCACTAACATCCAAGAAAAAATCTCTCCATACATCGGCCACGAGCAGGCCATCGTGCAACGCTGGATGAATGACCAAAACTCATTGGGATGCGCAAAACTGTACAGACCAGGGACCTACTATGAGGCTGTCAGCTTAATGAAATACAATAAGGGCTACTCATTCAAGTCTGGACTTTACCTCTGCGGCGAATCTTTTTCAGTAGATGCCGGCTGGACAGAGCCTTGTTTCAGGGGCGCAATAGATACCGTCATAAATATCTGCAATAGAACTGGCGCCCTCTTCAATGGAGGATTCTCAATGCAAGACTATCCAGAATACAAAACAGAATATTCACCCCCAGCAAAATAAACACACCATGCAAAAGCCTTGGCAGAAGCAAACTACATTGCTATCGGACGCGTCCGACTTTCATTTAAACATCAGGTCGCCTCTTATAAACATCCAGCCACTTCTGGCTGAATAAAAATAAGAGGTCACCCGCAATGAGCGATCCAACAAGTCCTGTTCGCATAGCTGTCGTACAGTTTGATCCCCAGGTCGGAATGGAAAACCGGGAGCGCAACCTGCGTCATAGCCTTGAGCTGGCGACGGAAGCAGTGAGCGGCGGTGCCAATCTGATCGTGCTGCCAGAGCTCTCTAACTGTGGCTATTTCTTCTCCAGCCGTCAGGACGCGTTTGATCATGCCGAGGCCATTCCGGGTGGGCCAAGTGTGCAGGCCTGGACAGATTTTGCCTGTAAACATCAGGTGTACCTGGTGGCAGGCCTCAGCGAAATTTCCGCTATGCAGCTGTTCAATACGGCTGTATTGCTGGGGCCGGATGGCTTTATTGGCAAGTACCGCAAGGCCCATCTGTGGAACCTGGAGAAGCTCTGGTTCACTCCCGGCGATACAGGATTCCCCGTTTTCGAAACACCCATAGGCCGTATTGGCCTGTTGATCTGCTGGGACATTTGGTTTCCCGAGGTGCCACGCATCCTCAGCCAGCAAGGCGCCGATATTATTTGCAGCCTCAACAACTGGGTGTGGACCCCGCCGCCGTTGTTCGACGACGCGGGGAAGTGCATGGCGTCGTATCTCACGATGACCGCCGCCCACGTCAATAACGTGTTTATCGCTGCCGCCAGTCGTATCGGCGAGGAGCGCGATGCGCGTTACCTGGGATGTTCGCTGATTGCCGGTACCAATGGATGGCCCATCGGTACGGTGGCGTCGGCGAATCGGCAGGAGATCCTTTTCGCCGATGTCGATCTCACCAGTGCCCGCAGCGCGCCTATCTGGAACAGTCTTAACGACTTGCAGCGGGACCGGCGTGCTGATCTTTACGACCAGATGCTCGGGTACACCCAGCACCCTGCCCTGCCACGCTGATCGGAGGGTGCATCATGGAAAGCCTCTTTGAAAAGCCGCGTGCAGGGCGCTCCCGGGCCGATAACACCGTCATAGTTCTGGGTCTTGCCAGTGCTTTGCTGATCCTATGGATAGCCCTTATTTACCCTTGGCCGGGATATGCCGATATGGTGACCAGCCTTCCACATCCCAGTGCGTGGCTGCGCTGGGTGTTGGGGGATATCAGCGAGGTCGCGTTCTACAAACACGAACTGGCGTCACTGGGCCTGCTGGGCGGTGCGTATCTGGCGTGGTGGGCCAGCCGCACGGGCAAGTCCTGGCAGGGCTTTGCTATCTCGTACGGCACAGGGCTGTGGCCGTGGCTGATAACCAGCTCCTTACTCGGCTTGCTGCTAAGCAACGCGTTATGGGGCTGGACGGTGACCGCTGACACTTGGCAACCGACGTTTGCAGCGTTTGTTTCACTGCCGGCGGCAATGGTGCTGATGTTCGGAGGTGGCTGGAAAGTGACGCTCAACGGCGCCGTACTGGGAGGTTTACTGGTCACGCCGATGTGTTTGTTGATCGTTAATTACGTCTGCATACCGCTGGGCTTGCCGGTGGTGATCGGAAATGTGCTTGGGATGGCGGTTGGCAGTGTGATTGCCTTTGTATTGTGCCGTCACGTGCCGGTCCTGGTACGAAGCGATTACACAGCGCCGCAAAGGCCCGCCCCGCTGAAGCCACCGACTTATGGTGTGGTGTGGAGCGTGCGGAGGGTATTGGCTGACTTTTCCGAAGCGCCGTTCTTCGGCAATGAGCTGGCCAGCCTTGGCTTGCTGGCGGGTGTGTTACTGGCTTACGCGCTGAACCCGATGAGCCCGGCCTATGGATCCGGCCTGATACTGCACCTGATCGGCGCGCAAGCGCTGACATCAGCGCTGGGCGTGGTGATCTGGCGACATCAGTGGATAAAACGAGGCTGGTATCCCACGTATGTCCCGCTGGTATCGGTAGTCCCGGCAGCCGTATTGACCCATGGCGGCAGCTGGATGGTGATGGGGTCCAGTGCGTTGCTCGGCGCGCTGATGGCGCCGCCACTGGCCTGCGCGATTGCAGGACGGTTACCACCGCACTTTCATCCTTATATCGGCAACGTAATCTCAATGGCGCTGAGCACGTTGGCGGTAGTGCCATTGGTGGGATGGTTAGCCGTTTAGCTCCGCTCTCCTACGCCGGGCAAAGGACTGCCCGAGCACTTAAAGCCAATGCCAGAACCGGCTCCAGAACCCACGCCCCAGATCATTCTTGCAGCCCGCATATTGCGCCGCATACATCTGCGAACGCGCCTGAACCTTGCCTGCCACCGGCATCAGCCAGGCTTTGCTCGCGTAGGTACGCTGCCGGTAACCGCCCCAGCCTTCGTGGTAATTCAGGTACTGGCCGTAGGCATCGTATTTGTATACGCCGTTGATGGTGTAGGTCTTGTCCATGTACCAGCCGACAAAGTCGATGGCGTCGTCAAAGTCCTGCCGGCTGGCGCCGTAGCGTCCGGTGCTTTTCTGGTAGTCGCTCCACACTTCATCCTTGGCCTGGGCGTAGCCGGAGGCCGTAGACACACGACCCCAGGGGATGATCCACAGCAGGTACTTGCGTGGGGTCTTGGCGTCCTGCCGGAAGCCCGATTCCTGATACATGATCGCGAACGGCACCTGGATCGGCACGCCCCAGCGCGCCTGGGTCACCTTGGCGGCGTCGTACCAATCGTCTTTTTCGCGGAAGATGCCGCAGATGTCGTTGGGGGTGCGGGGTGGCGAGGTGCCGCATCCCGCCAATAAGGCGGTGAGCAGCAACAGCCCTGCGGTTTTTCCTGCGTTCAAAAGCTCACCGTCTCGTCGTGAGAATAAAAGGCGGGCAGTTTACTCGTTCGCCGGGGTTCCTGCAGAGGTGAAAGCAACACGAATCCTGTGGCGAGGGAGCTTGCTCCCGCTGGAGCGCGAAGCGCTCCCGAACCGGTTGACGCGGTATGCCCGAGGCACTGCGATCATCGGTTTTGGGGCGGCTGCGCAGCCCAGCGGGAGCAAGCTCCCTCGCCACATTTTGGTGGGTGGTTCAGGCAACGACCGCCGTCAGTTCCAGTTCCAGCAGGCCGTTGCTGGGTAATCCCGCCACGCCCACCGCCGAACGCGCATGCCGGCCGTGCTCGCCAAACAGCTCAATCAACAGTTGCGAGGCGCCGTCGACAACCTTGGAGAAGCCCTGGAAACCTTCCCCGCCAAACACAAACCCGCGAACGAACAGGATGCGCTCGACGTTCTCCAGCCCTACCGCCTGGTCCAGCACGCTCAAGGCCCGCAGCACACAGGTCCGCCCTGCTTCGTTGACCAACTCCGTAGAGGTCTGGTCCGTCACCGGCCCGGTAATCACGCTGTCACCCTGCCGACAAACCTGCCCGCTGACATACGCCACGCCTCCATGAATCGTCACCGGCACGTAGTCCCCCTTGGGGCTCGGCGCTTCGGGTAACTCCAGCCCGAGGGCTTGCAGTTTTTCGCGCACGCTCATGCCGGTTCCTCGACAAATTCCACATGCCCACCCAGCCAGCAACCTTGCACCTGCCCCGCTGCATCCCGGCGAAACCGCAGGGAGATTTGCGAAGGTCGGCCCATGGCCCGGCCCTGGCGGATGTGCACCGGGCGATCATCTGCCGTCACCAGGCCATTCTCCAACAAGCCAAACGCCAACGCGGCAGCCGCGATGCCGGTGGCGGCGTCTTCCGGGTAACCCGAGGACTTGGGAAACTGCCGCGCATCAAATTGTCGCCCGTCCAGATCCGATGGCGCATAGGGATACAAACCGGTGGAGCCGATGCGCTCGCACAGTTGCTGCATCCGCCGGTAATCCGGTTTCAGGCTATCCAGTACCGCCACGCTTTTCAGCGCGATCAGGGTTTTCACCCGGCTGGTGCAAGCGTTCTGGATCGGCAGCGGTGCCAGTTCGTTGGAAGTGATGCCGAGCACCGACAGAATCTCGGCCTCGACTTCGGCATCGTTCAACGCCTCGACCTGGCCCTTGGGCTGGCTGATTTCCACCTGGATATCCGGGGTGCCCGCAGCGGTGATCCGCGCATCCACCGGACCGCTCAGGGTCGATAACGTCAGGCGGTCCTTGTGCAGCATGCCCAACCGATCCAGCAGCCACACCGCTCCCACGGTGGCGTGGCCGCACATTTCCATCTCGTGGTTGGGCACCCAGAAGCGCAAGGCAAAATCGAACTCGCTGCCAACCGGTGCGGCGAACACGAAGCCGCACTCATGGCCATAGTCGCGGGCGACCTGCTGCATGTCGGCATCGCTCATGCCATCGGCGACGGCCACGGTTGGCGCGGGGTTGCCGCCACGGGCGGTGGCGGGAAAAACATTGACCAGGTGAACCTCGGGCGTCATTTCGCCTCTCCCTGAAGGGTGGAAACAGTCGGCGCCACGGCGTCGACGATGGAGTTGGTGTAGACCTGCTGCGGGTCGAGTTCGACCGGGTCGCTCTCCACAGCGTTCATGAAGCGGATGTTTTTCTCAACGCCGTCTTTCTCGATGCGCGGCGTGGGCGGGTAGGACGGCAGCGAAGCGGTCCAGGCAGCATTGAAAATGGCGGCGTCGGTGTTGGCGAAATACGGGCGCACCGACTCGCGGGCCTTGTCCGGGTCGCTGGCAATCAGGTGTTCGGCACGCCACAGGGCGCGGACCATTTTTTCGGCCGTGACCTTGTTGCTGACCAGCCAGTCTTCACGGGCAATCATCGCAGTGAAGAGGAAGCCGTCCAGGGGTTTGTATTCGCCCTTCGCCAGGTCCATCAACACAAAGCCGCCTTGCTTCTCGGCGGTGGTGATGGTGGGTGGCGACAGCGAGAAGCCGTTGATGCTGCCCTGGGAAAACGCCGCGAGCATGTTTGGCGCGCCGCCGATGGGCATGATGGTGAAGTCTTTGTCCGGGTTGAGCCCCGCATCCTTGGCCAGGTAGCGCACCAGCATGTCGGTGGTGCTGCCAGGGCCAGTGACGCCGATCTTCAAGCCCTTGAGGGCCTGGGCACGGGCGGCCAGGGATGAGGTGGCCGACACGCCGGCCTTTTGCGCCGAGGCACCGTCGATCACCACGGTGCTGCCGAACTGGGTCTGCACGGCGGCGAATGCCTGGACATTCTGGCCTTTGGTGCGGGCGCGCACCGCGACGGCGGGCAGGCCGACGTACGCATCCGCATCACGCCCCAGCACGGCGGTGAGTGCTGCCGAGCCGCCTTTCTGGAATACGATGACGTCCACATTCAGGCCTTCATCGGCGAAGTAGCCTTGCTTCTGCGCGACGTAGATCGGCACATAGAGGAAGCCTTCGCTGGGGAACGCCAGGGTGACTTTAGTCAGGTCCCGGGCCTGCGCGGCGGGCAGGCATGAAGCGAGTAAAACGCTGGCGATGAACAGTGGTTTGAACATGATCAAGCTCCACAAAAATAAGGGGTTAAACCGCAACTTCACGTTCCGCTTCGTTGGCCTTCCACGGCATCAACTTGCGTTCGGCCAGCTTCACCGCCGTGTTCAGGATCAGCGCGAGGGCGATGATGCCCACCAGTGCGGCAAATACACCGGCGGTATCGAACTGCGAGGCTGCATCCGAGAGCAGGTAGCCCAGGCCCCGGTTGGCGGCGATGATCTCGCCCACCAGCGCGCCGATCAGCGCATAGGGCACCGACAGGCGCAGGCCGGTGAATACCCAGGTGAAAGCGGACGGGATGACCACCATGGTCAGCAGGTCGCGCTCCTTGGCGCCCATCAGGCGCAGGATGGTCAGTTGCTCGCGGGACACGTTGCGCACGCCGCTGTAGGTGTTGAGGAACACCAGGAAGAACACCACGGCCGCGGTCAGGATGACTTTCATCGGCAAGCCGATGCCGAACCAGAGGATGAACAGCGGCGCCAGCGCGACTTTCGGCAAACTGTAGAAGGCGGTCAGGAACGGGTCGAGAATATCCGCCAGCAGCTTGGCGCGGCCCAGCACCAAACCGGCGATCAAGCCTGCGAGGGAGCCGAAGAAGAAGCCCAGCACGGCTTCCAGGGTGGTGATGCCGGCGTGATAGAAGAACACCCCGTTCATGAGGATTTTCCACAGGCTTTGCGCCACCGCCGAAGGCCGGCTGATGAAAAATTCCACGCCGAACCAGCGGGACACACACTCCCAGAACACCAGCAGGAAAATCAGGAACAGCAAGCGATAGACCTGGATCATACGACCTCCAGCGAGTGAGCCAATGAGGCGGGATCGGCAGCACCGGCGACGTCGGGCGCCAAGCGTTTCCAGAGGGCGGCGCAGAGTTCCACGTAGCGTGGGTCGGAGCGCAATTGCACCAGGTTGCGTTCACCGCCCAAGGGAATATCGAGCACATGGTCGATGGTGCCCGGGCGACCGGCGAACACCACGCAGCGGTCCGCCAGCGCGATGGCTTCATCGACATCGTGGGTGACGAACAGCACGGTCTTGTTGAGCTTGCGGCACAGGCGCAAGAGTTCGGTCTGCAGGGTCAGGCGCATCTGCGCATCAAGGGCGCCGAAGGGTTCGTCCATCAGCAGGGTTTCCGGGTCGCTGGCCATCAAGCGCGCCATGGCCGCGCGTTTGCGCATGCCGCCGGAAAGCTGGTTAGGGTAGCTTTCGCCAAAACCGGTGAGGCCCACCAGCGCCATCAGCTCCTCGACGCGACTGTCGATCCGGGCCTTGGGCATGCGGCGGATTTGCAGCGGCACGGCGATGTTGCCGGCCACGGTGCGCCACGGCAGCAAGTGGTCGGCCTGGGTCATGTAGCCGACACGGGTGTTGACGCCCTTGACCTCGGCGCCGTCGTAATGCACCTGGCCCTCCGTGGGGCCGAAGAGCCCGGCGGTCATGTTTAGCAAGGTGGACTTGCCGCACCCCGAAGGTCCGACCAGGGTGATGATTTCGCCCCGCTGAACTTCAAGCGATACGTTGCGCACGGCCACAAACTGGCGGCCTTCGACTTTGAAGCTTTTTTGCACCCCTGCGAAGCTGATAAAGGGTTTTGCACTCACCGCCCCTCCTCGTCCGGTAGGCCGGACTTGTTTGTTGTTGACGGGGTGAGGATGAACGGATGACGGATTTGCGGCGCACGGGATCGGGCCGGATCATGCGCGGGATCGGGACATCAAAAACGTTGAGGCGGTATCAGCCGCGGCGCCACTCATCCGGCGACACTCCCAGCACCCGGCGAAACACATGGGCCAGGTGTGACGGTGACTCATAGCCGACGTTATTGGCGATCTCCAGCACCGACATGCGGGTGTGCCGCAACAACGTCTGCGCGCGCTCCAGGCGCAGGCGCTGGACGTACGCCAGCACCGTCTCGCCGGTGTGCAGCGCGAACAGCCGGGTCAGATGGCGGCGCGACATGTGAAACGTCTCGGCGATTTCATCCAGCCCCGGCGCATGTTCGAGGTTGCCTTCCACGTACGCCTTGACGTCACGCACCAGCATGGCGCCGTGGCGCTCGGTAGATGAGCGTTGCAGACTCGGCTGGCTGAGGGAAATCGCCAGGCATTCGAGCAGCAGCAGGTGATCGGCCTGGGCCACCTGACGGCGGCGGTCGATGTACAGGTCGGGTTGGCTGAAGGCTTTTTTTGCCAGGAGCAGATGGTGCAACGGCGCGGAGGTTTGCCAGATGCCCAGGGTGGGCACGCGCAGCAAGCGGTTGGCGTCACCGGACAGGTCACGCAAGGCGTAGTGCATGTAGTCGGGGTCGACGTAGAACGCCACGTGGCCCTGGCTGGCGGTGAGTGACGAGGAGGAATGGCTGGATTGCGGCGGCACCAGTACGAACTGGCGGTCGATCACCGAGGTGGTGCGCCCGCTTTCCTCATCCTTGAAACGCAACAGGCCGTGCTCGGGCACCATCAGCATGAATTCGTCGTGGGCATGGGCCCCGGTTTCATAGGCGCCGTTGGAGTTGAAGACGCTGTAGATGTCGCGCATCGCCAGGCACTGCCAGTGGATGTTGGAGTGCTGACACTAGCATGTTTGGTGCCAGCGAAGCATCGTGGCGAGGGAGCTTGCTCCCGCTGGACCGGGCTGGCGCTCCAGTGCGTAGCGCGCCCCTCTTTTTTGGGGCCGCTTCGCAGCCCAGCGGGAGCAAGCTCCCTCGCCACATAGATCACCTCAGGTCATGATCAGGCCAACGGTACACGACGGGTGGAAATCGCCAGGCGACCCACGCCGAAGCTCAACGCTGCGCCCAGCAGCAACATCAACAAGGTGCTCCACGCAGCACGGGACAGTTGCTTGGCCGCGACTTCACCGGCTTCACGGGCTTTCTGTTCAGCCTGTTGCTTCAGTTCGTCGACCTTCTGCACGGCCTGCTGGTAGGCCTGGGCGTAGTTGTCGACAATCTGGGTGGCCTCAGCCTGGCTCTTGCCGGTACGGGCCGCAACAATATTGACCAGTGCCTGCTTGTCCGCCGCGTTCAACGCCGGCTCACCGGAAGCCTTGACCCGCTCGAACCACTGCTTCAATTCATCACCAGCCTGGGCTGGGTTGGTCGCGGCATCGTTGGCCGACTGCTTGCCGTCCGCAGCCGCCTGATCGGCTTTTTGCTCAACGTTGGCCGGGTCCAGTTCAGGTTTGCCGCTCTGCTTGAGCAGTGTGTCGAGCTGACCTTGCAGGCTGTTCCAGTCCAGCTTGATGCCCTGCTCATTCAGTTGCTGCTTGACGCTGTCGCTGATACCCGGCGCCACGGCGGCGATCCCGCTGCCGGCAGCCGACAGGCCCTTGCCGACGACATTGCCCGCCGCTCCCACAACGCTGGTGGCCAGCGCGGCCAGCAGCCAGGTGGTGAGCAAGGTGGTGATGGTCCAGCTCAGCACGCCGTGCAGGCCGCCGCGATCCGGCGCGGTGCGCCCGGCCACGAATGCACCGGTACCGATTGCCAGCAGCGTCGAGACAAACAGCCAGATCCCGGCACCGGTGCCGAAACCGCTCAGCGGGTTACCCGCGGCCATCGGGTCTACCGCGCTGGCGCCAATCGCGGTGCCAAGTACGCTCAATACCAGATAGGTCACCAGGGCAATTGCACTACCGGCCAATACCGAGCCCCAGGACACACGAAACAGCGAACGGTTGGTTTCATAGACAGTGGTCATGTTAAATCCTTTGAACAGTGGGTAGGTGGCCAGTTTGGCGAGGCACCTGCCCTGCGGTCTCGACACAATTGCACTAGGCGCACTGGTGCATTCGCACCCCGCGCCGGGCACTTTCTCTGCACTATCCTGAGCCTCAGGTGTCGTACTTCCCATGCGACTTACCCCAGGAGAAACCATGAGCCAGGCCGTCCTCGCCAAAGAAACCAACCGCCGCCAACTGCAGCAGATCATCTCCGGCTTGTCCGATGGGGTGATCCTCGCCGAGGCCGACCAGACCATACTCTGGGCCAATGAAGCCGCGCTGCTGATGCATGGCGTGGATAAAGTCGAAGACCTGGGTGCCAACACCAAGGAATACGCCGCGCGCTTTGCCTTGCGGTATCGCAACAACCACCCGTTGGTGCTGGAGAATTATCCTCTGAGCCGGGTGGCAGACGGTGAAGAGTTCAGCGATGTGGTGGTGGAAGTCACCCCCACCGGCGACGAGGAAAAAGTCTGGGTGCATCGCCTGCGCAGCCTGGTGCTCGACGACGCGTCGGGCGAGCCGGAATTGCTGGTGTTGATCCTGAGCGACGCCACCGAATGGGCCAGCGCCGAACAGCGCTTCGAAAAGACCTTCAATGCCAACCCGGCGCCGGCGGTGATTTGCCGCCTGAGCGACCTGCGCTACATCAAGGTCAACCAGGGCTTCCTGGAGATGACCGGCTACAACCGCGACCAGGTGATCGGCCACTCGGTGTATGAACTGGACGTGCTGGAACAGGCCGAAAACAAGGACCTGGCCGTCAAGCGCCTGGGCGAAGGCGCGACCATTCCACAGATGCAAGCCGAACTGAAACTGCCCGAAGGCGGCAGCAAACTGGTGATCGTGGCCGGCCAGCCGCTGGACATGAATGAGGAAGACTGCATGCTGTTTTCCTTCACCGACCTGGAGCCTCGCCGCAAGGCCGAAACCGCCCTGCGTCAGAGCGAGGAACGCTTCGCCAAGTCGTTCCGCCTGACGCCGGTGCCGACCCTGGTGTGCAACGCCGCCAACCGCCAGGTGGTGGATATCAACGAAGCCTTCATGACCATCACCGGCTATACCAGTGAAGAACTGATCGGCAAATCCATCGAAGACATCGACTTTATCGACAGCCCCCAGGCCTGCACGCAACTGTTCACCACCCTGGAAAAAGCCGGCAACCTCGACGGCCTCGACCTGAAGATTCGCAAGAAAGGCAATGAGCTGATCGACTGTGTGCTGTCTGCCGACACCGTCAGTATCCAGGATGTGCCCTGCTACCTGCTGGTGCTGATGAACATCACCGAACGCAAGCGCTCCGAGCTGGAACTGGTGGCCGCGATCGAGGAAGTGATGCAGGACGCCTCATGGTTCAGCCAGACGCTGATTGAAAAACTGGCCAACGCCAAGAGCGTCAACAGCCCCAATGTACCGAACATTTCCTTTACCGACCTGACCGCCCGCGAGCGCGACGTACTGGGGTTGATTTGCGAAGGCCTGGCCGACAAGGAAATCGCTTCGCGCCTGAAACTGGCACCCAACACCGTGCGTAACCATGTGGCCACGGTGTACTCCAAACTGGGGGTGCATAGCCGTAGTGCAGCCATCGTGTGGGCCCGTGAGCGCGGGCTGTTTGCCGGTGAGTTGCGGGTTAAAAAGCCGAAATAGAGTGCAAATGCACTAGTGCGACCGGTGCAAATTCGCCTTATTGCGCGGGGGTGCACTGCTTAACCTTGAAGGGTGGGCACAGGGCTTCGGGTCCTGTGCCGTTGAGATGTCATGCCCTTTAAGGAATCCATCATGAAAAGCGAACAAGTCAAAGGCGCCGTCGAAAAAGTGGCCGGCAAGGCTCAAGGTTTTCTGGGTGATCTGACCGGTGACGAACGTCTCCAGGCCGAGGGTGTAGCTCGCCAGGCCGCTGGCCAGTTGCAGCAAACCTACGGTGACGCGCTGGACACCGTCGGCGATTTCGCCAAGCAAAAACCCCTGGCAACGGTTGCGATCGTCGCCGGTGTCGGCCTGCTGCTGGGCCTGTTGCTGCGTCGTCGCTGAGGAGAACCCTGATGTTTACGCTCTCCCAACTGCGCAACTGCATCGAAGAGGCCCTGTCGCCCCTGACCTGCGAATTCACCCTGTGCCGTGACGCGTCGTTGACGCTCAAGGTCTTCGACGCCGAAAGCGGCCGGGTGGATTTGGTGGTCACCGGGATCAGCGTCAACAAGCTGCAGACCCCGCAGGAAGTGGAAAAGATGGTCGACGAGTTGCGGTACGAATTGCAGAGCAACACCGTCGGTAAACTCAGGCTGGATGACCTGCCGCTGCGCCCTTTGTAGGAGCGGGCTTGCTCGCGAAAAACGCCCGGGCACCGCGTTCATTCAGGCGTGGCGCGTTATCGTTAACGACCTTCGCGAACAACCGTGCTCCTACAGTAGGTCGCGGGCTTTCAACGACGCCCCGATAAAATAGAACACCCCTCCCCCGACAATGAACGCTGCCAACATGTAGAACATGTAGTGGGCCGGCAGGTTGGCCAGCACCAGCCCGCACAGCACCGGCCCCAGGGCAGCACCGAGGTTGGAGAGGTTTTGCGCCCCGTAGTACATGCCCCGCAGGTTGTCCGGGGCGATGCGGTCGATGAACATGTACTCGGCCGGAAACACCACGATTTCGCCCACGGTGAAAATCGCCATCGCCAGGATCCACCACCACACGTTGCTCGCCAGGGCAAAGCCAATCACCCCCAGCATGAACATGCCCAGGCCGAAGATCAGCCACTGGCTCAGGTAGCGGTGGGAAATGCGCCGGCCAATCGCGTATTGCAGGGCAATCACCAACACCGCGTTGGTGGTGAGTACCGCGCTGATGATGGTGTAGGTGTATTCGGCGGTAGTGGTAGTCACCAGGTACTGCGACAGGTACGCGGTGAACTGGCCGAACACCACGGCACTGAGCAGGCCGCCGACGGTGAAGCACACCAGTCGGTGATCCCGCAGCAATACACGCCCCACCGCGAGGAACGACACCGGCTTTTGCGTGGTGTCTACCGTGGCCAGCGTGCGGTCGCCCCAACGCCAGTACAGCAGGAAAAAACCGAAGCCCAGGACCGCCGACAGGATAAACGGCAAGCTGATATCGAGCTTGGCCACCATCGCGCCAAAAAACGGCCCTACGGCATAGCCGATATTGGTCAGGGTGTACTTGATGGAAAACGCTTCGCTGCGCTCATCTTCCGGCAACAGGCTGGCAAACCCGGACTTGATCGCGATGTCGATCACCGCGTACGCCAGGTTGATCAGGATCAGGCAACTGTAGAACGACCAGATTTCCCGGGCCAGCACCGTGCCGACAAACCCCAGGGCAAACACCACACTCAAGCTGAGCAATAGCCTGTAGCTATTGATGCGGTCTACCAGGAAACCGCCGTAGACACTCAGCAGCGAGCCGACGATCAGCGAGCTGCCGATCACCAGGCCGACCTGGCTGATGTCGAGGGCAAAGTGGTTGGTGAGGTAGATCACCAGGTACGGAAAGGTGATGGCCTTGGCCAGGGTGAGGATCAGCGTGGCCGACAACAACAGGTTCACGGTACGCGGGTAATTTCTTATTGTGGCAAGCATCCTGCTCTCATTCCGGTCAAGGTAAAGGGACCATTGCGGCCCGCAGCGGACGTACCTTAACGCAAAACAAGAAGAAAAAAATGCTGGTTTATGCATTTATGCAAAAATCAAATCCAGCGGGATGAAGCGTGATCACCCATCCCGCTGAACGCTTTATTTTTTAACGGGCGTGATGTCGAGAATCGTGCCGTTGGTGGTTTTGAGCAATACGTACTTGTCGTTCACTCGAGCCCACTGGCTGTCTTCTTCCGGCTGCTTCAGGCCACGTTTCTTCCAGTCGGCAATGGCCGACTCCTTACGCATCAGAATGTCTGGCGCGCGGTCTCCCGTCTTGAGGTCGCGGGTATTGATATTCGAAGGCTGCACGGTTTTTTGCGGAGTATCCGCGGCCTGGACGGTGAGACTCGCGGCGGACAGGCTCGCGGCAACCAGCAGGCAGGCAACAAGGGATTTGGACTTCATGGGCACTTCCTTCAATGAATGACGCGTAAAGATTCCGACCGCAGCGGCGTGGAATCATTCAGCGCCGTGATGGAAGCGGCAGATGGATGGACGGCCAGCGACCGGGCCGGCGATTAATCAGATAAGATTGGTTCTTTTTTCCAGCCGCTCAGGAATTCCAATGACTGGTACCCACGTCATCATCATTTTCGTGACCGTTGTCACCTTGCTCGCGCTCTACGTGTTCGGCACCTACAGGGAACTGGTGGCCCTGCTCGATCGCTGCAAAAAAGCCTTCGGCCAATTCAAGGAGGCCGAACAACAATTGGCGGCGGCGCAAAATGCCTCGTCACCCACCGCAGAAATCGCCAGCCTGGAAAGCCGTGTCGCGTTCACCCGCCAGCTCTTCCACGACTCGGTCAACAACTACAACACCTACAAGCACAAGTCGCCGACCTCGGTGGTGGCCGAGCTGCTCGGGCATCGTGATGATGTCAGCCTGTCGGGGTTCGAGGCCAAGCGTACGGCCTGACCTGCCGGCGCTTACACAGGTGCACGCTGAAGTGTTGGCGTGCCCTGATGAAACACCATCTGCCACTGCCCGCCGCTTTCGCGCCACACCGAACTGCGCAACGACTCCCCCGCCGCATTTGCATCCGTCGCCGCGCGCTGGCAGCGATACGTCACCAACGCCACGCCTTCGGCCAGCACCTTCATTGCAAAGTCACTGATGCTACGGACTGAAAACACCTCATCCTGCAGCCCTTCGATCACCTCGGCCTTGCTGCCCCACACATTGCCACTGGCACCAAATTCGACGAAATCATCCGCCAGCAGAACCGACAACCGCGCCGCATCTGCACGGGTGGTGCATTGGTGCAACTCCTGTTCCAGGCGGCGTAAATGCTCTGCCAACTCCATACCCATTGCCCTCGTGAAATTAATCCTGTAATTTTTCATGAAATTTCCTGATAAGAATTTCACGAAGCGCCCATGGACAAGCAAGAAGAACTCGACGCCCTGGCGATCCTGATCCACGACCTGCGCAAGCACAAGAAGCTCACCCTGGCGCAACTGGCGCAAAAGATCGAGCGTTCCGTGGGTTTCCTGTCCCAGGTTGAACGCGGCCTGTCGCGCCCGACCGTGGCCGACCTCACGGCCATCAGCCACGCCCTCGGTGTGCCCACCACCTATTTCTACAGCCTGTCCAAACCCAAGGCGGTGGACTGGGTCACCCGCCCCAACGAACGGCGCACGGTGTATTACGCCAATGGCATCACCGACATCCTGGTGTCGCCGAGCATGCACGGCGCGTTCTCGATCCTCGACAGCCTGCTGGCCCCCGGTGCCAACAGCGGCGAACAAACCATGAGCGACCGGGCCGAACAGGCCGGTTACGTGCTGGAGGGCGAGTTGACGCTGTGGGTCGAGGGCGAGCCGGACTCGGTCACCCTGGGCCCCGGCGACAGCTTCCACCTGGCCAGTTTTGCCCACTGCCGCTACGGCAACCTGACCGACCTGCCAGCCCGCGTGCTGTGGGTCTACAACTAGGAGCAACACCCGTGAAAAGCCATGCTTCCACGCTTTTGGCCGAAGTCCGGACCTTTCGCCAGAACCATCCCGATGTGCGCTATGTCGACCTGATTGCCCTGGACATTCCCGGGCATTTCTACGGCAAGCGCTACCCGGTGGAGATGCTGGAAAAGGTCGCCGCCGGCAGCCCGTTGAAACTGCCGCAGAACGCGGTGCTGCTGGGTGCCCAGGGCGGCCTGTTCAAGATCGGCGACTATTGCTTCCACGACGGCGACCCGGACGCCAACCGCCGCCTGGTGCCCGGCACCCTCAAGCCGGTGAGCTGGGAGGCGCAGCCGCTGGGGCAGATGTTGATTACCTCCGACGGCACCGAAGCGCCCATCGAATTCGAACCCCGGGAAGTACTGGCCAAGGTGCTGGAACGCCTGCAGCGCAAAGGCATTCACCCGGTGGTCGCGTTCGAGCTGGAGTTCTACCTGTTCGACAAAAAGCTCAGCGACGGCCTGCCGCAATTTGCCCGCGACCCGCTGAGTGATGACGCGGACGACCAGCCCAACTTGCACATCGAGCGCCTGTCACGCTTTGCGCCGGTGTTGGACGATATGGTCGAGACGGCCAAGGCCCAGGGCATCGACATCACGGTGATCACCGCCGAACTCGGCCCCGGCCAGTTCGAAATCAATTTCGGCCACCTGGAAGACGGCCTGCGCGCCGCCGACTGGGCCGCCCTGTTCTGCCGCAGCACCCGTGGCGTGGCCCTCAAGCACGGCTACCGCGCCAGCTTCATGGCCAAGCCTTACCTGCAACACCCCGGCAGCGGCATGCATGTGCACGTCAGCCTGTACGATGCGGCGGGCAATAACCTGCTGGCGGCCCACCAGCAGCAACCGTTGCGCCACGCAGTGGCGGGTTGCCTGGAACTGCTGCCGCACTGCATGCCGATCTTCTCGCCCAACCACAACGCCTTCCGCCGCCTTGGTGGCACGGTCAACGCGGCAACCCGCGCGTGCTGGGGCTTTGAAGACCGTGACGCGTGCGTGCGAATCCCTGAATCCGACCCGCGCAACCTGCGCATCGAACATCGCCTGGCGAGTGCCGATGCCAACCCGTATCTGGTATTGGCGGCGATTCTGGTGGGGCTTGAGCATGGTCTTGAAGCAGCGAAGGAGCCCATCGCCCCGCTGAACGAAGACCGCAACAGCGGCGCGGACTTCCCCGTGGAAATGCTGGAGGCGGTGCGCGCCATGCAGCATCAGCCGACGTTGCGCGAAGGCCTGGGCGCGGAGTTTGTCGACGTGTATTGCGAAAACAAACGCCAGGACCACCTGGCATTCCAGCAGGAAATTCATGCGCGGGAATATCGCTGGTATCTCTAGGCACTGATGGTTAGCCTCGTGGGCATCTCTGGCTAACCGCGGACTTGCCCATGACCGACCAAAGCGCCCCGGCCCTGAAGGAAATCTTCAACGCCGAACGCCTGCAACACATCGCCAGCGAAATGACCGCGGTGTACCCGGCGTTCGACGCCAAGGGTTTTCTCAAACACGCCAAGGCCGGGTTGGCAGACCTGTCGGTGATGCAGCGCATGGCGCGGGTCAGTGAAAGCCTCAACGCTGTGATCCCGCTGGATTATCCGCAAACCCTGAAGTTGCTGTATGCCCTGGCCCCTCGGCTGAACAGCGCCTTTGTCAGCCTGTTCCTGCCCCACTACGTTGCCAGCTACGGCGGCGATGATTTCAAGCGCTCCATGGCTGCCCTCAAGTACTTCACCACCTTCGGCTCCGCCGAGTTTGCCGTGCGGCATTTCCTGCTGAAGGATTTCAAGCGCACCCTGGCGGTGATGCAACAGTGGTCGCTGGACGACAACGAACACGTACGACGCCTCGCCAGCGAAGGTTCACGGCCACGGCTGCCATGGTCGTTTCGCCTGGCCGAGGTGCAGGCCGATCCGAACCTGTGCGCTTCGATCCTCGACAATCTCAAGGCCGACAGCAGCCTCTACGTGCGCAAGTCGGTGGCCAACCACCTCAACGACATCACCAAGGACCATCCGGATTGGGTGCTGGGCCTGATCGAAGGCTGGTCCCTGGATAACCCCCACACGGCGTGGATCGCCCGCCACGCGCTGCGCAGCCTGATCAAGCAAGGCAACACCCGGGCGCTGACGATCATGGGCGCCGGGGCCAGGGCCGAAGTGAAGATCCATCAACTCAAGGTCGAGCCGGCGGCGATCAAGTTGGGGGAGCGGATCAACCTGTCCTTCAGCCTGGAGTCCACTGCCGATTCGTCGCAAAAGCTGGTGGTCGACTACGCCATCGACTATGTGAAAAGCGCCGGTCACAGCGCGTCCAAGGTGTTCAAGCTCAAGGCATTTACCCTGGGTGCCGGAGAACATCACGCCATCAGCCGTGGCCAACCTATCCGTGAATTGACCACGCGCAAGCACTATCCCGGCAAGCATGCGGTTCACGTGCTGGTGAACGGTGAGCGGCTGGGAAGCGTCGAGTTTGAACTCGAAAAATAATCCTTAAAACATTAACGAAGGCTCTAGATCGGGCCTTACAGCGTAATTAATTGTCGGACAATGCTAGGCATTCGTGTTGCGATCCATTATCATCCGGCGCCTTCTCGGTACCCCTAGGGTACTTGTGTCAATGTTCCACCTGAGGCGCCCATGCTCCGTTTTTCGTTTTACCGTCCCCTGATCTGCATCAGCTGGGGGCTTGCCAGTCACAGCGCGCTTGCCGCCCTGCAACCAATGGCCGAAGCCCCGCTGGCCAGCGACACCGAGCTGCATTGCCACTTCAACCGCGACGCCAGCGTCGACTGCACTACCCGCTTTCACTACACCATCCTCAAGCCAAGCGGCCGCGAAATGCTCTCGCGGATCGACTTCAGCTACCAGGAAGAAGACGGCTTCGAACTGATCAAGGCCGAGTCCACCCAGCCCGGCGGCAAACCTGTGCCCCTGGACCCGACGCAAATCGACACCCGCACCGCCCCCAACCCGGACCAGGGTTTCTCCCGGGAAAAACAGACCTCGCTGGCGTTTCCCAACCTGCGGGTCGGCACGCAAATCCGCTACACGGTGCGCGAACATCACCCGGCCAAACCGCTGATGACCGAGTTCTACTACGCCTTGCAGTTCGGCCCCAACGCCGCACGGCGCGACCACTTCAAGGCACGCTTCACCGCCGAGCGGCCGATCGAGTGGCGCAGCGAATTGATGGAGGGTTTCAGCATTACGCCATCGGCCAATCGCAAGACCCTGGACGTGGTGCAAAAGGCCCCGACCTACCTCAGCTACATCAACGAATCCGCCAACGCCTACATACGCCACGCCCCGCGTATCGAAGTCGGCAGCTCCCTGGATCGCCAGCAGTACTTCGGCGGCTTTGCCGAACGCTACAACCAGATCCTCGGCGCCAAGCTGCCGCCCCAGGGCGCCGCCGCCGTGGCCGCCGTTCGCGGCTTGCCACCGGCACAACAGGTGGCCGGCCTGATGCAGCACATCAACGACCACTATCGTTACTTGGGCGACTGGCGCGCCTCGGATCGCGGCTATGTGCCCTTCAGCCTGGCGGAGATCGAGCAGCACGGCTACGGCGACTGCAAAGACCTTTCGACGCTGCTGGCCGCCATGCTCAAGGCCAGCGGGATCAAGGCCGAACCGGCCTGGGTCAGCCGCGGCGATGTGGTTAACCCGCTGCTGATTCCCGGCACCGGCGCGCCGAACCACGCCATCGTCCGCGCCGAAGTCGATGGCCAGGTGTGGTGGCTGGACCCGACCAACCCGATCTTCGCCCCCGGCCAGACCCTGCCCGACATCCAGGACCGCTGGGTGCTGGTGACCAACGCCGAGGGCCAGGTACGTGAAGAACACATCCCGCTGCAACCCGCCGCCCCCACGTTGATCCTCGACAAACAGGAGCGCTTCGACGCCCAGGGCACCGCCCGGGTCTCGGCCACCGTTGATTTTCGCGGCATGCCGCTGATGCAACTGAGCGTCGCCGACCGCCAGCAAGGCGCCACCGCCAGCGACCAGAACATCTGCGACAACTTCGGCAAACAGATCACCGACTGCCAGGTCGAGCGCCCCGCCACCGCCTTCTTGATCCCGGCCAGCTACAAGGTCAGCGCCACCCTGACGGACATGCGGCCCCTGGAACCGCTGGGCAACGACCACATCTACAACGATGCCTTGCTGCAAGAGAAATGGGACGGTCTGCTCAACTACCGCCGCAATGGGCAACTGGCCGACTTGTACATAGGCAACCCCGAGACGCTGGATTACACCATCACACTGTCGGGTGGGCAGATCGACAAGGACATCAAGGCTTGCCAGGTACGCTCGCCGTGGTACGACCTGGACCTGACGGGTGAGCGCGTCAAGGGCGACTGGCGTTATCACTACGTCCTGACGCAGAAAATACGCTGGCTGACCCACGATGAAATTGTCAGCGCACCGTTTGAAAAGATGATCAAGGAGATCCGTGCCTGTGGTGAGCAGGTGCATCAGGTGGTGAAGCTCTAACCCTCCCCCAGCAAAACCCCTTGCTCCCGCGCGCAGAGTTCCACCAGGTAATCCCACAACACCCGCAACCTTACCGACTTGTGCAACTCGCGCCGGGAGCTGATCCAGTAGCTGCGCTGGATGCTCTCCGCCGGCAGCAGCGGCACCAGGTCCGGGTCGCTCGCCGCCATGAAGCACGGCAATACGGCAATTCCCAACCCCGAGCGCGCCGCCTGGTGCTGGGCGATCACGCTGGTGCTGTGGAACACCACTTTGGGGTTGCGGCAGAAGCTGCTGAGGAATTTCAATTCCTGGCTGAACAGCAAATCATCGACGTAATCGATCCAGGCGTGCACCGCCAGGTCCTCGCGTTTTTCAATCGGCGGTGTGCGGTCCAGGTAGCTGCGGCTGGCGTAGAGCGCCAGGCGGTAGTCGGTGAGTTTGCGGGTCACCAGTTGGTCGACGCTGGGGCGTTCGAGGTGGATGCTGATTTCCGCTTCGCGGTTGAGGATGCTGACAAACCGTGGCACTGCCAGCAGTTCCACTTCCAGGCCCGGGTAGCGTTCGAACAGGCCGCCCATGCGACTGGCCAGGAACATCACGCCCAAACCCTCGGCCACCCCCAGGCGGATCTTGCCCAGGGGCGCGGCGGAATGAGTCAGTTCTTCTTCGGCCAGCAGCGCCACGTTTTCCATGGCTTCGGCATGTTTGAGCAGGGCTTCGCCGGAGGGCGTGAGTTCGTAACCCTGGGCGTGCTGCACGAACAGCGCAGTGCCCAGGCTTTTCTCGATGGCCTCGATGTGCCGGGCCACGGTGGCGTGGGTGGTTTTCAGGCGTTGCGCCGCCGTGAGCAAGCGCCCGCTACGCTGTAACTCAAGAAAGAACCGCAGATCATTCCAGTCGAACATGCCTTCCCCTTCTTCCCCTGAACAGCAGCGTTGTCTAAAAACGCACAGCAGCTGGGTAAAAACTAACATTTTTAAGACGAAAACTAACAACTAGGATGGGACCAATAAGAAAAACAAGCGAGGTCACAGATGCATTCTGCAGCTGCTGAATACGATTACGTGGTGGTAGGCGCCGGCCCGGCGGGCTGCCTTCTGGCCAATCGACTGTCTGCCAACCCTGCCCATCGCGTGTTGCTGCTTGAAGCAGGCGGTCGCGATAACTACCCCTGGATCCATATTCCCGTCGGCTACCTGTTCTGCATCGGCAACCCGCGCACCGACTGGTGCTTCAAGACCGAAGCCCAGGAAGGCCTGCAAGGCCGTGCGCTGAGCTACCCGCGCGGCAAGGTGCTGGGCGGGTGCTCGTCCATCAACGGCATGATCTACATGCGCGGCCAGGCCCGGGATTACGACGGCTGGGCCGAGGACAATCCCGGCTGGGCCTGGAAGGATGTGCTGCCGCTGTTCAAGCAGAGCGAAAACCATTTTGCCGGTGCCTCGCAATTTCACAGTGACGGCGGTGAATGGCGGGTTGAGCAACAGCGCCTGCACTGGCCGATCCTCGATGCGTTTCGTGACGCGGCGCAGCAAAGCGGTATCGACAGCATCAGCGACTTCAACCAGGGCGACAACGAAGGCTGTGGCTATTTCCAGGTCAATCAGAAATCCGGCGTGCGCTGGAATGCGGCCAAGGCGTTTCTCAAACCGATCCGCCAGCGGCCCAACCTGACGGTGATGACCGAGGTTGAAGTCGACCGCGTACTCCTGGAGAACTGCCGCGCGGCGGCGGTGGTTGCTCGCCAGCAAGGCCAGCCAGTCACGTGGCGGGCGCGCAAGGAAATCATCCTGTGCGCCGGCTCCGTCGGTTCGCCCGGCATCCTGCAACGCTCCGGTATCGGCCCCTCCAGCGTGCTCAAGCCTTTGGGCATCGATGTGCTGCACGAGTTACCCGGCGTGGGCGGCAACCTGCAGGATCACCTGCAACTGCGCCTGATCTACAAGCTGGAAAACGCCCGCACCCTGAACCAGATCGCCGGCACCGTGTGGGGCAAGATGGGCATGGGCCTGCGCTACCTGTATGACCGCAGCGGCCCTCTGTCCATGGCCCCCAGCCAGCTTGGCGCGTTCGCCCGTTCCGGGCCGGAGCAGACGTCGGCCAACCTCGAATACCACGTGCAACCGCTGTCCCTGGAGCGCTTTGGCGAACCGCTGCACGGGTTCCCGGCCTTCACCGCTTCGGTGTGCGACTTGCGCCCGCAAAGCCGTGGCCGCATCGACATTCGCTCGGCCAACCCGGCAGACGCACCGCTGATCCGCCCCAACTACCTCAGCCATCCGGAAGACCTGCGGGTGGCCGCCGACGCCATTCGCCTGACCCGACGCATCGTCTCGGCGCCGGCCCTGAAGCAATTCAACCCGGTGGAGTACCTGCCCGGCGCAGAACTGCAGACGGACGAACAGCTGCAGGAAGCCGCTGCCCGCATTGGCACCACGATTTTCCATCCAGTGGGCACCTGCCGCATGGGCAGCGACAAGGACGCGGTGGTCGACGCCCAACTGCGAGTGCACGGGGTTCCCGGCCTGCGCATCGCCGACGCGTCGGTCATGCCACGCATCACTTCAGGCAACACCTGCTCACCGACGCTGATGATCGCGGAAAAAGCCGCGCAGCTTATCCTTTCGCCGAACACAAGGAGCCTCGCCCCGGAGAAAGAACTGACCTTACCGGCTTGACCTGCGGGAGCCCGGCTTGCCGGCGATGGCGTTTTCAAGTGTTGTGCACAGCTTGAGAGCGCCATCGCCGGCAAGCCGGGCGCCTACAGGGGAATAGCGGCGCCGATGTGGCGCCGACAGTGGAACAACAATAAATAATCACTGTGAGGGCTACCCAAATGTCAGAACACGCTCAACCCCTGGGCTCCGCCACCAAGGCGCGAGACAGCAACGACACACAGAAAGTCATCTTCGCCTCCTCCCTCGGGACGGTGTTCGAGTGGTATGACTTCTTCCTCTATGGCGCACTCGCGGCGGTAATCAGCAAGCAGTTCTTTGCCGGGGTCAACGACACCACGGCGTTTATCTTTGCCCTGATGGCCTTCGCCGCCGGCTTTGTGGTGCGCCCGTTCGGCGCGCTGGTGTTCGGTCGGCTGGGTGACATGATCGGGCGCAAGTACACCTTCCTCGCCACCATCATCCTGATGGGCCTGGCGACTTTCTGCGTCGGCCTGCTGCCGACCTATTCGAGCATCGGCATTGCCGCACCGATCATCCTCGTCGCGCTGCGCATGCTCCAGGGCCTGGCGCTGGGCGGCGAGTACGGCGGCGCAGCCACCTATGTGGCCGAGCACGCCCCGGCGGGCAAACGCGGCTTCCACACCAGCTGGATTCAATCCACCGCGACCCTCGGCCTGCTGCTGTCGCTGCTGGTGGTGCTGGCCTGCCGTTACTTCACCGGTGACCAATTCGAAGTGTGGGGCTGGCGCCTGCCGTTCCTGCTGTCGATCGTGCTGCTGGGTATCTCCACCTGGATCCGCATGAGCCTGCACGAGTCGCCGGCGTTCCTGAAAATGAAAGAGGAAGGCAAGGCCAGCAAGTCGCCGATCCGCGAATCCTTCGGCAAATGGGAAAACCTCAAGATCGTGCTGATTGCGCTGTTCAGCATCAACGCCGGCCAGGCTGTGACGTTCTATGCCGCGCAGTTTTATGTGCTGTTCTTCCTCACACAGTTTTTGAAGATGGATCCGGCACTGGCCAACATGCTGCTGATCATCAGCGTGGTGATTGGTGCACCGTTCTTCATCTTCTTCGGCTGGCTTTCGGACAAGCTGGGGCGCAAGCCGGTGTTGATGGTCGGCCTGCTGCTGGCCACCGCGCTGTACTTCCCGATCTTCAAGGGCCTGGCGCACTACACCAACCCGGCGATGGACCACGCCAGCCGCCAGTCGCCGATCACCGTATTGGCAGACCCGGCCACCTGCACCTTCCAGTTCGACCCGGTGGGCAAGGCGCGTTTTGACAGCCCCTGCGACAAGGTCAAGACCTTCCTGGTGAAACAGGGCCTGCCGTACGAAAGCGCGGCCGCCCCGGCGGGCAGCGCGGTGCAGGTGAGCGTGGGTGATGTGCGTATCGACGGTTACGACGAAGCCGCCCTGAAAGGCGCGGTGACCCTGGCGGGATATCCGCAATCGGCTGATGTGGCCCAGGTCAACAAAACCATGGTGGTGGTGCTGATCGTCGCGCTGATCCTGATCGCCGCCATGTGCTACGGCCCGCTGGCAGCGCTGATGGTGGAGCTGTTCCCGACACGCATCCGCTACACCTCGCTGTCGCTGCCATACCACATCGGGAATGGCTGGTTTGGTGGCTTCCTGCCGACGGTGTCGTTTGCGCTGGTGGTGTACACCGGGGATATTTTCTATGGGCTGTGGTACCCGGTGGTCATTACCGGGGTGAGCCTGATCGTGGGGCTGATTTGCCTGAAAGAGACCAAGAACGTCGATATCGACAATAACTAAACGTCGATCCGGCCGACGCTGGAGTTTCAGTGTGGGAGCGGGCTTGCTCGCGAAAGCGGGGTGTCAGTCGCCGGATAGGTTGACTGATACACCGCATTCGCGAGCAAGCCCGCTCCCACATTGGGTTTAGCACCAGACACACAAATTGCTGTATATCCATCCAGATAAAAGTTGCCCAATTCTGATTTATTGCCCATCCTGCTCCCCATTCAATTGCGTAGCGAATGTGGTGACCATGCGGCTGTTCCTCTGTGAAAAACCGTCCCAGGCCAAGGATATCGCCGCCGTGCTCGGCGCGACCCGGCGTGGCGACGGTTGCTGGCTGGGCTCAGGCGTGACGGTGACCTGGTGCATCGGCCACCTGCTGGAAACCGCCCCGCCCGACAGCTACGACGCCAAGTACAAGCGCTGGGTGCTGGCCGACCTGCCGATCATCCCCGAAAAGTGGAAGATGCTGGTCAAGCCCAAGACTGCCAGCCAGTTCAAGGCGGTCAAGCGTCTGCTGGGGGAAGCCCAGGAACTGGTGATCGCCACCGATGCCGACCGTGAGGGCGAGATGATCGCCCGTGAGCTGGTGGAGCATTGCCGTTATCGCGGCCCCATCCAGCGGCTATGGCTCTCGGCGCTCGACGACGCGTCGATCCGCAAGGCCCTGGCCTCGTTGAAGCCCGGTGCTGAAACCTTCAGCCTCTACCATTCGGCCCTTGGCCGCTCCCGTGCCGACTGGCTGATCGGGATGAACATGAGCCGCCTGTTTACCCTGCTGGGCCAACAGTCCGGCTACCAGGGCGTGTTGCCGGTCGGCCGTGTGCAAACCCCGACCTTGCGCCTGGTAGTGGACCGGGACCGCAGCATTGCCGACTTTGTACCCGTCGCTTATTGGGCCATCGATGTGGATCTGCTCCACGACGACATCACCTTTACGGCGCAGTGGCGCGCAACAGAAGACGCCTGTGACGATCAGGGCCGCTGCCTCAATCCTCAGCTTGCCCGGGACGCCGCCAACGCCATGAGCAACGCCGCCAGCGCCCGGCTGGTCAAACTGCGTACCGAGCGCATGCGCGACGTCGCGCCCCTGCCCTTCGACCTCGGCACCCTGCAGGAAATCTGCTCGAAAAAGCTTGGCCTCGGCGCCCAGGAAACCCTGGATGTTGCCCAGTCGCTCTACGAAACCCACAAGGTCATCACTTACCCACGCAGCGATTGCGGCTACCTGCCCCTGAGCCAGCACGGCGACGCGCCGAAAATCCTCGCGGCGCTGGGCCGGGCCGATCCGGCGGTGAATGAATTGATGCCACACATCGATCCGAAGCGACGCTCCCGAGCCTGGAACGACGCCAAGGTCAGCGCTCACCACGGCATCATCCCTACCGGCGCCGGCAAGGATGTCGGGCAACTGACCGGCAAGCATCGCGCGGTATACACCCTGATTCGGGCCCGCTATCTCGCGCAGTTCCTGCCCAATCACGAATACGACCGCACCCAGGCAGACTTCGACTGCGCCGGGGAAGCCCTGCGGGCAGTTGGCAAAGTCATCGTCGAGCCTGGCTGGAAACGCGCATTGCCGGAAGCATTGGCGCCGGCCAAGGGCCGTGAAGCACCGGCGCCGCAGTCCTTGCCAAAACTGGTTCAAGGTCAGGATTACGCGGTGGCCAAGGTCAACCTCAAGGACCTGTGGACCCAGCCGCCCAAACCCTTCACCGAAGGCGACCTGATCAAGGCGATGAAAAACGTCGCCAAGCTGGTGGAAGACCCGCTGCTCAAGCAAAAGCTCAAGGACACCACCGGGATCGGCACCGAAGCCACCCGCGCCGGGATCATCCAGGGCCTGCTGGACCGCGGCTACCTGGTGAAAAACGGCAAGGCGCTGTCGGCAACACCCGCCGCGTTCAGCCTGATTGATGCAGTGCCACGGGCAATTGCCGACCCCGGTACCACCGCTATCTGGGAGCAGGCACTGGACATGGTACAAAGCGGCGAGATGAGCCTGGAAGAGTTCGTCGCCAAACAGGCGGCATGGATGAGCAAACAGGTGACCCGCTGCACTGGCATGCGCCTGACCATCAGCGGCCCGGCCAGCCCGGCCGGACGTGGCGCCACACCGTGGAAAAACAAACGCAAACCGGCCAAGCGCAAGACGGCCACCAGCCCGAAGCGGGCGGCGAAACCGGCAAACAAGGGCTGAGAAGCACTAAGAAATCGCGACAATGACGTTTTTCGACGGGATGTATGCCGCTTTGGACCTTGCCCTGCTGCAGGCCATCCAGGATTCTGTAGGGCCTGCTAACCTCCCAACAATAACAACACCGGAGTGGCCTCCATGAAAACCGTTGCCCAAGTGCTGAAGTCCAAAGACCAGCATAACCATCAAGTCCACACCATCCCCCACGACCATACGGTATTTGAGGCCTTGATCGTGATGGCTTCGAAAAACGTCGGGGCCTTGCCAGTGCTCCAGGACGGCAAGGTGGTGGGCATCATCAGTGAACGAGACTATGCCCGTAAGGTCATCCTCCATGGATTGTCTTCGGTGACGACCAAAGCCCACGAGATCATGAATTCACCGGTGATCACCGTCGACACTCACCAGACTGTCGAGACGTGCATGACGATCATGACCGACCGACATCTGCGGCACCTGCCTGTGGTGGAGAACGGCAAGCTCCTTGGCCTGCTGTCCATCGGCGACCTGGTCAAGGAAGCGATTGCCGAACAGGCCGACCTGATCAAACAGCTGGAGCAGTACATTCGCGGCGAATAATCATTGGGGACCCCATGCTCGATACCCTGCAACATCAAGTCGATAACCAGCTCGACAACCTGCACCGGGCCATGGCCGAACGGCGCTTCCTGGTGCTGACCGGTGCGGGTATCAGCACCTCTTCGGGGATTCCCGATTATCGCGACAGCGAAGGCGTGCGCCGGGGCAAGGCGCCGATGATGTACCAGGAGTTCCTGGCAACCCCGCAGGCGCGCCGCCGCTACTGGGCGCGGGCTATGCTCGGCTGGCCGAGGGTGCGTGTCGCGCAGCCGAACGCGGCGCATATCGCCCTGGCCACTCTGCAGCAACGTCAGCGCATTGCCGGGCTGATCACCCAGAACGTCGACACCCTGCACGATCAGGCTGGCAGCCATGATGTGATCGAACTCCACGGCAGCCTTCACCGGGTGCTATGTCTGGATTGCCAGCAGACCAGCGACCGGAACCTGATCCAGCGCCAAATGGAAGCGGAGAATCCGTACCTGGCGGGTGTGGATGCCGTTCAAGCCCCCGACGGTGACACCCTGCTGGACCCGGCCTTTGAAGGACGTTTTCAGGTGCCCCGCTGCCCCCACTGCGGCGGGCAACGGTTGAAACCGGACGTGGTGTTTTTCGGCGAGAACGTCGCCCAGGGCACGGCAGCCAAGGCGATGGCGGCGGTGGATGACGCAGAAGGATTGCTGGTGGTGGGTTCGTCGCTGATGGCGTATTCAGCGTTTCGGTTGTGCAAGGCGATGGTCGAGCAAGGCAAGCCCGTGATTGCCATCAATCTGGGCAAGACACGGGGCGATGAGTTGCTGCAACTCAAGATCGAAGCCTCCTGCGAACGTTTGTTGCCGTTGCTGGCAGAACGCCTGGGATAGCCCAATCCTGCTTTTCTGTGGCGAGGGAGCTTGCTCCCGCTGGGCTGCGCAGCAGCCCCAAAACCGACAACCGAATGATTCCTGCAGAACCGCAGTCAGCCTGGTGGGGGCGCTTCGCACCCCAGCGGGAGCAAGCTCCCTCGCCACAAAAAGCCCCCGGATCCCGCGACCTGCCCGCACGAAAAGTGACGCCCAAGTCATGTTTTCCGCTCACACCCCCGCCCTGCAAGGATTTATGTAGTGCTAAAAAATAATCACTACATAATCGTTGACGTAACCGTTTTGTAATTGCATGATTCAAGCGTCTCCCGGATCGGGAGCGTTGGTAACGCGCGTTTTGAACAAGCTCGTCTGACCGCCGAGCTGTTTTTTCCGGATGTGCACTGCCCACAAGGCAGATTGATGAAGCTGACCGGCCCGAAAGGATCGGTACAAGGAGCTCAAACGCTGCTTGTCTTCGTTATGAAACCATTGCGTAGCAGGTCATCAGCAAGACTACATGCATCGGTTCAAGACCCTGCCCGTATTCGGCAGACAGTCGCTGACGCCCGGTTTTCTGAGCCGGAGACAACTTAGTAGTTTTAACGGATCAACTAGAGATCGCCAACTGGTCAAGGGGCTTACACATGAATCTGAACAACCAACCAACTATCGATGAATTGGCTGAGATGTTCGCAGCGCAGAAAGACACGCTCGACGACCATATCCTCTGGATTGGTAAATCGGGCCAGGTCCATATTGACTGCCTGGCGCCCCACACCGTGGAAGAAGAGTTCGACAGGAATAACCGTGAACTGGCAGCGCGCCTGAAGATGTACCGCCGCGGCCAGGGTTATGTCGGCAAGAAAGCCGCCGCCGATCGCAACTTTATCGAGCAGGTCTTCCATACACTTAATACCGAGTGGCAGAACCTTAAAGGCCATTCGCAAGTTAAGGTGATCGACAGATACTGCTGATAACTACGCACTTATCACTTAAGCCTGCTCGCTTAAAACGAGCAGGCTTTTTTATGGCCGACGGTTATCGCAACAACGCCGGAAAACGCCCCTTCCCCGCTTCATCGCAAAAAATATCAAACATGGCCTGGGCCGCCGCTGAAAGTTCGTGGCCGGGCTTGGTCAGTACACCAATCGGCCGTTCGATCACCGGATCGCTCAAGGTGATGCAATGGGCGCCTGCTTCCTGCATTTGGCGTGCACACAACGCCGGCACTGCACTCACGCCCAAGCCACTGGCAACCATCTTGCCCACCGTCGCCAGTTGATGGCTCTCCAGGGCTACGGGCAGCTTCAGGTCCAGCGCCTTCAGGTGTTCTTCAAGCATCACTCGTACCGTGGACGGGCGCTGCAAGGTGATGAAGGGTTGTTCCAGCAAGGTGTGCCAGGCGATATCGGAGCGGCGTGCCAATGGCGAGTCACCGGGCACCACCGCCACAAAGCGGTCCACATACAGCGGGGTGAACACCAGCGATGAGCTTTCCGACGGTTCAAACGCCACGCCCAACTCCACTTGGCGATCGCGGACCATTTCCAGCACCTGCTCGTTGATCACGTCATTCACCGTTACGTTGACCTGGGGATAGCGCGCGCGAAAAATCTTCAGGATCGGTGGCAGCAGGTTTCCGGCAAACGACGGCATCGCCGCCACCGTTACCCGCCCGCGCTGCAGGGTGAAACGCTGGCGCAACTCATCCTCGGCATTGTCCCAGTCGGCGATCAAGCGCCGGGCCAGGGGCAGCAGGGATTCGCCTTCAGGGGTCAGCGCGACATTGCGCGTATTGCGGCTGAACAGGCGCCCGCCCAGGCCTTCTTCCAGGCCTTTGATGGTCAGGCTCAAGGCCGACTGGGAAAGATGCAAACGCTCACAGGCGGCCGCAAAGCTCAAGGTCTGGGCCACGGCAAGAAAGGCGCGCATCTGTTTAACTGTCATGAAGCTTCTCCCGATGGCTGAGGACTATGCTGTTTTTTAAATCAATCAACCTTAAAAAACAACTTAACAAATCAATCCGTCGGCGCAACACTCGGTTCATATGGCTGGCCCACAAACAATAAAAGAGGTGCATATGGCAGGTTTTGATAAACGCGTAGCGTCCTATGAAGAGGCGCTGGCAGGCCTGGAAGATGGCATGACGGTTCTTGCCGGTGGTTTTGGCCTGTGCGGCATCCCGGAAAACCTCATTGCCGAAATCAAGCGCAAGGGCACCCGCAACCTGACCGTGGTCTCCAACAACTGCGGCGTCGACGGCTTCGGCCTGGGCCTGCTGCTGGAAGGCAAGCAGATCAGCAAGGTCTTCGCGTCCTACGTCGGTGAAAACGCCCTGTTCGAGAAGCAACTGCTCAGCGGCGAAATCGAAGTGGTCCTGACGCCCCAAGGCACCCTCGCCGAAAAACTGCGCGCAGGCGGTGCCGGCATCCCGGCCTTCTTCACCGCCACCGGCGTCGGCACGCCAGTCGCTGAAGGCAAGGAAACCCGCGAGTTCAACGGTCGCCCGTACCTGATGGAAGAATCCATCACCGGCGACTTCGCCATCGTCAAAGGCTGGAAAGCCGACCACTTCGGCAATGTGATCTATCGCCATACCGCCCAGAACTTCAACCCGCTGGCCGCCACCGCCGGCAGGATCACCGTGGTCGAAGTCGAAGAAATCGTCGAACCGGGCGAGCTGGACCCGGCGCATATCCACACCCCAGGGATCTACGTCGACCGGATCATTTGCGGCACCTTCGAGAAGCGCATCGAACAGCGCACCCTCCGCAAATAATCCACCAGCCCAAATAATAAGGAGACAAAAAATGGCTCTTACCCGCGAACAAATGGCTCAACGCGTCGCCCGCGAAATGCAGGACGGTTTCTACGTCAACCTCGGCATCGGCATTCCGACCCTGGTGGCCAACTACATCCCAGAAGGCATGGAGGTCATGCTGCAGTCGGAAAACGGCCTGCTGGGCATGGGTCCGTTTCCTACTGAAGAAACCATCGATGCCGACATGATCAACGCCGGCAAACAGACCGTCACCGCGCGCATTGGCGCGTCGATCTTCTCCTCGGCCGAGTCCTTCGCGATGATTCGCGGCGGCCATGTCGACCTGACCGTGCTCGGCGCGTTTGAGGTCGATGTACAGGGCAACATCGCCTCGTGGATGATCCCCGGCAAGCTGGTCAAGGGCATGGGCGGCGCGATGGACCTGGTGGCCGGTGCCGAGAACATCATCGTGATCATGACCCACGCGTCCAAGGACGGTGAATCCAAGTTGCTGAGCCAATGCAGCCTGCCGCTGACCGGCGCCAACTGCATCAAGCGCGTGCTGACGGACCTGGCCTACCTGGAAATCGAAAATGGCGCTTTTGTCCTCAAGGAACGCGCACCTGGCGTCAGTGTTGAAGAGATCGTCAGCAAGACAGCCGGTAAACTGATCGTCCCGGACCACGTTCCAGAAATGCACTTCCAGTGAGGACAGATTCCATGCAAGACGTCGTGATTGTTGCTGCCACCCGCACCGCCGTGGGCAGCTTCCAAGGTTCGCTGGCAAGCATCCCGGCCCCGGAGCTGGGGGCTGCGGTGATTCGTCGCCTGCTGGAGCAGACCGGCATCGACCCGGCACTCGTGGATGAAGTGATCCTTGGCCAGGTGCTCACCGCCGGCAGCGGCCAGAACCCGGCCCGCCAGGCCTCGGTCCTCGCCGGCCTGCCCCACGCCGTGCCGGCGCTGACCCTGAACAAGGTCTGCGGCTCGGGGCTCAAGGCCCTGCACCTGGGCGCACAAGCGATCCGTTGCGGCGATGCCGAGGTAATCATCGCCGGCGGCATGGAGAACATGAGCCTGGCCCCGTACGTATTGCCGGCCGCCCGCACCGGCCTGCGCATGGGCCATGCGAAGATGATCGACAGCATGATCACCGACGGTCTGTGGGATGCGTTCAACGACTACCACATGGGCATCACCGCCGAGAACCTGGTGGACAAGTACGGCATCAGCCGTGAAGCCCAGGACGCCTTCGCCGCCGCCTCCCAGCAAAAAGCCACGGCGGCCATTGAAGCCGGGCGTTTCAGCGATGAGATCACACCGATCCTGATTCCCCAGCGCAAGGGCGACCCGGTGGCCTTCGCCGTGGACGAACAGCCACGGGCGGGCACCACCGCCGAATCCCTGGCCAAGCTCAAGCCGGCCTTCAAGAAAGACGGCACGGTCACCGCCGGCAACGCATCCAGCCTCAACGACGGCGCGGCCGCCGTGCTGCTGATGAGCGCGGACAAAGCCAAGGCGCTCGGCTTGCCAGTGCTGGCCCGCATCGCCAGCTACGCCAACGCCGGCGTCGATCCCGCGATCATGGGCATTGGCCCGGTATCGGCCACCCGCCGCTGCCTGGACAAGGCCGGCTGGAGCCTGGGCGACCTGGACCTGATCGAAGCCAACGAAGCCTTTGCCGCGCAGTCACTGGCGGTGGGCAAAGAGCTGGAATGGGACGCGGCCAAGGTCAACGTCAACGGCGGCGCGATTGCCATCGGCCACCCGATTGGCGCGTCAGGCTGCCGTGTGCTGGTGACCCTGCTGCATGAAATGATAAAGCGTGACGCCAAGAAAGGCCTGGCCACCCTGTGCATCGGTGGCGGGCAAGGTGTAGCCCTGGCCCTTGAACGCAACTGATTTCAAAGAGCAACATGGAAAAGGCCCGGTTCCACGAAAACCGGGCCTTTTCTTTATCGGTCAGTCCCGCGCCTGGGGCACCGCAAACACCGCATTTGCCCGCACCACCACCTTCTCCCCGACCTGCACGCTGACCGTGGCAAACGCCATCTGCCGCCCGCGCTTGTGATGCTCCAGACGCACCTCGACCCACGCCCCTACCTGCACCGCGCCGAGATAGTCCAGGGTCATGCTCGCCGTGATCAACGGCAGCGGCGGCTCGCTGGAAAACGCCATGGCGTAGCCCATGCCCACATCCGCCAGGGTGGCCAGCACGCCACCGTGCACGGTGCCGCGTCCGTTGGCGTGGCGGTTGTCGGCGCGCAGGCCGATTTCCAGCTGCAAGCCTTCACCTCGGCTATACACCGGGCCAAGCAGGTCCAGGAGTGGGCTGCTGCGACGCAGCGGGGTAAAGCCTTCGGGGATGGCATGGGCAGTCATGTCAGGTTCTTCCTTGGGGACAAGGCTGGAGGTGTATCCCACCGCAGCCATCCGGACCATCAACATCAGTCCGGTAAATCCCCGGTGATAAGCCTAACGCTTCATGCAGCGCTGATAACGCTCATCCACGCGCTTGGCAAACCAGGCCGTGGTGAGGTTGCGGGTGATCTTCGGGCTTTTCAGCACGATGCCCGGCAGGATCGCCCGCGGCACCGGTTTGCCGGCGGCCTTGTCAGCCAGGGCGAACACCCGCTGGTACAGGGTAGTGTCTTCAAAATCCAGGCGCTCGCCCTGCTCCAGCTGGCTGCGGATGCTCGGGTTGCGCATGTCCAGCGCCTTGCCCAGTGAGCGCACTGCCAGCTCGGTGGTGCCCGGCAGGAACGAGCCGTAGTTGATCAGGTCGCCATCCAACGCCAGATTGGCGCCCGAGACTCGGCTGACCGCTGCCTGGAATGCGGCGTTGCGGCTGGCGTACCAACCGGCATTGAAATCGGCGAAGCGGTACAGCATCTGGTCGTAATTCACCGGGTAGCCCAGCAGATGGGTGATGCCAAAGTACATGCCGCCTCGGCGAGTAAACACTTCCCGGCGGATGCTGCCATCCACGGTGTAGGGATAATCCCGGGCCTGCTTCTGTGCGAAGTCGATGCTGACCTGCATCGGGCCTGCGGTATGCACCGGGTTGAAGCCGCCAAACAGCGTATTGCCCAAGGGCACGACACTGATGAAGTCGTCAAAGATTCCACTCAAATCCCGCTCGGTGCGCGCAGCGTTCAAGCGCTCGGCGTAGGACTTGCCGGTGGGCGAGCGCAGTTGCAGTGCCGTGCGCACCAATACCGCCGGCACATGGACTTTAGCGGCGCGCCGCAGGATCTCGTCCTGGGCGATCTTGCCCATGTTCGGGACCGGCGGGTCGACCTGATAGGTGGACTCCTGCTCGGTCACGGCCAATACCGCGCAGATGTTCTCCGTACCGGGGTAGATTTTCTGCGTGTTGAAGGCGGTGTAGATGTCCTGGGCCCAGCCGCCACGATCCGGCACGCTGGCCGGCATCAGCCGCACGATCTGCGCTTTCACCTCGGCTTCGCTGCGCTCCGGCAGTTGCTGGGTGCGCTGGCTGGAGCAGCCGGCCAGTACCAATAAGGTGGTAAGGCACAGGATGAGGCGAGATGAACGCATGGGGCTTCCTTGGGCGACAATGGGCCAGTCTTGGCAGATATCGACCGGTAAGTCTAACCGGGGTTCGCCGACCTGCCGCACTCGCCAAAAAAACCGCAACGTGAAAGGATCAGGCTCCCATCGTTCCTACAAGGAGTTTGAATGCCATGCTTAGCCTGAACTTCCTGATCACCTGCCTGATCGTCGTGCTCATTCCCGGCACCGGCGTGATCTTCACCGTGTCCACCGGACTGACCGCCGGCAAGCGCGCCAGTGTGTTCGCCGCGCTGGGCTGCACCGCCGGGGTCGTTCCGCACTTGTTGGCCTCCGTGCTTGGGCTGTCCGCCCTGCTGCATACCAGCGCCCTGGCGTTCGAAGCCCTCAAGTATGCCGGCGCCGCCTACTTGCTGTACCTCGCCTATGCCACCTGGCGGGACCGAACGGCCTTTGCCATGAACGACGCACCGACGATTTCCAGCGCCCACAGCCTGATGGTGCGAGGCCTGTTGCTGAATATTCTGAACCCCAAGCTGACGATTTTCTTCCTGGCGTTCCTGCCGCAATTCGTCACCCCGGGCGCGGGCGCACCGGCCCTGCAAATGCTGTTGCTGAGCAGTGTATTCATGGCGATGACGTTTGCGGTGTTTGTGATTTATGGCCTGCTGGCCAATGTGTTCCGCCGCGCGGTGATCGAATCGCCACGTGTACAGAACTGGCTGCGCCGCAGTTTTGCAGCGGCGTTTGCGGGGTTGGGGCTGAACCTGGCGTTTGCCCAGCGCTAAGTTTCAAGCAGCCGCGAACAGCCTTCTGTGGCGAGGGAGCTTGCTCCCTCGCCACAGGTTACTTAGATCCCGGCAAGTGCCAGGTCCATCGCGAAGTAGGTGAAGATCAAGTCCGCACCGGCGCGCTTGATCGAGCCCAGGGTTTCCCGCACTACGCGGGCTTCGTCGATCGCGCCCGCCTGGGCGCCGAACTTGATCATCGCGTACTCGCCGCTGACCTGATACGCCGCCACCGGCAAACGCGAGGCTTCGCGGATGTCGCGGATGATGTCCAGGTACGCGCCGGCCGGCTTGACCATCAGCGCGTCCGCACCTTCTTGCTCATCCAGCAACGATTCGCGCACCGCTTCGCGGCGGTTCATCGGGTTCATCTGGTAGCTCTTGCGATCGCCCTTCAGCGCGCTGCCACCGGCTTCGCGGAACGGGCCGTAGAGCGCCGAGGCGAACTTGGTGGAATAGGCCATGATCGGGATATGGCTGAAGCCTGCTTCATCCAGGGCCCGGCGAATGGCCTGGACCTGCCCGTCCATCGCGGCGGACGGGGCGATCACATCGGCACCGGCACGAGCGGCAGCCACAGCTTGCTTGCCAAGGTTGACCAGGGTGCGGTCGTTGTCGACTTCGGCGCCGTGCATCACGCCGCAATGGCCGTGGTCGGTGTACTCGCAGAAGCATGTGTCGGACATCACGATCATTTCCGGCACCGCATCCTTGATGATCGAGGACATGCGCGACACCAGGCCACGCTCTTGCCAGGTGTCACTGCCCGAGGCGTCCAGGTGGTGGGACACGCCGAAGGTCATCACCGACTTGATCCCGGCTTTCGCATAGCGTTCGATCTCGCCGGCCAGCTTCGACTCGGGAATGCGCTGCACCCCGGGCATGCTGGTGATCGGCACGAAGTCGTCGATTTCTTCTTCAACGAAGATCGGCAGCACCAGGTCATTGAGGGTGAATTCGCTTTCCTGGAACAGGCCACGCAACTCCGAGGAGCGGCGCAGGCGGCGTGGACGGGCTTCGGGGAACTGGCTGGACATTGATGCTCCTGAAAAAAGGCAGGCCAAAAATCTTTGGGGCGAAAGCTTATGCCTCGTGCACCGCAGAGCACAAACGCCAAGTGCGGAACAGTTTATTGCAGGCTTGGTAACAATTGCATTGATCTAGAGCTGTAGACGGCCTTCAATGCAAACGGCAACCGCGCCGCCGACCCAGATTTCCTCGCCGCTGTGTTCAATGCGGATTCGCCCGGCGCGGCCCATGGCGGTGCCCTGGCTGACCACATAGCGGCTGGGCGCCAACCCCTCGCCCAGCAACCACTGGGCGACACCGGCGTTCAGGCTGCCGGTGGCCGGATCTTCCGGAGCGCCGTCGCCGGCAATAAAGGCCCGCACCTCAAACTGCGCCTCATCGCCATCCCGCTCGGGGTTCCACGGGGCGATCACGCCCACGGCCAAGCCCTGCAACTGCGAATAGTCAGGCCGCAGTGCCAGTACCTGCTCGCGATCCGCCAGCATCACCGCCAGCCAGCCCGCGCCGTTATCCACCCACTGGCTGCGCAAAATCGCACCGGGCTCAAGGTCCAGGGCCCGACGCACGCGCTCGACCAATTCAGCTTCCAGCGGGCCGGAACGCAGCAACGGTGGCGCGATAAACGCCAGTTCATCGCCCTGGCGGCGGATGCGCACCAGGCCGATCTCACACTCCTGGATGATCTCCTCCCCAGCGGGTTGGCCACCGGCCAGCAACCAGGCATGGCAACTGCCCAGGGTCGGATGGCCGGCAAACGGCAATTCCTTGAGGGTCGTGAAGATCCTTACGCGGTAGTCCGCTCGCGGATCACGGGGCTTGAGCAGGAAGGTGGTTTCGCTGAGGTTGGTCCAGTTGGCGAAATCCGCCATCTGCTGGTCGCTCAGGCTGTCGGCGCCCAGCACCACGGCCAACGGGTTGCCCTTGACGGCCACGCTGCTGAAAACGTCCAGTTGTTTGAAGTCGAAAGAAGCCATGCCGGTCCTTATGCTGGGATGTTCAAGCCACGGATCACCGCCGGCCGGGCGACAAACCCGTCCAGGGCCCGCAGTACGTTCGGGAAGTCGGTAATACCCACCAGGTCGCCGGACTCATAGAAGCCGATCAGGTTGCGAACCCACGGGAAGGTGGCGATATCGGCGATGCTGTACTCGTCACCCATGATCCAGGTGCGGCCCAACAGGCGCTTTTCCAGCACGTCCAGCAAGCGGCGCGACTCGGCGACGTAGCGGTCGCGCGGGCGCTTGTCTTCGTAGGCCGCGCCGGCGAATTTGTTGAAGAACCCCACCTGGCCGAACATCGGCCCGATACCGGCCATCTGGAACATCAGCCACTGGATCGTCTCGTAACGCATCGCCGGGTCTTCGGGAAGCAATTCACCGCTCTTCTCGGCGAGATAGATCAGGATCGCGCCCGACTCGAACAGCCCCAGCGCCTGGCCGCTCGGGCCATTGGGGTCGATGATCGCCGGGATCTTGTTGTTGGGGTTCAGCGACAGGAACTCGCTGGAAAGCTGGTCCTGGGTCTCGAAACTGACCTTGTGCGCCTCGTAGGGCAGGCCGATTTCCTCGAGCATGATCGACACCTTGACCCCGTTGGGCGTGGGCAACGAATACAGCTGCAGACGCTCGGGATGCCGGGCCGGCCATTTGGCGGTGATGGGGAAGTCTGAAAGTGAGTTCATCATGGGACTCCTGATAAAAGTAGGAGAGTAGTGGTTCAGTGCCTATCGTGCATCCGTCTTAATTCAGCAACATCTGCGGGTTAATCTCCTGCACACGGCAAGGATGCCGCCCCATCTCCCCCGCGAAACGAACCAAACTGCCTTGGGGGACTCTTAAAGAGCGCCCGATGGCTGGGCTTGCTTGCCCTGAATCCCTGCACCGAGACTTAGAACCATCATGACCATCAAGCCTCTGTGCCTTGCGAAACGCTTCAAACGCTACTCCTACATCCTGCTGCCGGTATTGCTGGTGAGCGCCGCGGTCGGCCTTAGCCTGGAATCGCGGGTCAGCCGCGCCCAGCCGGTCGACGGCGTGCAAACCCTGGTGTTCCTGCGCCATGGGGAGAAACCTGCCGGGGGCCTCGGCCAACTCAACTGCCAGGGGCTTAACCGTGCGATGAACCTGGCCACCGTGCTGCCGGAAAAATTCGGCAACGCCAACTACGTGTTCGCACCCAACCCGACCCGCAATGTCGAGGAAGGCGAGAAAGACAACTCCTACAGCTACATCCGCCCGTTGATGACCATCAGCCCCAGCGCGATCAAGCTCGGGTTGCCGGTCAACATCAAGTTCTCGGCCAATGACACCAGCGCCCTCGCTGACGAACTGGTGGAAGACAAATACCACAACGCCGTCATCTACACTGCCTGGTCCCATGGGTATCTGCCGGACTTGATCAACAAGGTGGCAAGCGAGGCCGTCGGTGAAAAACATGTGATTACCGACGATTGGTCCGGCAGCGATTTCGATAGCTTGTATGTGTTGACCCTGACCTGGCACAACGGCAAGGCCTCGCTGCTCAGCCGCAACTACAAGCAAGGCCTGGACAATGGCCAGCAGACTTGCCCGGACGCAACGCAAGTCAGCGCCGATATCTGACCGCCCCCGAAGACCCGTGGCGAGGGAGCTTGCTCCCGCTGGAGTGCGAAGCGCTCCCAGAATTTTGGGGCCGCTTCGCAGCCCAGCGGGAGCAAGCTCCCTCGCCACAGCAAGCTCCCTCGCCACGGCAAGCTCCCTCGCCACAGTGCTTCGGAGGCGGCCTTGTACAGCGTATGATGTTGCGCTATTGACTCACCTGCGGATCATCTACATGTCCAACCTCTCCTCCACCCAGCCTGCCCGGGGCTGGTCCTTCTGGTGGAAACCAGCGCTGTTCCTGCTGGTGGCCTGCGTCGGCCTCTACTACGTGAAATGGTCGCCCTACTACGCCAAGGCGTTTATCGCGGCAGACAACCACAGCATCGGCGCCTCGATTCTCAACGACCAGCAAAGCGCGCCACTGGCCGCCGCGCTGGCCTATGCCCAGGTGTATTTCCTGGCGATCTGGAAGGCTGCGGTGCTGGCGGTCATTCTCGGCTCATTGCTGCAAGTGCTGATCCCACGGGACTGGCTGCTGCGCCTGTTTGGCCGTGCCGGGCTGGGATCTACCCTGCGTGGCGGGCTGTTCGCCCTGCCGGGGATGATGTGCAGTTGCTGCGCCGCTCCGGTGGCGGCCGGTATGCGTCGGCAGAAAGTCTCGGTCGGCGCGGCGCTGGCGTTCTGGATTGCCAACCCGGTGCTGAACCCGGCGACACTGGTGTTCATGGGATTTGTGCTGGGCTGGGGCTTTACCGCGCTGCGGTTGGTGGCCGGGATCGTGCTGGTGGTGGGTGTTTCGCTGGTGGCGCAACGCATCGCGCGGCCGGAGCAGGTACCGGAAGCCGCGCTCGACGCCGTGGCCCAGGCCAGCCATGCCGAAACCGAACCGTTCCTGACCCGCTGGCTGCGCACCCTGTGGCAGCTGTTCTGGAGCACGATTCCGGTGTACATCCTGGCGGTGCTGATCCTTGGCGCGGCGCGGGTCTGGCTGTTTCCCCACGTGGACGGCGCCATGGCCAACAGCCTGGTGTGGCTGGTGCCTCTGGCGATTGTCGGCACGTTGTTCGTGATCCCGACCGCCGCCGAAATCCCCATCGTGCAGACCATGATGACCCTCGGCATGGGCACCGGCCCGGCCGTGGCCTTGCTGATGACACTGCCGAGCGTGAGCCTGCCGTCGCTGCTGATGCTGCGCAAGGATTTCGATGCGCGGGTGCTGGTGACCGTGGCCGGGCTGACGATGCTGATGGGGGTGGTGTGTGGGCTGATCGGGGCGTTTATCCTGTAGTGATCGAGTGAATTCGAGGGCCTCTTCGCGGGCAAGCCCGCTCCCACATTTTGCCTGCATTCCTACAGGATAAATGCGGTCGAATGTGGGAGCGGGCTTGCTCGCGAAGGGGCCGGCAAACTCAATCAATCACGTACGCCGAGCGAGCCTGTCCCGGAAATACTCCACCACCGCCGCTTGCTCTCCCGCAAACTCGATGCGTGCGCCTTTGCTTTCCCGCTGGAACGCATACATCGGGTCGTAGTACTCACGCAACAGCCCTTCAATCCAGCCGCGGTGCAAATCCACCGCGCCGCTGCTGGCTTGTTCTGCCAATGCTTCCTGCATGATCGCGTGCAACCGCGCAAACCGCTCGCCGCCCAGGCGCTTGTGGATATTGGCCAGGCTCTGGGTCAGGCGCTCGGCAAACAGTTCCTGGCCAGTGTCGCCAAACACCGCGACAAACTCGGCGCAGAGGTCCACTACATAATCCTTCAGGATGCGCTCCACCCGGCCTTCAACGCTGTCTTCCAGCCAGACCATCGGGAAGCCCTGCATGCCTTTGTGCAAGGGCAACGGCAGCGCGCAGCTGCCGATCATGCGGCTCTCATCCTCGACCACAAACTGCTCGATACCGGCGGCGCGCTTTTTCAGCAGGTCCACCGCCAGGCGGTTTTCGAAGTCGATGTTGGAAGGTTGCGCCGTAGCGCGTTTGCCGAAGCTGGAACCGCGATGGTTGGCGTGGCCTTCCAGGTCCAGGGCGTTGTTCAACTGGCCGAGCACTTCGGTCTTGCCGGTACCGGTCATGCCGCCCAACAGTACGAAGTCGCATTGCGCGGTGGCGCTTTCAACCGTGTCGAGCAGGAAAGTCCGCATGGCCTTGTAGCCACCGCCCACTCGCGGATAGTCGATACCCGCCTCGGTTTTCAACCATTGCTGGGCAATCTGCGAACGCATCCCGCCGCGAAAGCAGTACAGCAGACCATCCGGATTGGCCTGGGCAAAACGCGCCCAGTGTTCGATACGTTCGGCCTTGATCGCCCCGGACACCAGTTCGTGCCCGAGAACAATGGCCGCCTGCTGGCCTTGCTGCTTGTAACAGGTGCCCACCCGTTCGCGTTCGTCGTCGGTCATCAACGGCAGGTTGACCACCCCGGGAAACGCGCCCTTGATGAACTCGATCGGCGCGCGGGTATCCATCATCGGCCGGTCGTTGAGAAAGATATCGCGGTAATCGGTGATGTCGATGGGCATCAGAACACCTCTACCGCGTTGGTCTGTCGCTCAACCAGTTCGCCGATCGGCTCAAGGTTCAGGCCCAGCTCCGCCGCCACGGCGAGGAATTCGGCATTGCCTTCGGGGGTGACCGCCACCAGCAGCCCGCCGCTGGTTTGCGGGTCGCACAGCACGCGTTTGTGCAGTTCGTTCAGGCGCCCCAGCTTGCTGGCGTAGCTGTCGAAATTGCGCAAGGTGCCGCCGGGGACGCAGCCCTGTTCCAGGTAGTACTCAACCCCGGGCAGGCGTGGGACTTTTTCGTATTCGATGCGGGCAGTTAATTGGCTGCCGTCAGCCATTTCCACCAGGTGGCCCAACAGGCCGAAACCGGTGACGTCGGTCATGGCCGTGACACCGGCCAGCTTGCCAAAACGGCTGCCGGGTTTGTTGAGGGTGCACATCCAGTCACGGGCCAGGCCCACGTCGGCCTCGCGCAGCTTGCCCTTCTTCTCGGCCGTGGTGAGGATGCCGATGCCCAGGGGCTTGGTCAGGTACAGTTGGCAACCGGCGGTGGCGGTGTCGTTGCGCTTCATGTGGCGCTTTTCCACCAGCCCGGTGACGGCCAGGCCGAAGATCGGCTCGGGGGCGTCGATGGAGTGGCCGCCGGCCAGGGAAATCCCGGCAGCGTCACACACGGAACGGCCGCCGCGAATCACTTCCCGGGCAATCTCCGGAGCCAGCACGTTGACCGGCCAGCCGAGAATCGCGATGGCCATCAACGGATCGCCGCCCATCGCATAGATATCGCTGATGGCATTGGTGGCGGCAATGCGGCCGAAGTCGAAGGGGTCATCGACGATCGGCATGAAAAAGTCGGTGGTGGACACCACGCCGCGCTCCTCGTCGATGGCGTACACCGCCGCGTCATCGCGCGAAGCGTTGCCTACCCAGAGCTTGGGGTCGAGGTTCTGTGCGCCACTGCCGGCGAGGATCACTTCCAGTACCTGAGGTGAGATCTTGCAACCGCAACCAGCACCGTGGCTGTATTGGGTCAGGCGAATCGGCTCGTTCATGGGTATCCCTCAAGGCGTCAAGTGGGCGGATTCTAGCAGACAGCAAAAGGCCGACTGCATGCAGTCGGCCTTTATGTTCAGCCCTTAGTGTTTGGCAGCAAGCCGTTTATGCCGGTTGCGTCGCATCATGTTCAGGCATTCGATAGCCGCCGAGAACGCCATGGCCGCATACACATAGCCTTTTGGCACATGGGCGCCGAAACCTTCGGCGATCAGCGTCATACCGATCATGATGAGGAAGCCCAGGGCCAACATCACAATGGTCGGGTTGTCGTTGATGAACTTGGCCAGCGGCTCGGCCGCCACCAGCATCACGATCACCGAGACCACCACGGCAATGATCATGATCGGCAAGTGCTCGGTCATGCCCACGGCGGTGATGATGCTGTCGATGGAAAACACCATGTCCAGCAGCAGGATCTGGCCAATCGCCGAGGCGAAGCCCAGGGTCACGCTCGGCGCGCCGGTGTCCACATGCTCCTTCTCGGGGTCCATGCTGTGATGGATCTCGGTGGTGGCCTTCCACACCAGGAACAGGCCACCGGCGATCAGGATCATGTCTTTCCAGGAGAACGACTGCCCCAGGATGTCGATCACCGGCTCGGTCAGCTGCACGATAAAGGCGATGGTGCTCAACAGGCCCAGACGCAGGATCAATGCCATGCTGATGCCGATGCGGCGGGCCTTGGCCCGGTGCTTCACCGGCAACTTGTTGGTGAGAATCGAGATAAAGATCAGGTTATCGATCCCCAGCACGATCTCCATGACGATCAGGGTGGCCAGTGCGATCCACGCGGTCGGGCTGGCGGCCAGTTGTAAAAGGTATTCCATAGGTCATTCCTGGTGTTGTGTGCGGGTATCAGGTTTCTTGGGAGGTGGACTCAGCCTTGCTGTCTTCCTGTTCCGGCTTGTCCGGCTTGCCTTGCGGCGGTGCGATCAAGCCCTTGGTCGCGTCACTCAACGCCTGTTCGGCGGCCTGGTGGGTGTCGTCAATCACTTGCTTGGCCGACTCGGTGGCCTTGCCCAGCAGTTGTTGCGCGCTTTTTTCCGCTTGGTCACAGCCACTGAGCATGACTAATGAAAGCCCAAGTAACGCCGTTGCGCCCAGGGAATTGAGTTTCATGATGCGTTCCTCGTTAGAACCGTCGGGTCCAAGTAGTGGCCCCTCGATAGCGACGCATTCTATGCAGGGGGACACTTCAGGAAAATTCGTATTTTTTTCGTTTATACTTCGGTTTTCACGAAGTATTGGTCGCCATGCTCAATTACCGACAACTGCACTACTTCTGGGTCGTCGCCAAGACCGGCAGCATCGTGCGCGCCTGCGAGCAACTGAACCTCACGCCGCAGACCATCAGCGGGCAGATCAGCCTGCTGGAACAGACCTTTGGCGTGGCATTGTTCCAGAAGGTCGGGCGCCAGCTGGAGCTGACCGAAGCCGGGCGCCAGGCGCTGCCCTATGCCGAGCAGATGTTCCAGCTGGGCAATGAGCTTGAAGCGATGTTGCGCACCCAGCCCAATGAGCAGCAGATCCTGTTCCGGGTTGGCGTCGCGGATGTGGTGCCCAAGTCCATCGTCTATCGGCTGATTGCGCCAACCATGGAGTTGAGCGAGCCGATCCGCATCACCTGCCGTGAAGACAAACTCGAACGCTTGCTGGCGGACCTGGCGATCCAGCGCCTGGATCTGGTGATCTCCGACAGCCCGATGCCGCCGCACCTGGACATCAAGGGCTACAGCCAGAAGCTGGGGGAATGCGGCATCAGTTTCTTCGCAACCCAGGCATTGGCTGACCAGCATCGCGGCGATTTCCCACAATGCCTGCAGGGTGCGCCGCTGTTGATTCCGGGGGCGGAGACGGTGGTGCGCAGCCGTTTGCTGCGCTGGTTTGCCGAGCAGCAGATCCAGCCTCGGATTGTCGGGGAATTTGACGACAGCGCGTTGATGCAGGCCTTTGGCCAATCCGGCAGCGGGATTTTCATCGCGCCGAGCGTGATTGCCGACGAGGTGGAACGCCAGTATGGCGTGGCGCTGATCGGCCAGACGGATGCGGTGACCGAATCGTTTTATGCAATCTCGGTGGAGCGCAAGGTCAAGCACCCCGGCATCGTGGCGATTACCGAAGGTGCCAGACGGGAGCTGTTCACTTCCCTGCCCTGAAGGTTCAGGCGCAGACGGCGCGGGTCTTGGCGGTCATCAGCCACAGCGCCAGCAGGATCGACAACAGGATAAAGCCCGCCGCGGCAAACCCGAGGCTGCCCAGGCCCAGGGTGTCGATCACGTGCCCGCCCACCAGCGCCCCCAGGCCAATACCCAGGTTGGCCCCGGCAATGTTCAACGAGGCGGCAAACGCCGGCGCATGAGGTGCGGCCTTCATCAGTCGCACATGGCTGACCAGAAACAATGCCGCCTGGGTCACGCCCCATACCGCCATCGCCGCCGCCAACCCGATCGTGGAATGGATGGCGGGCACCAGCGCCACCATGCCGGCGATCATGAAACCGCAGAACACCATCGACGCAATCAGCGGATGACGGTCGACCATGCGCCCGCCCAAAGAGTTGCCGATCAGGCCGACCGCGCCAAAGCCCATGAGGCACCAGCCCACTACCGTGCCGTCAAAACCCGCCAGGCGTTCGAGAATGTCTGCCAGGTAGGTGTAGGCGGTGAACATCCCGCTGAACACCAGGATCGACAGCAGGATATGGCCCTGCATCAGCGGGCTGCGCAAGATCTTGAACTGCGAGCGCAGGCTGACCTGGTCGTTCTTTGCCCGGGTCTTCGGCAGGTAGATAAACAGCAGCAGGGCCTTGGCGAACGCCACCACCGCAAGAATGCCAAAGGCGGTGCGCCAGCCGAACATATCGGAAATCAGCGTGCCCACCGGGATCCCGAAGACCGTGGCACACACGATGCCGAAGCCGATTTTTTCAATCGCGCGGCCGGCGAATTCCGGCCCGACAATGTCCACCGCTGTTTCGCTGGCCAGGGCCCAGAACACCGGCAGCCCCAGTGCCGGGATCAACCGGGCCAGGGACATAACCCAGATATTCGAGGCCATCGCCGCCAGAGTGTTGGCCAGGCCGAACATGATCAGGATCGTGATAAACAGCCGCTTGCGCTCGAACCGGGCGAAATATGCGGTGAGGAACGGGCCAAACGCCGCCACGGTGAAGGCGAACAACGTCACCAGCAACCCGGCCTGGGACACGCTTACATCGAGGTCCCGGGCGATGGAAGGCAACAGGCCGACGATGATGAACTCTGTGGTCAGCACGGTAAAACCGGCTGCCGACAACAGCAGGATCGGAAACAGCATCAAAAACTCCAGAAAACAGCGACATCAACGACAGCCCGGAGGGCCCGCTGATAGAGAAGAAATAAGAGGATGGGCAATGTTAACAGAATGTGTCCCATCGTGGTGACGGAACGCCGCACCCGGATTAGACGTTTCCTACAGATGTTAGACTTCGCCCCTGCCAGATTCATGCTGCCTAGCTGCATCTATTAAAAAAACCAGAGACAACCTCTTTATGACTGCTGCCCCTTCCCTCTTTCAACGCCTGATGTCTATCAGCCTGGTCACCCAAATTGTCATCGGCCTGATCGCCGGTATCCTGTTGGCCCTGCTGTTGCCCGACGTCGCACAAGCCACCGGGTTTATTGGCAAGGTCTTTGTCTCGGCGCTCAAGGCCGTCGCGCCCATCCTGGTATTTGTGCTGGTGATGGCCTCGATTGCCAGCCACAAGCACGGCCAGGAAACCCATATCCGCCCGATCCTGTTCCTGTACCTGCTGGGCACGTTCGCTGCCGCCGTGGTTGCGGTGATCGCCAGCACGCTGTTCCCCTCCTCGCTGGTGCTGGCCACCCACGATGTGGCCGTGAGCCCTCCCGGCGGTATCGGTGATGTGTTGCAAAGCCTGTTGCTGAGCGTGGTGGACAACCCGGTCAGCGCGCTGATGAACGCCAATTTCATCGGTATCCTGGCGTGGGCCATCGGCATGGGCATCGCCATTCGCCATGCCAGCGACACCACCCGCACCGTGCTGGGCGATCTGTCCAACGGCGTCACGCTGATCGTGCGCATGGTGATCCGCTTCGCGCCCCTGGGAATTTTCGGCCTGGTGGCCTCGACCCTCGCCACGTCCGGCTTCGGCGCCCTGCTGGGCTACGCACACCTGCTGCTGGTGTTGATCGGCTGCATGCTGTTCGTCGCGCTGGTGATCAACCCGGCCATCGTGTTCTGGAAGCTGCGCCGCAACCCTTACCCGCTGGTGCTGATGTGCCTGCGGGAAAGCGGGATCACCGCGTTTTTCACCCGCAGTTCGGCGGCCAACATTCCGGTCAACCTGGCGTTGAGCAAGCGCCTGGGCCTGCATGAAGACACGTACTCGGTGTCGATCCCGCTGGGCGCCACCATCAATATGGCCGGCGCTGCCATCACCATCACCGTGCTGACCCTGGCCGCCGTGCACACCCTGGGCATTGCCGTGGACATCCCCACCGCCGTGCTGCTCAGCGTGGTCGCGGCGGTGTGTGCCTGCGGCGCGTCGGGGGTTGCCGGGGGCTCGCTGCTGTTGATCCCGCTGGCGTGCAGCCTGTTCGGCATTCCCAGCGAAATCGCCATGCAGGTGGTGGCCGTGGGCTTCATCATCGGCGTGTTGCAGGACTCGGCGGAGACCGCACTGAACTCGTCCACCGACGTGTTGTTCACCGCTGCCGCGTGCCTGGGCAAGGAAGAACAAGCCGCGTAGACCTTGCGCGCACAAAAAAGCCCGGGGCGGTTCGTGAATGAACCGCCCCGGGCTTTTTATTACAAGGCTTAGAACGCGCCCATGTAGTCGCGCTTGCCCACTTCCACGCCGTTGTGACGCAGCAAGGCGTAAGCGGTGGTGACGTGGAAGAAGAACTGCGGCAGGCCGTAGCTCAGCAGGTACGACTGGCCGCTGAAGCGCTTCTCTTTCGGCGTGCCAGGGCGAGTGATGATCTCGATGCCTTCTTTACCGTCGACCTGGGCCGGGGTGATGGTGTCGATAAACGCCAGGACCTTGGCGATCAGCGCTTGCAGGTCGGCGAAGGTGACTTCTGTATCGTCGTATTTCGGAACTTCGATTTCAGCCAGGCGGGCAGAAACGCCTTTGGCGAAGTCGACGGCGATCTGCACCTGGCGCACCAGCGGGAACATGTCCGGGTACAGGCGTGCCTGCAGGAAGGCGTTCGGGTCGATGTTCTTGGCGGTGGCGTGGGCCTCGGCCTTGTTCAGCACATCGCTCAGGGCGTTGAGCATTTGCTTGAAGACCGGGAGGGAAGCGGCGTACAGGGAAATAGTCATGACAGTCTCGACAGTTGTGGCAGGGTTTGAAACAGCCGCGATTATAGACATGCCGGCCACCGGCGCCGCTTGTCTTTTATTTTTTCAGGATTAGGCTAGTGAGCTCACTGCATTAGGGAAAGCGCGATGACCACCGAGCACGACACCACTTCCGAAGAACCGCGCCTGAACAGCACGGAAATCCGCATCCTTGGCTGCCTGATCGAAAAACAGGCCACCAGCCCCGAAACCTACCCGTTGACCCTCAACGCGCTGGTGATCGCCTGTAACCAGAAAACCAGCCGCGAACCGGTGATGAACCTCAGCCAGGGCCAGGTTGGCCAGAGCCTGCGGGCCCTGGAAGGCCGCGGGTTTACCCGGCTGGTGATGGGCAGCCGCGCCGACCGCTGGGAGCATCGGGTGGACAAGGCGCTGGAGCTGGTGCCGGCCCAGGTGATTCTCAGCGGTTTGCTGTTCCTGCGGGGGCCGCAGACGGTCAACGAACTGCTGACCCGCAGCGGGCGCATGCATGACTTTGAAGACGCCGAGCAGGTGGTGCATCAACTGGAACGCCTGATTGCCCGTGGGCTGGCGTTGTTGGTGCCGCGTCAGTCGGGGCAGCGGGAAGATCGGTACATGCACGCCCTGGGCGACCCGGCGGACATTGAAGCGATCCTGGCGGCGCGTGGGAATCCGGTGGAGCGTGGTGCGGGAAGTGGGGTTTCCCTGGAGCGTATCGAAGAGCTGGAAGCGCGGATTGCGGCGCTGGAAGAGCGCCTTTCGCGGCTCGAGTAATGTTTGTGGTGAGTGGGCTTCTGTGGTGATGGAGCTTTTGTGGCGAGGGAGCTTGCTCCCGCTGGAGTGCGTAGCGCTCCCATTTTCTTGGGGCTGCTGCGCAACCCAGCGGGAGCAAGCTCCCTCGCCACAAAAACTCACTCTCCAAAGCAAGCTCCCTCGCCACAGCAAGCTCACTCTCCACACCGCCAGCGGTGATGCTCAGCTCCGGGCAAATGCCACCGCCGCCTGAAACTGTTCATCCGTCGGCCGCACGCCGGTGTACAGCACGAACTGCTCCAACGCCTGGATGGCGATCACTTCCAAACCGGTGATCACTCGTTTGCCCTGGGCCCGTCCACGCAGGATCAGTGGGGTTTCCGAGGGAATCGCCACCACATCGAAGACCGTCTCGGCCGCATCAACCGCGTCAGCTTCAAACGCCAACTGATCCGCTTCCGCCCCTCCGGTCATGCCAATCGGCGTCACGTTGACCAGCATCTGCGGGCGCAAGGCACCCAACTGCGCCTGCCACTCATACCCCAGGCTCTGGGCCAGCGCCCGGCCCGCTTCTTCATTGCGCGCCACGATCACGCCCTTGGCGTAGCCGCCATCGCGCAAGGCACTGGCCACCGCCTTGGCCATGCCGCCGCTGCCGCGCAGGGCGAAGGTCGAGTCCTTGGGCACCTGGTGCTTGTGCAGCAGTTGCTCGATGGCGATGTAGTCGGTGTTGTAGGCCTTCAAATGCCCGTCGGTGTTGACGATGGTATTGATTGACGCAATGGCCCGCGCCGAATCGTCCAGCTCATCCACCAGGGCAATACAGGCTTCCTTGAACGGCATCGACACGCCACAACCCCGAATGCCCAAGGCCCGAATGCCACCGACGGCGCCCGGCAGGTCCTGGCTACTGAAGGCCTTGTAGTAGAAATTCAACCCCAACTGCTCGTACAGGTGGTTATGAAAGCGCAGGCCAAAGTTCCCGGGGCGCGCCGACAGTGACATGCACAGTTGGGTGTCCTTGTTGGGGTTCATCTGCATCGGTAACTCCTTGAAGCCATTCCAGAGGCGGTTTCGGATAGACGGAATACCCGCGCCGGCGGGTTGTCATGGATCATACGCACTGTGCCCGGCCACTTGTGTAAGCCAACCGATACAGACCTTACACAACCTTTACCTATCGGCTGTGCTGTTTTTTAGAAATACGCTGTCTTAAAAGTATCCCCGCGACAATCCTTGAGTCGATTGATTGCAGACCATGAGCGCAGGGGCTAACCGAGGAATGACCATGATTCGTAAACTCCCCAAGATCGCCTTGCTGATCGGCGCACTCGCTATGGCAGGACAGGCCTCCGCCCACGGTGGTGGTTGGGGTGCTCCGCTCGCACTGGGAGCCGTTGTTGGTGCAGTGGTAGGCGGCTCGATCGTCGCCAGTCAATCGCGGCCGGTCTACGTGCAACAACCGGTGTATGTCCAGCCGCAGCCGGTGTATGCCGCTCCGCCGCCGGTCTACTACGCACCGCCACCGCCTGTGTATGTGCAACAACAGGTTTATTACCGCCCGGCGCCGGTCTACTACGGCCCACCGCGCGGCTACTACGGCCCTCCACACGGCTATTACGGTCGCGGCTGGTAAGCCTCAACTGATACACCTGAACAGGCTCCGCCCTAAAAGCGGGGCCTTTTTTTGGCCTGCAGGTCTGAATAAATCTCGCCAAGGTCGTTATAAGGACAATGGCTGTGGCCAAATCCCACATCATTGATCTCAATAGGCGCTTGCCCGAACGGGGCCTGCGCTGTCATGTTTGTGTCTCAAAAGGCTTCCACTATCAACACTGTCCGACCAATAACAACAAGGACGATTGCCCATGCCCACGCAAAACCCACATCGCACCGCCGGCCTCTGCACCTCGAGCAAGGTCTATAGCGTACTGACGGAGCTCAAGGCCCTGGAAGGCCATCGCAACGCCAAGTTCCTGTCCTTGCTGACGGAAAACCTGGTGCGCAAGGGCCTGCTCAGTGAACAGGAAGTGGTGCATATGCTCGACCAGGTGGTCGACTGACTGAGGGTCGCTCGATAACAGTGATGTCGACTATCGAGCAGGTTGATTTTCCCTGAAGGCCCACGCACCGTAATGTCACCTCCATAGCGTATCGGAGGTCATCATGCCCACTATTCAAATCATGTCTGTCATCGGCAGTGCCGTTCCCGCCTCTCTCCGGGAGCTGGGTCTACTCGCCTGCTGGTACCTGGTACGCGATGGCGAAGCCATCAGCGGCCCACTCACTTCATTACCGGCCGCCCAGGCCCTGTCGGTCAAAATGGCGCATTGCTTTCATGCCTAAGGCAGTTGCACCCGCGGTTTGGTTTCCACAAACAGCGCCCAGCTGGACATGAACAACGCAGCAATCAGTGGCCCGATGACAAAGCCGTTCAAGCCAAAGATCGACAGGCCGCCCAAGGTTGAGATAAGGATCAGGTAATCCGGCATGCGGGTGTCCTTGCCCACCAGGATGGGCCTTAGCACATTGTCCACCAGCCCGATCACAAATACCCCGAACAACCCGAGCACCACGCCCTGCCAGATCGACCCGCTCAGCAGGAAGTACGCCGCCACCGGCCCCCACACGATCCCCGCGCCCACCGCCGGCAGCAGCGACAGAAACGCCATCAACACCGCCCAGAGCAACGCGCTGGGAATGTCCAGGAACCAGAAGATCAAGCCACCCAACGCGCCTTGCGTGACCGCTACCAGCACGTTGCCTTTCACCGTGGCACGCACCACCCGGTTGAACTTCAATTGCAGGCGACGCTTCTGCGGTTCGGCCAGCGGCACCGCGGTGCGCACCTTGCGCACCAGCTCGGGGCCATCGCGCAGCAGGAAGTACAGCAAGTACAGCATGATGAAAAAACTCACCAGGAAATCAAACGTGCCCTGGCCGAAGCTGAACGCCTGGGTCGCAAAAAACTGGCTGCCCTGCATCGCACTCTTGACGATCTTCTCCCGCAGGCCTTCCAGGTTGCCCATGCCGAAGCGGTCCAGCAGATGCTGGAAATACGGTGGCAGGAAGTTCTTGAACTGCTCGATATACCCGGCAACGTCGAGCTTGCCGCTCTCGACGTTCTTGTAAAGCGTCGCGCCCTCCTGCACCAGCAAGGCACTGGTGATGATCACCGGCAGAATCGCGATTATCAGGCACACCGTCAGGGTTGCCAGGGATGTGAGATTGCGGTTCCAGCCAAAACGTTGCTGGAAGCGCCGTTGCATCGGCGCAAAGATGATCCCCAGGATCACCGCCCAGAACACCGCGCCGTAGAACGGCAGCAAAATCCAGATAAACGCGATGGTCACCAGGGCGAGCAGTAACAGCAGGGTTTTGAATTGCAGGTTGGTTTGGTTCATGTCCGGTCCATGTCTAAAACACCAGGCGCTCATGTGCGCCTTGATGTTTAGTCCACTGCAAATCCCGCGAGTGCCCTACTTATTAGACCTGGATCAATAAACTGCGCACCCGGCCCGGCTACCCTGCCGCCCTTTTGCGACCCGAACCCATGCCTCCCGTTATCGCCCCCGAACTGCTCGCCCCCGCCGGCACCCTGAAAAACATGCGTTATGCCTTTGCCTACGGTGCCGATGCCGTCTACGCCGGGCAACCGCGCTACAGCCTGCGGGTGCGCAATAACGAGTTCGACCACGCCAACCTCGCCCTCGGCATCCAGGAAGCCCAGGCCCAGGGCAAGCGGTTCTATGTGGTGGTCAACATAGCGCCTCACAACGCCAAGCTGAAAACCTTCCTCAAGGACCTTGCCCCGGTGATCGCCATGGGCCCGGATGCGCTGATCATGTCCGACCCGGGCCTGATCATGCTGGTGCGCCGGCACTTCCCGCACATGCCGATCCACCTGTCGGTGCAGGCCAATACGGTGAACTGGGCCAGCGTCGAATTCTGGCAGGCGCAGGGCATCTGCCGGATCATCCTGTCCCGGGAGTTGTCGCTGGAGGAAATCGACGAGATTCGCCAGCAAGTCCCCGCCATGGAGCTGGAAGTGTTTGTGCACGGTGCGCTGTGCATGGCCTATTCCGGGCGCTGCCTGCTGTCGGGCTACATGAACAAGCGGGATGCCAACCAGGGCACCTGCACCAACGCCTGCCGCTGGAAATACCAGGCGACGCCTGCGGTGGAAAACGCCGCCGGCGATATCGTGCAGCACTATGCGCCCGAGCCGACCCTGGGCCTCGGTGCGCCCACCGACCAGGTGTTCCTGCTGCAGGAGGCCAATCGCCCCGACGAACAGATGCCCGCCTTCGAAGATGAACACGGCACCTACATCATGAACGCCAAGGACCTGCGGGCGGTGCAGCACGTCGAGCGGCTGACGCGCATGGGCGTGCACTCGTTGAAGATCGAAGGCCGCACCAAATCCCACTTTTACTGCGCCCGAACCACCCAGGTATATCGCCAGGCGATTGATGACGCGGTGGCCGGGCGCGACTTTGACCGGGGCTTGATGACCAACCTCGAATCCCTGGCCCAGCGCGGCTACACCGAGGGTTTCCTGCGCCGGCACGTGCACGATGAGTATCAGAACTATCAGAACGGCAGCTCGGTGTCCGAACGCCAGCAGTTCGTCGGCGAACTGACCGGTGAACGGCGCGGCGAACTGGCCGAGGTCAAGGTCAAGAACCGTTTTGCCGTGGGCAATCACCTGGAACTGATGACCCCGGCGGGGAATTTCCACTTTGACCTGGGCTCATTGCACAACGCCAAGGGCGAGGCCATCGCGGTGGCGCCGGGTGACGGGCATACGGTGTATTTGCCGATCCCGGCGGAGATGGACCTGCGTTTCGGCCTTTTGATGCGCGACGTTTAACTTCGCCAGACACCTCAATGAGTGTGAGACAGCTTGCTGTGGTGAGGGAGCTTGCTCCCTCACCACAGCACTCTCCTTCACCACCGCAAGCTCCTCACCACAAAAAGCAGGGCGTACGCGCAATAGGTTCATTTGCAAAGTAGAATTGGCGGTTCTGCGTACCGCCACCTTGTCTTGAGCGGTCACCCTCTTTTTTACGGAGATCGCCTTGCGTCTGTTTCACACCTCCGACTGGCACCTTGGGCAAAACCTGCACGGCCAGGAACGCGACTTCGAACACGCCTGCTTCCTCGACTGGCTGCTGGGCCAGTTGGGCCTGCATCGCCCTGACGTGCTGTTGATCGCCGGCGATATTTTCGACACGGTCAACCCGCCACTCAAGGCCCAGGAGCGGCTGTACGACTTCATCATCAGCGCCCATGAGCAAAACCCTGCACTGACCATCGTGATGATCGCCGGCAACCACGACTCCGGCTCGCGCATCGAACTGCCGGCACCGTTGATGCGCCGCCTGCGCACCCACGCATTGGGCCGGGTGCTGTGGTTGGATGACGGACAACTGGATGTCGAACGCCTGCTGATTCCATTGCCCGGTGCCGACGGTGAAATTGCCGGCTGGTGCCTGGCATTGCCGTTCCTGCGCCCGGCCGAAGTGACCGGCGCACAACTGGGGGACGATTACCTGCGGGGCATCGGCCAGGTTCACGAGTGGCTGATTGCTGCCGCCAACGCCAAGCGCCAGCCGGGCCAGGCACTGGTTGCCATCAGCCATGCGCACATGGCCGGCGGCTCGGTGTCGGAAGACTCCGAGCGCAGCCTGATCATCGGCAATGCCGAAGCGCTGCCGGCCAGCCTGTTCGATGCCACCGTCAGCTATGTGGCCCTCGGCCATTTGCATAAACCCCAGCGGGTGAATGGCGAGGAGCGGATTCGCTACTGCGGCTCACCAATTCCGCTGTCATTCTCGGAAATCGGCTACCAGCACCAGATCCTCGACGTGCAACTGGACGGCGAAACCCTGGTCAGCGTCGAATCCCGCCTGATCCCGCGCTCGGTCAACCTGCAACGCCTGGAAGCCGCGCCCCTGGCCGACATCCTCAAGCAACTGGCCGACCTGCCCGACATCGACCTGCTGGCCGAAACCCAGCGCCAACCGTGGCTGGAAGTGCGGGTGCGCCTCGACGAACCGCAGCCCGACCTGCGCCAGCAGGTGGAAAACGCCCTGCAAGGCAAGGCCGTGCGCCTGGTGCGCATCGCCGCTGAATACGCAGGCAACGGAGGCCGTGAAGACAGCCAGGAAGACCGCCTGATCGAACTCGACCAACTCACGCCCCAGGAATTGTTCAGCCGCGCCTGGCAGGAAAGCTACGGCAGTGAAGTGGACGAACAGACCCTGAAGGACTTCGCCGTGCTGCTCCAGGAAGTGCAACAGGAGGGCGAACAGCCATGAAGATCCTCGCCATTCGCCTGAAAAACCTCGCCTCTTTGGCGGGTCCGTTTGAAATCGACTTTACCGCCGAGCCCCTGGCCAGCGCCGGGCTGTTCGCGATTACCGGGCCCACCGGCGCCGGCAAAAGTACCTTGCTCGATGCGCTGTGCCTGGCGCTGTTTGGCGCCGTGCCGCGCCTGGGCGATACCGGCCAGGCAAAAATGCCGGATGCCGACACCGATATTTCCATCGGTGACCCACGCACCCTGATTCGCCGGGGCACTGGCGGCGGTTATGCCGAAGTGGATTTTGTCGGCGTCAGTGGCCGTCGCTACCGCGCCCGCTGGGAAGCCAACCGCGCCCGGGACAAGGCCAGCGGCAAGCTGCAAGCCAGCCGGCAAAGCCTGATCGACCTGGACAGCGAGCAACTGCTGGCCAGCCAGAAAACCGAATACAAGACCCAGCTGGAATTGGCCCTGGGCCTGAACTTCGAGCAGTTCACCCGCGCGGTGTTGCTCGCGCAAAGTGAGTTCAGCGCGTTCCTCAAGGCCAACGACAACGAGCGCAGCGAACTGCTGGAAAAGCTCACCGACACGGCGCTCTACACCCAACTCGGTCGCCGCGCCTTCGACAAGGCCAAGGACGCCCGGGACGCCCACAAACACCTGCAGGACCAGGCCACCGGCGTCACCCCGCTGGCCCCCGAGGCCCGCGCCGAACTCGACGCACAACTGGCCGCCGCACAGCAACAGCTCAAGACCCAGCAGGCGCAACTCAAGCAACTCGAGTTGCAGCACACCTGGCTGAAGGAACTGCGAGAGTGGCAGGAGCGCCAACAAAGTGCGGTCGAGCAACTGCAACAGGCCCAGCAACACTGGGCAAGCCAGGGCCCGCAGCGCCTGGACCTCAGCCGCCTGGAACAACTGGCGCCGCAACGTCACCACTTCGCCCGCCAGGCCGAACTGACCACGCAGCTGCAGCCCCTTGCCGCGCAGATCCAGCAGCACCTTGAGCAACAAACCGCGTTGCACACCCGCCAGACCCAACTGCAACAGCAACAGGCCGACGTGCAAGCCGCCCTCGCCCAGGCCCTCAAGCAGCAAGCCGACGCTGTGCCCTTGCTGCGCCAGGCCTTCGAGGAGCAAACCACCCTCGCCCACTTGACCCGCGAACTGGCCAAACGCAGCGAAGAGAAACAGCTGGGTGAAGCTGCCTGCGTGGAAGGCCAGGCGACGTTGACCGGCTTGCTCGACAAGCAGAAAGTTGTCGCCGAGCGCCTGCACCGGCTCGCCGCAGAGCTTGAACGCAGCGCCGCCCTCGCGCCGTTGAGTGAGGCCTGGAGCGCCTACCGCGACCGCTTGCAACAGCTGATGCTGATCGGCAATCGCCTCAATAAAGGCCAGGCCGAACTGCCACAACTGGAAGAGCGCGCCACCCGTCTCGGTGAAAAATGGACCGAGCAACGCGAAGCCCTTGACCTGCTGTACCACGAAGCCGGCGCCGAACCCCATGCAGTGGCCGAACAGATCCAGTTGCTCGGCAGCCTGCTCCAGGACAACCGCAAGCAACATCGCGCGTTTGAGGACCTGGCGCGGCTGTGGAACAGCCATCAGCAACTCGACAGCCAGAGCCAGGCCCTGACGCAAAAGCAGACCCTCGCCCAGCAACAACGCGAACTGTTGAACCAGAGCGGCTTGCAGGCCAAGGCCGAGTTGGCCGTCGCCGAACAGACCCTGACCGTCACCAAGCAACTGCTGGAGCGCCAGCGCCTGGCCCGCAGTGCCAGCGTCGAGGAATTGCGCGGCCAGCTGCAGGATGAGCAGCCGTGCCCGGTGTGCGGCAGCGTCGAGCACCCGTATCACCAGCCCGAAGCCATGCTGCAAAGCCTGACCCGCCACGACGAAAGCGAAGAAGCCAACGCGCAGCAAGCCGTGGATGTGCTCAAGGAAAAACTCACTGACCTGCGTGGCGAAGTGGGCGGCCTGATCGCCCAGCAAAAGGAATTCCTGCAACAACAGGAGCAACTCGCCAGCCAGTTGCAGGCCTTGCTGCCAAGCCTTGAAGCCCATCCGCTGTCGGCCTCGCTGTTCAACCAGGACGCGGCCAAGCGCGACGCCTGGCTCGCCCAGCAACTGAGCCAGCTCAGCCAGAGCCTCACCCAGGACGAGCAACGCCAGGGCGCCCTGCTCAACCTGCAACAGAACGCCGGGCGTTTGCAGCAACAACTGCAAGCCGCCCAGGACGCCAGCCAACAGGCGCGCCAGTTACTGATCGACCAGCAACGGGAACTGTCCAACGACCGCGAACGCCTGGACGAAGAACTCAACGCCTTCGCCAGCCTGCTCCCCACCGAGACCCTCGAAGGCCTGCGCAGCGAGCCGGCGGCGACCTTCATGTTGCTCGACCAGCAGGTCAGCCAGCGCCTGGAACAGCTCGACAACCAAAAGGAAGAATTGGCCGAGCAGCTACAGCGCCAGCAAGCCATCGAGAAAGAGCAGGACCGCCAGCAACACCGCCAGCAGCAGCTGGAGACTTTGCACAAACAGCTCGCCGAACAGAGCGCCCTGCAACACGCGGCCGAGGAAAAGCTCGCCGGCCTGCTGGGCGAAAAACCCAGCGCCGAGCACTGGCAACAGCAGCTGGACCAGGCCGTCGAGCAGGCTCGCCAGCATGAGAGCGAGGCCAACCAGCAGTTGCAGGACACCCGCAACCAGTTGATCCAACTGGCTGCCGACCTCAAGTCGCTGCAAGAGCGCCAACAATCCCTGGACACCGAGCACCTGGCCCTCAGCACGCGCCTGAACGACTGGCGCGCCTTGCACCCGGAGCTCGATGACGATGGCCTGGCACGGCTGGTGGGCTTCGATGAACCGCAGGTGGCCGAACTGCGCCAGCAACTGCAACACAGCGAAAAAGCGGTCGAACAGGCGAAGGTGTTGCTGCAGGAGCGCGAACAACGGCTCAAGGATCACCAGGCGCTGCACAACGGCAACCTTGAAGCCGAGCAGCTGGACGACGCCCTGGCCGAACTCAACGCCGCGTTGGCCATTGGCGAAAAAGACTGCGCCGAACTGCGTGCCCGCCAGGCTGACGACCAGCGCCGCCAGGATGCCAACCAGGCCCTGGCAGCAGAGATCGCCAAGGCCTACGAAGAATGGCAACGCTGGGCACGTCTGAATGCACTGATCGGTTCGGCCACCGGCGATACCTTCCGCAAGATCGCCCAGGCCTACAACCTCGACCTGCTGGTGCACCACGCCAACGTCCAACTGCGCCAACTGGTGCGCCGCTACCGCCTCAAACGCGGCGGGAGCATGCTCGGCCTGCTGGTGCTCGACACGGAAATGGGCGACGAATTGCGCTCGGTGCATTCGTTGTCGGGTGGCGAGACATTCCTCGTCTCACTGGCCCTGGCCTTGGGCCTGGCGTCGATGGCGTCGAGCACGTTGAAGATCGAGTCGCTGTTTATCGACGAAGGCTTCGGCAGTCTCGACCCCGAGTCGCTGCAACTGGCGATGGACGCCCTCGACGGCTTGCAGGCCCAAGGCCGCAAGGTGGCGGTGATTTCCCATGTGCAGGAAATGCACGAGCGGATTCCGGTGCAGATTCAGGTCAAGCGCCAGGGCAATGGCTTGAGCACCCTGGAGGTCAAGTGAGCGAGGCCGTGTTGTATTCGTTCCGCCGTTGCCCCTATGCAATGCGGGCGCGGATGGCCCTGCGGTATTCAGGGGTGGCGGTGCAGATCATCGAGGTCAGCCTCAAGGCCAAGCCGGCTGAGATGCTGGCGTTGTCACCCAAAGGCACGGTGCCGGTGCTGAGCGTGGATGGCCGGGTGATCGATGAAAGCCTGGCGATCATGCGCTGGGCACTGGCACAGAACGATCCTGAGGGTTGGTTGCTTGGGGATGATCGGGCGACGCAGGCGCTGATTGAAGAGAATGATCAGGGCTTCAAACATCAATTGAATCGATACAAGTATGCCGAGCGCTATCCGGAGTATCCGATGGAGCATTATCGGGCCGAGGGTGAGGTATTTTTGATGAAGCTGGAGGGGTTGCTGGCGGAGCGGGAGTATTTGCTGGCCGGGCATTTGAGCCTGGCGGATGTGGCACTTGCACCGTTTGTGCGGCAGTTTGCCCATGTGGATCGGGAGTGGTTTGCCCGGGCGCCCTATCCGCGGTTGCAGGACTGGTTGCAACGCTTCCTGGAATCGCCGTTGTTCATCGCCGTGATGGCAAAAACCTGAGACTGTCGCAGGACAAAATGTGGGAGCGGGCTTGCTCGCGAAGGCGGTGTATCAGTCAGCCCATGTATAGACTGACCCGGCGCTTTCGCGAGCAAGCCCGCTCCCACATTTGATCTTCATCAGCTTCAAGATCAGTTCTGGATTTTGTGGTCCAGCGCTGCATAGAAGTTGGCGCTTTGTTGCAGGTATTTCTGGGTGTAGGCGCTGGTGCTGGTTTTTTTGCTGCTGATTTCAACACTGGCGCTGGCTGGCAACGCTACGGTGGCGGAAACAGCGGAAGCGGCGATGATCGAGAAAAGATTGAAGTTCATGTCGGTAACCCTTGTGTTCGGTTGGCTTGGTGGCCTGTGTTGGCCTTGGAACCAAACTTACGCCCGAGGGGATAGCCTTAGAAATTCATTGAAACACTAGCCGCTATTAATAGTATTAATACAACAAGTCAGGCCCCGCACTGCGGGGCCTGTGGCTTATTGCCGCACCAGGAACTTGAGGTCGCTGGGGGCATCAATCGCCAGTTTCTGCACGGTTTTGCCCAAAAGACCGGTCTTGGGATCGCGCTCGACGACCACAATCTCGTTGCTCTTCTGGTTGGCGATCAGCAGGAACTTGCCGCTGGGGTCCAGGGCGAACTCCCGGGGATGGTCACCTTCCACCGATCGGCGCTGGATCTCTTTGAGCTGCGCAGTGGCCGGGTCGATGGCAAACACCAACATCTGGTTGGCGGTGCCACGGTTGCTCACGTAGAGGAACTTGCCGTCGCTTGAGGTGTGCAGTGCAGCACCGGCCTTGTCGGACACCGGCTGGCCATCCGCGAAGTTGACCAGTTGCTTCTGGGTCAGCTTGCCATCGTTGTAGTCGAACACCGCCACTTGCGCGCTCATCTCGGTGGTCAGCCACGCGTGCTTGCCGTCTGCGGTGAACAGCAGGTGCCGCGGACCGCTGCCCGGTGGCAATTGCACAAACGCAGGGTCGGCCGGGGTCAGCGGCAGTTCATGGTTGGCCTTGGGGTCGTAGTGGTAGGCAAAGATCTTGTCCGCCCCCAGGTCCTGGACAAACACGTATTTGCCGTCCGGCGAAGACACCACCGAATGCACGTGGTTGGACGCCTGGCGCTCCGGGTTGACCCGGCTGGCCGGGTGCCCGCTCAACTGCACTGGCGGCGACAGCTTGCCCTGGGCATCTACCGGCAGCACCGCGAGGCTGCCGCCCGGATCTTCCAGCACTGAATAGTTGGCCACGAACAGATAGCGCCCATCACTGGCCAGGCTGGAATGGGTCGGCTCGTTGCCCAGGCTCTGCACCTGGTTGATCAGGGTCAGTTGATGGTTCTTCGGGTCGATGCTGTAGCTGCTGACGCGCCCCACCGGGTCTTTTTGGCCCGGGCCGTTTTCGTTGACCACAAACAGGTGCTTCTGGTCCTTGGACAGGGTCAGCCACGACGGGTTGGCCGCCTTGGCGGCGAGCACCGGCTGGCCGTTGAACTGCCCGGTACGGCTGTCGAACTGCAAGCGGTAGATACCTTCACTGGTGCCGGCGGTGTAGCTGCCCACCAGCAACTCATAGGTGTCCACCGGCGCAGCCTGGACCGACATTGCGCCTACGCTGCCGGCCATCAGCAGGGGCCAGAATTTACGCATCATCATCCGCTTCATCCTCGTCATTATTGTTGCCGGTGACGCCGCTCATGCAGACCAGGCGGTGTTCGCCCTTGTCATCGGTAAGTGTCCAGCTTTGCAGGGTTTGATCAAAGGTCGCCGCCTTGACTTGCTCCAGGGTGAAACTCCAGCGCTTCTCGACGCGACCGTCCATGCAGATGATCGATAACGTCTGGTCATCCAGGCTGAAATCGAAGCTGTGCAGGCCATCGATTTCGACCATCTGGCAGTCTTCAAAAGCGTCGGGCAAGGTAGCGGTGTCGGCAGTCATAACCATCAATCATCAAGAGGAAAGACCTCATGATAGGTCAAATCGTTGCATCGGCCTAAGCCCGCGCAATGCAAAACGCCGTGGCACAGGCCACGGCGTTTTGGCAAACAGCGTTGGATCAGTGGGCGAACAGCGAATTGCCTTTCTGCCCCGCCAGCTTCTCGGGCTTGATCAGGAAGCGTGCCAGCGCCGGCAGCAGCCACAGCGCGCCGAACATGTTCCACAGCAGCATGAAGGTCAGCATCAGCCCCATGTCGGCCTGGAACTTGATGGCCGAGAAGATCCAGGTGCATACGCCGATTGCCAGGCACAGGCCGGTGAACAGCACGGCTTTACCGGTGGACTTGAGCGTCTGGTAATAGGCTTCCTGCAACGGCAGGCCGGCCCGCAGGAAACTCTCCAGGCGGCTGTAGATGTAGATGCCGTAGTCCACGCCGATCCCCACCCCCAGCGCCACCACCGGCAAGGTCGCGACCTTGACACCGATGCCCATGAACGCCATCAGCGCGTTGCCCAGCACCGAGGTCAGCACCAGCGGCAGCACGATGCACAGGGTCGCCGCCCACGAGCGGAAGGTGATCATGCACATGGTGGCCACGCACAGGTAAACCAGGATCAGGATGGTCAGCTCGGACTCCTTGATCACCTCGTTGGTGGCCGCCTCGATCCCGGCGTTACCGGCGGCGAGGATGAATTCCAGGCCGTCCTTGTTGTTCTCCTTGGCGAAGTCCTGCACCGCATGCACCGCGCGGTCGAGGGTTTCGGCCTTGTGGTCGTTGAGGAACACCAGCACCGGCGCCAGGGAGCAATTGTTGTTATACAGGCCATCGGCACGGGCAATGGAGTTGTTCAGCACGTCCGGGTTGCGCGACAGGGTTTCCCATTTCAGGTTGCCCTCGTTCATGCCCTTGATCATCTGCTTGGACACGGTCACCAGCGAGATGGCCGACTGCACGCCCTCGGTGTTCTGCATCTTCCACATCAACTGGTCGATGGGCGCCATGGCTTCATACCGCGAGCAGCCTTCGGGCGGGGTCTTGACCATCACCACCAGCACGTCGGAGCTGGTGGAGTAGTTGTTGATGATGAAGTTGTTGTCCTTGTTGTAGCGCGAGTCAGGACGCAGTTCGGGTGCACCCTGGTCGAGGTCACCGATCTTCAGGTTCTGGCTGTACCAGAGGCCGCCACCGAAGGCGATCAGCGCCAGGGCTATCGACACCGGCGCGACCTTGGGGCTGGCGAACTTCGACAGCAGGCGCCAGAACGGGTGTTCGCGGTGCGCATCCTTCTTGCTCTTGGCGATGGCGCGCTTGCTGATGCCGACATAGGAGATCGCCACCGGCAGCAGGATCAGGTTGGTGAACACGATGACCGCCACCCCCACCGAAGCACCGATTGCCAGCTCGCGGATCACGCCGATATCGATGATCAACAGGGTGATAAAACCGACCGCATCGGCGAGGATCGCGATCATGCCCGGCAGGAACAGCTGGCGGAAGGTACGCCGGGCCGCGGTCAGGGCGTTGTCGGCATCACTGGATTGCAGGGCGATGCCGTTGATCTTCTGTACGCCGTGGGAAATACCGATGGCGAAGATCAGGAACGGCACGAGCATCGAGTAGGGATCCAGCCCGAAACCCAGGGCATGCATCAGCCCGAGCTGCCAGATCACCGCCACCAGCGTGGTGCTCAACACCGCGACGGTACTGCGCAGGCAGTTGGTGAACCACAGCAGCAGCACCAGGGTGATGACGAAGGCGATACCGAAGAACATCACCACCATCACCAGGCCGTCGATCAGGTCGCCGACCTTCTTGGCGAAACCGACAATGTGGATCTTGACGTTGGGGTTCTGCGCTTCGAACTTGTCGCGGATCTTGTCTTCGAGCTCATGGGAGAACTTGCGGTAGTCCAGGGCCAGCAGCTTGCCCTGGTCCTGTGGGTCCGGATAGGACTCCAGCAGCGGAATGTCGACGATGCTCGACTTGAAGTCGTTGGCCACCAACCGACCGACCTGCCCGGACTTCAGCACGTTGTTGCGCAACTGGTCGAGGCTTTCCGGCGAGCCGTTGTAGCTCTGCGGGATCACTTCACCGCCGGCAAAGCCTTCTTCGGTAACTTCGGTCCAGCGCACGCTGGGGCTCCACAGGGACTTGAGGCCGGAGCGGTCGACGCCGGAGATGTAGAACACCTCGTCGTTGATCTGGCGCAGGGTCTCCATGTACTCCTTCGTGAAGATGTCACCGTCCTTGGCTTCCACCGAGATGCGCACCGTGTTGCCCAGGTTCGCCAGGTCGTTGCGGTGCTCCATCATCCTCTCAATGAAGGGGTGCTGGAGGGGGATCATTTTTTCGAAGCTGGTGGACGGGCGAATCAACGTCGCCTGCCAGAACAGGAAAATACTCACCAGCAGGCAGATCGTGATGACTGCCGGGCGGTTATTGAAAATCAGGCGCTCGAGAAACGTGGCCTTGTCGTTGTGATGACTGCTCATTGTGTCCCCGCCTTCTTATTGTTTTGTCGGCTCGGCGCCGGTTGGACTGGCCACGCGAACGCCGCCCTGCCCCGCCAGAATCAAGTTGCCGTTGCCCGCCGCGGTGACCGCCGACAGCGAAATGCGGTCCGGGCGATTGAATACGCTGAAGGTCAGGCCGTCGTCGTGGCTGACCACCACGCTGCCACCGTTGCCCACTACCACGATGGAACCGTCGTCCAGCAGGGTCGCCCCCGACAAACCGAACTCCAGCGCGCCACGAGTGGCGTTCAGCTCCACCGGCTCCCAGGTGCTGCCAAAATCCGTGGAGCGGAACAGGTTGCCACGCAGGCCGTAGGCCAACAGCGTCTGCGCCTGGGCGGTGCCGATCACGCCGAACAGCGAGCCCTCGTAGGGGCCTTCGAGTTTTTCCCAGGTTTGCCCCTCGTCATGGGAGCGGAACATGCTGCCCTGCTCACCGACGATAAACAGCCCGGCATCTTTCACCTGGGCGATGGCGTTGAGGTGGTATTGGTCTTCGTTGTCGAGGCGGTCGCTGACGTCGTCCCAGGTCTTGCCCCCGTCGGTGGTTTCGATCAGCGCACCGTAGGCACCCACGGCAAAGCCGTTGCTGGCGTCCTTGAACCAGACGTCGAGCAGCGGTGCTTCGCGCTTGAGGTCCTGGAATTGTTGGGTCCAGGTCATGCCGCCGTCGGTGGTGGCGAGGATCTGTGCGTCATGGCCCACCGCCCAGCCGTGTTGGTCGTCGGCGAAAAACACGGCGGTCAGCAGTTGCCGGGTGGGGACTTTGGCTTGGGTCCAGGTGACACCCTGGTCGTCGGAATAGAGGATGTGCCCGCGATCACCGACCGCGACCAGGCGCTTGCCTGCGTGGACCACGTCGATCATCAGGCTTTTGGCGGCCTTGGGGGAGTCAATGGCGAACACCGCGGCGGCGGTGGTTTCTGTGGCGGCATGGGCCGGTGTCGACAACGCGACAACCCCCAGCAACGAGAGCGCTGTGGCCAGCAATGCGACCCTGCGCGTGGCCTTCGGGCGGAAAAACACCACACCCATGACAGGCTCACTCATAGACCTTTCTCCCATTTATTATTGTTAGGTCGTCTTGCCGTGGGGAGCCCTGAAACCTGCAATCTAGAGCGCCTTGGGCAAGCTGGGCCATCCTAGCGGGCTTTGGAATCGTCTGACAATCGGCGCTACGTTATGTTTTGTTAACTGGAGGGGTTTGGGTCGGTGCTGAATGTAGTGCTATCAGCGGCGGTGATCCGTGGAGGGGGGCTGTTGGGGTGAGGGGGCTTGCTTCCGCTGGAGTGCGCAGCGCTCCTACGCTTTTTGGGGCCGCTGCGCAGCCCAGCGGGAGCAAGCTCCCTCGCCACGGGGGAGGTGTGGGCCTTGGAATGAATTTTTATTCTATGTGTTGAGTTTTGGGAATATTTATTCCATAAATAGGCTTCTCAATACAATAATTCGAAGGAACCCGGCTATGCGCGAACTCGGAATCGGCCTGATTGGTACAGGCTTTATGGGGCGTGCCCACGCCTTGGCGTTTAATAACGCGCGGGCGGTGTTCGAGCTGCCGGTGAAGCTCACGCTGGCCGCCCTGGCCGATGCCGATACCGAGCGCGCAATACGCTGCGCCGCTGACTGGGGGTTTGCCCAGGCCCATGGCGACTGGCAGCAGTTGATTGACGATCCCAAGGTGGATGTTGTCGCCATCACTACTCCCAACCATTTGCACTACCCCATGGCCATGGCTGCACTGGCGGCAGGCAAGGCGGTGTATTGCGAGAAGCCGCTGGCGGTGAGCCTGGAGCAGGCGGCCGCGATGCGTGATGCGGCGAGCAAGGCCGGGGTGGTGACGCGGGTGGGTTACAACTATCAGCACAACCCGATGATTGGTTTGGCCCGGCAGTTGATCGCCCGCGGTGAGTTGGGGGAAATCATCAGTTTTCAGGGGGAATTCAGCGAGGATTTCATGGCGGATTCGGCGTCGCCGTGGTCGTGGCGCTGTGAGGTGGGACATGCCGGCGGTGCGTTGGCGGATCTGGGCAGTCATTTACTGTCCATGGCGCGCTATTTGGTGGGGGATGTGGTGAGTGTGTGTGCCGATACGCAAACGGTGCACGGGCAGCGGCCTGCCACCGCCGGGAGTGAGACGCTGCGGGAGATTGCGGTGGATGACCAGGTGCATGCGTTGTTGCGGTTTGCCAATGGGGCACGGGGGACGGTGAGCAGTAGCTGGCTGAAGCATGGGTATAAGAATCACCTGAGCTTTGAGATCAGTGGCACGCGGGGCACGTTGTTGTTTGATCAGGAACGGTTGAATGAGTTGCAGCTGTTTCGGGTTGGGCAGGAGGGGTTTCAGCGGGTGTTGGCGGGGCCTTCGTTGCCAGGGTATGCGGCGTTCAGTCCGGCGCCGGGGCATCAGTTGGGGTACAACGAGTTGAAGACGCTGGAGGTGCATGAGTTGGTGATGGCGTTGGCCGGCAAGGGCAGTGACGGGACGGATTTTGCGGCGGCTTGGGAGATTGAGCGGTTGGCCACGGCGATTCGGGTGGCGGCCAAGGAGGAGCGGTGGGTCAGGCTGAATGAGGTCTAAATGTGGGAGCGGGCTTGCTCGCGAACGCGGTGGGTCAGCCACGGCATCTGGCGACTGACACACCGCTTTCGCGAGCAAGCCCGCTCCCACATTTGATTGTCGTTAGCTTTTGGATTTGCGCATTAGCCTATATGCCGCCGGGATGACGAAGAGGGAGAGCAAGGGCGCTGTGAGCATGCCGCCAATCATGGGCGCGGCAATCCGGCTCATGACTTCGCTGCCGGTGCCGCCGCCTAAAAGGATCGGCAGCAAGCCGGCGATGATTACGGCCACGGTCATCGCCTTGGGCCGCACGCGTAATACGGCACCTTCGGTGATGGCTTCCAGCAGGGCCTGGTCCCCTCCTCCCTGGCGTTCGGCCCAGGCGTTTTTCAAATACAGCAGCATGATCACGCCGAACTCCGCCGACACCCCCGCCAACGCGATAAATCCAACACCCGTCGCCACCGACAGGTTGAAGCCCAGCCAGTACAGCAACCACACCCCACCCGTCAGCGCGAACGGCAACGTGGCGAGGATCAGCAGCGCCTCATCCACCCGCCGGAACGTCAGGTACAGCAGCACGAAGATGATCAGCAAAGTCGCCGGCACCACCAGTTTCAGGCGTTCATTGGCCCGCTCCAGGAACTCGAACTGCCCCGAGTAGCTGAGGCTCATGCCCGGTTGCAGTTGCACGTTCTGGTTGATCGCTTCACGCAAGTCCTTCACCACCGACGCCAGGTCGCGGTCGCGCACGTCGATGTACACCCAGCCGGAAGGCCGGGCGTTTTCGCTCTTGAGCATCGGCGGGCCTTCGCTGACCTTGATCCTGGCCACGGTGCCCAGGGTGATCTGGCTGCCCGACGGCGTATAGATCGGCAGGTTGCTCAACGCGCTCACCGAGTCGCGCCATTCTTTCGGGTAGCGCAGGTTGATGGGAAACCGCGCCAAGCCTTCGACGGTCTCGCCGATGTTTTCCCCGCCAATCGCCCCGGAGACAATGGACTGCACATCGGTGATGTTCAGGCCATAACGCGCGGCGGCCGGGCGGTCGATATCCACGTCGATGTAGCGCCCGCCCGTCAGGCGTTCCGCCAGCGCCGAGCTGACGCCGGGCACCGTCTTGGCGACCTTTTCCACGGCCTGGGTCACGGCGTCGATGTCCATCAGGCTGGAACCCGCGACCTTCACGCCGATCGGGCTTTTGACCCCGGTGGCGAGCATGTCGATGCGGTTGCGGATCGGCGGAATCCAGATGTTGGTCAGCCCCGGCACCTGCACCACTCGGTCGAGTTCCTTCACCAGTTTTTCCGGGGTCATGCCCGGCCGCCATTGGTCTCGCGGCTTGAACTCGATGGTGGTTTCGAACATTTCCAGCGGCGCCGGGTCGGTGGCGGTTTCGGCGCGGCCGGCCTTGCCGAACACGTGGGCGACTTCCGGCACGCTCTTGATCAAGCGGTCGGTACGTTGCAGCAATGCGCCGACAGTTTGCGTCGACAAACCAGGCAACGCCGACGGCATATACAACAGGTCACCCTCATCCAGCGGCGGCAGGAATTCACCGCCCAGGTGCGACACCGGCCATAGCGCACTGGCGACCATCAGCAGCGCGACCAGCAAGGTCATGCGCGGCCAGCGCAACACCGCGTCGAGGGCCGGTTGGTAGAGTTTCATCAGGCCGCGATTCAGCGGGTTGCGTTGCTCATCGGGAATACGCCCGCGAATCCAGTAGCCCATCAGCACCGGGATCAGGGTCACCGACAACCCCGCCGCAGCGGCCATGGCATAGGTCTTGGTGTAGGCCAGCGGCCCGAACAAGCGGCCTTCCTGGGCTTGTAGGGTGAACACCGGGATAAACGACAAGGTGATGATCAGCAGGCAGAAAAACAACGCCGGCCCCACCTCCACTGCCGCATCGGTGATGACCTTCCAATGCGCCTCCCCCTTCAACTCCTGGTTCGGATGCGCGTGGTGCCAGGCTTCGATTTTCTTGTGGGCATTCTCGATCATCACCACCGCGCCATCGACCATCGCGCCGATGGCAATCGCAATCCCGCCCAGGGACATGATGTTCGCGTTGATGCCCTGGAAGCGCATGACGATAAAGGCAATCAACACCCCCACCGGCAACGAAATGATCGCCACCAGCGAGGAGCGCAGGTGCCACAGGAAGATCCCGCACACCAGCGCCACCACCAGGAACTCTTCGAGCAGCTTGTGGCTGAGGTTGTCCACGGCGCGATCGATGAGTTTGCTGCGATCGTAGGTGGTGACGATTTCCACCCCGGGCGGCAGGCTGGTTTGCAGTTGCTCCAGCTTGGCCTTGACCGCCGCGATGGCCTCGCGGGCGTTCTTGCCGCTGCGCAGGATCACCACGCCGCCCACCGCCTCGCCTTCGCCATCCAGTTCACTGATGCCCCGGCGCATGTCCGGGCCCAGCTGGATCGTCGCTACATCCCCAAGGGTCACCGGCACGTTGTGGGTGTCGAGCCGCAGGGGAATGCCGCGAAAGTCCTCCAGGGTTTTCAGGTAGCCGGACGCACGCACCATGTATTCCGACTCACCCATGTTCAGCACCGAACCGCCGGTTTCCTGGTTGGCCTTGCCGATGGCTTCCACCACCTGGGCCTGGGTGATGCCGCGACTGGCCAGGGCCAGCGGGTCGATCTGCACCTGGTACTGCTTGACCTGGCCGCCGATGGTCGCCACTTCGGCGGCATTGGGCAGGGTCTTGAGCTCGAACTTGAGGAACCAGTCCTGCAACGAGCGCAGTTGCGCCAGGTCGTGTTTGCCGGTGCGGTCCACCAGCGCGTACTGGTAGATCCAGCCGACACCGGTGGCATCCGGGCCCAGCGCCGGCTTGGCCGATGCCGGCAAACGCGCCTGCAACTGGCTCAGGTATTCCAGCACCCGCGAGCGCGCCCAATACAGGTCGGTGCCCTCGTCGAACAGCACGTAGACGTAGCTGTCGCCGAAGAACGAAAAGCCGCGCACGGTCTTCGCACCCGGCACCGAGAGCATGGTGGTGGTCATCGGGTAAGTGACCTGGTTCTCGACAATCTGCGGGGCCTGGCCCGGGTACGGCGTGCGGATGATCACCTGCACATCCGACAGGTCCGGCAAGGCGTCCACCGGGGTGTTCTGGATCGACCACAAACCCCAGGCCGTCACGAATAAAGTCGCCAACAACACCAAAAAGCGGTTGGCCACCGACCAGCGAATCAACAGGGCGATCATGGCCGGGCTCCCGGTTGCATGCTCATGCCGTCCATGGCCCCCTCATCTGAAAAACCGCCGGACGATTGAGTGGTAATTCCCTTCAAACTTGCTTCGGAGTCCAGCAGAAATTGACCGGAGGCCACCACCTGCTGGCCTTCCTGCAGGCCGGCGAGGATGACGGTGTTGTCCTGGTTTTCTGCACCTACCTGGACTTCTACCGGGCGATATCGCCCGCCCTCCTCGGCCACCATCACCAGCACGCGTTTGCCGGTGCGAATCAACGCCTCGCTCGGCAGCAACAGCACCGATTGGCCGCTGGATTGGGCCAGGCGCACCTGGGCGGTCATACCGGGGCGCAACATACCGTCAGGGTTGGGCAGTTCGACCCGAACCTGCACGGTGCGGCTGTCCATGGCGGTTGCCGGCAGAATCGCGGCGACGGTGCCTTTGACGACTTGTCCCGGCAACCCGACAAAACGGCTCTCGACCGTTTGCCCAACGGCCAGCGCGGCGCCCTGGGCTTCAGGCACGGCGACCTGCAGCCACACGGTGCCCAGGCCATTGACCCGCGCCAGGGTTTGGCCCGCCGCGACAGTCATGCCTTCGCGTACGTCGAGGGTTTGCAACGCGCCGCCCAGCGGGGTGGTGATGGTCATCACCGATTGCACCCGGCCGCTGCGCTCCATCTGCGTGATCAACCCGGCAGGCATTCCGCTCAAGCGCAGACGCTGGCGGGCGGCAGCCAACAGGCCGGGATCGCTGTGGCGCAGGGCAAGAAACTCTTCCTGCGCGGCAGCCCATTCCGGCACCAGAATGTCCGCCAGGGGCGCCTGAGCCTTGAGCACATCCCCCGGCGCACGGGCGTAAACCCGCTCGACAAATCCGGCAGCCCGCGCCTGCACCACCGCCACATCGCGGTCGTTGAAGGCGAGGATTCCCGACAGCTCAAGACTCGACGCCAGCACCCCACGGCTGACGCTCGCCAGGCGCACGCCGATGTTCTGGGTCAGGCTGGGGTCGACCTGAATCGCCGCACTCTCCTCGGCGCCACCGGCGTAGCGCGGCACCAGTTGCATGTCCATGAAGGGCGACTTGCCCGGCTTGTCGAATTTTTGCTGCGGGTACATCGGGTCGTACCAGTACAGCGCCTTTTTCTCGTCCGGCGCCCGCCTCGTCCCGACCATGGCCGGCTGTGCCTCGCGTGTCTGCGCCAGCCAATAGCCGCCACCCAGACCCAGCAGCAGGACGCCGCCCAACAGGGCCATATTCACGATTCGGTTATTCATTGGCGGGTTCCCCGTAAGCGAAATACAGCTGGGCGCCGGTCAGGGCACGCTGCTCAATGGCGTCAATCTGTTTGAAGCGCGCCTCGACCCACTCGCGGCGGGCGCTGACCACGCTCATCAGGTCGCCCTTGCCCGCGCGATACCCCGCCAGGCTCAGCGACAATTTCTCCTCGGCCAGCGGCACCAGGCTGTCCTGGCTGCGCTGCACGGCGCGGTCCAGGCGCTGGTAGTTGGCCAGGTCGTCTTCGAGTTCCTGGGTATGTTCACGGGTCTTGGCTTCGCGTTCGGCGTCCAGTTGGTCGAGTTCGGCCTGCTTGGCGGCGATACCGGGGTTTTGTCGGCGACCGGGGAAGATCGGCAAATCGAAGGTGAATTGCAGGCTGACCATGTCGCCGTACTCACGGCCTCGGTGCTGGTAGTCCACTTCCCAACTCCAGTCCGAGGTCTTTTGCGCCCTGGCCTCGTTCAGCCGGGCTTCGGCCTCGCGGGTGCGCGGTGCAAAGGCTTGCAGAACCGGGTGCTGGTGCAGGTTGTGGGTGAAGCCGGTGGTGTCGATTTTCCAGTTCGGCAATTGCCCGCTGGGGGCTTCGCTGGCGGCCGGGCCGATCCAGCGCTTGAGGGCCGCCCGGGCCTGGGCGCGTTGCTGGATCAGCTCATCCTCGCGCTCGGCCAGGTCAGCCGCTTCCTGCTTCGGGATCACAGCGTCGGAAGGCTGCCCGCGACCGCCGGCCAGTTGCGCACGCACGGTGTCTTGCAGCAGGCGATTCTGCTGATAGAAGTCCTTGAACAGTGCCTCTTTGCGCTCCACCGCATAAGCGCGAATCCACGCCTGGGCGGTGGCCTGACGCACATTCAAGCGCTCGATCCGGCCTTCGGCGGCAGCCGTGTCCACGCTGGCCGACGCCAACTCAACCCGTGCCTTGCGCTTGTCGCGGCTGGGCACTTGTTGCTGGATGCCGATCATTTGCTCGGTCATGTCATCGCCATACAACGTGCCGCGATTGGGCCCGCCGACGGGGAAATTTTGCAGGCCTACTACCAGTTTCGGGTCCGGCAGTTCGCCGGCCGGAATCGCCGCCTGGGTCGCGGCCTGCAATTTGGAGGATTCAGCCGTCAGCGACGGCGCGTTGTTTTGCGCCAGGCGCAAGGCCTCATCCAGGGTCAGCGCAGACGCCAGCGTCGGCCACGCCAGCACGCCCATCACCAAGGCACGCACGCATAGGAAATTCATCTTGAAGTGTCCTGTTCTGTTGCGCTGCGCACCGCTTTACGCGGCCCACAGCAAGGCCGTCCCGGTTCAGGGACGAGTCTTCAGGTGCAACAGGATTCAGCTACGGGGCGGGCGCCAGACGCCGGACGGCGTGCGGTCGGGAATGAAGTCGGAAGAGACGCTGACAACCAGCGCATTGGAAGCAGTCACCGGGGCCTTGAGCACCGGCATCGACAATTGCAGCATGCCGCCGGTCTTGCACTCCTGGCCGGGCTTGCAGCTTTTGCCGTGGTCGGCGGCTGCGCCGTCCTGGCAACAGTCAGGGGCCATGTCGCTCATCATCTGCATGTCGGACATCTGCATCGGGCACGGCTCGGTGCTCGACGGCACACCCGCCATCCCGGTCAGGGGAAGCGCAAGACTCAACAGCAGGACCAGGAAAAAACGCAGATAGCGGCTCATGGGACGGGAGCTTAGCCAAAAGGCGGTTAAGCAACAATTAACAAAATCCGGAGATTTCGCCTTCGCCCGGAATGCAGCAACGACACAAAACAAAATGTGGGAGCGGGCTTGCTCGCGAAAGCGGTGTATCAGCCAATCCATATGTGACTGATACACCGCTTTCGCGAGCAAGCCCGCTCCCACATGGGGACCGAGCAAGCCTGAGGATCAGTGCATGAAGATCGCGATCAGGATAATGACCGGGATAGGCACACCGAGGAAAAACAGCAGTAATGAGCGCATGACGTTCTCCTTGAATTAACGAACGGAAGTGGTGTGGGGAGTGGTTTCCAGATACACCACGGCATCCCGGCGACGACCACCAAAGGTTGCAGCGAGGCTGGCAAAAAACGCACCGATCAACAGCGCCACGAAGGTCCACAGCGACGTGTAGGCAGCCACTTTTGCAGCCGTGTCGGCAGCCTGCTTGGCTTTCAACTTGGCGTCATCCAGCGCTTTTTGAGCCTGGCCATAGACCTGGTCAACACGCGCCTCGGCATCGGCCTGGCTGAGGTTTGTCCGCTGGCTGATCAACTGTGCAAGGTACGCACGGTCTTCAGGTGCCAGCTGACCATTGTTGCTCACGGTACGAGCGAAGATGCGAGCGACCACACCATGCACCGCGTCATCACTGACGGCGGCCGGGCGATCATCACGGAACAGGCTGTCGACGTAGTAGCCAAAGTCTTCGCCCTTGGAGGCAGCGCCAGCCACCTGGCTCATGCCACTGACGGCACCCGAGGCCACACTGGCACCGGCCTTCACACCACCGCTGACCACACTGCTGACCGAACCGACGATCAGCACCGCCGTCACCAGTGTCGCCACGGCCCAGGCCAGGAAGCCATGGGCGGTGTCGCGAAAGTACACCTCATCGCCGTGCATATTGGCCCATTTCACCCGCAGGCGACCGGCGATGTAACCGCCCATCCCCGACGCGATGATTTGCGTAACCGCCAGCCAGACAATGGTAGAAATGCCAAGCCCTTTGGCGCTGATGCCACTGTCGGCCCACGGCGACACCGCCGAAAAGCCCAGGCCGAAGCCCAGCAGTACCAGAATCAAGGACAGCGCAGCCGCGGCAGCGGCCCCGGCAAAGATCGCGCCCCAGGAAACCCCGGAGAGCGTGCTCGACTCTTGCAGCGTGGATGAGGATGTAATCATTGTTGTTTTGCTCCAGGCATGAAAAATAGTGTTACAAGTCTCAAAAGGGACAGTGCAGGCGACGTGCCAGAAGCTCGAAAATTAAAACTTCATATATTTCAACAACTTAATTAAGTTGAACTAATTTGAACCATGCAACTTGCAAGAAATGGCCCGGAGCGGCGGGCGTATTGCATTCCTCGTAGGAAATAACCCGTACGCCCCCCATGGCATGCAAAAAATCCTACACACACAGCGTTCGTTCAGATTCAGCGGGTTATGGTGAATTGTGTCGTTTGTGCCTACATAAATTTTTATTTAGGAAGCGGGCTATCATTTCTTGGCAAAATGCCCGCACTTCAGTGTGAATCGCTCACCAGGTAATCCTTATGACCCGCATTTTGACCATCGAGGACGACGCCGTAACGGCCCGCGAGATCGTTGCCGAGCTGAGTAGCCATGGACTGGACGTAGACTGGGTAGACAATGGCCGCGAAGGCCTGGTCCGTGCCGTCAGCGGTGATTACGACCTGATCACCCTCGACCGCATGCTCCCGGAACTGGATGGCCTGGCCATCGTCACCACCCTGCGCACCATCGGCGTATCCACGCCGATCCTGATGATCAGCGCCCTCTCCGATGTGGATGAACGGGTACGTGGCCTGCGGGCCGGTGGTGATGACTACCTGACCAAACCGTTCGCCTCCGACGAAATGGCCGCCCGCGTCGAAGTGCTGCTGCGGCGCAAAAGCACGGTCAAGGAGTTTGAAACTGCCTTGCGCGTGGCGGATCTGGAACTGAATCTGATCAGCCGTGAAGCCAGCCGCGCCGAACAGCCCCTGAGCCTGTTGCCGACCGAATACAAACTGCTGGAATTCCTGATGCGCAACACCGGGCAAATTCTCTCGCGGATGATGATCTTCGAGGAAGTCTGGGGTTATCACTTCGACCCGGGCACCAACCTGATCGACGTGCACATCGGTCGCCTGCGCAAAAAAATCGACCCGCCGGGCCTCACGCCGCTGATCCGCACGGTACGAGGTTCCGGGTATGTCATTGCTGAACCCCTCTAAAGGCTGGCGCTCTTCCAGCAGCCGGCTGCTGGCGCTCTACAGTTCGTTGTTCGTGGCCTGGAGCTGCATCCTCATGGGCGTGTTGTACTACGAGGTGTCCGGTTACCTGGGCGACCTCTCGCGCCACTCCCTGATGCAGCGCCAGCACCTGTTCCAGCGGTTTGACGGCGAAGAGCTGGTGGAAGCCCTGACCACCAGCATGACCTTCGACATGAAGGGCGTTGACGCCTACGGCCTGTTCGACAATCAGTTCAACCCCATCAGCGGCCCGATCCGCGTGATACCGCCCGACCTGCCAATGGACGGGCACATCCACGCCCTGGCCAACTGCATCGACTCCGACGACCCGAAACTGCCGCGCGACAGCTGCGACGCCGTGGCCACCCACACCGAAGACGGCCGCTGGCTGATCCTGGTGCGCGCCAACGGCTCGCTGTTCGGCGTGACGCGGATCATCCTGCACGCCTTGCTGTGGGGCATCACCCTGACGATCATTCCCGGCGCGGCCGGCTGGCACCTGCTCAGGCGGCGCCCGTTGCGGCGGATTCGCGGGATCCAGGCGAGTGCCGAAGCCATCGTGGCCGGCGACCTGACCCACCGTTTGCCATTGTCCGACCGACGCGACGAACTGGACATGCTGGCAGCCATCGTCAACGCGATGCTCGACCGCATCGAGAAGCTGATGAACGAGGTCAAGGGCGTGTGCGACAACATCGCCCACGACCTGCGCACCCCGCTCACGCGCCTGCGGGCACAGCTGTACCGAATCCAGCAACAGGCTGATGAAGACGCGCCCCACGCCCTGCAACTGGACGCGGCCATCGCCGAGACCGACACCTTGATGGCGCGTTTTCGCGGCCTGCTGCGGATTTCCGAACTGGAAGACCATCAGCGCCGCTCGGGCTTCCTGGTGCTTGATCCCCTGCCCTTGCTGCAGGAACTCCACGACTTCTACCTGCCGTTGGCAGAAGAAGGCCAGATGGAACTGCTGCTGCAAGTGCCGGCCTCGTTACCGTGGATCACCGGCGATCGCGCCTTGCTGTTCGAAGCCCTGGCCAACCTGCTGAGCAACTCGATCAAATTCACCCCGCCGGGCGGCGAAGTGATCCTGCGAGGCGTGAACGATGCCGGCAGCACCCGCATCGAAGTGCTCGACTCCGGCCCCGGGATTCCCGCAGCTGAACGTGCGGCAGTGTTCCAGCGGTTTTACCGGGTGGACGAAGGCAATCAACAGCAAGGCGGGTTTGGCTTGGGGCTGTCGATTGTGGCCGCGATCATCAACCTGCACGGTTTCAAGCTGGAAGTCGGCAGCAGCGAACGAGGCGGTGCGAAGCTGATCCTCGAATGCCGCCAACAACTGATGCCCGAAGCCTGAAGCCTGAAGCCTGAAGCCTGAAGAACACCACAAAACCAATGTGGGAGCGGGCTTGCTCGCGAATGCGGAGTGTCAGTCAACCCATCTGGCACTGATCCACCGCATTCGCGAGCAAGCCCGCTCCCACATTTGATCTTCATTCAGCCCGGAAAATTACCGCGCAACGCATCCAGCCCGCCGCTGTAGACACCGGTAAACAACTCCTCCACCGCCGCATCCGTCACACCGGCCTCCGGAGTAAACACGCCCGACCAGGTCACCTTCGCGGAGCTGTCACCCAGCGCCTCAACCTTCAACGTCGCCAGATACTCACTCACCGGAAACGGCGACTCGCTGATCGAATAACTGTAGGTACGCGCTGCATCATCAAAGCGTTGCAACCGTTCCACCACCACCCCGCCATCCGCCGTTTGCAGATGACGCACGCGCCCGCCTTCACTCGGCTCGCTCTTGACGATAAAGGGCAGCCAGTCCGGCAGCGAATTGAAGCCGCCGACCAATTGCCAAACCTGTTCGGCCGAAACCGGGATTTCAATAACAGCAGATGCTTTTGCCACGATTAACACTCCAAACCATTCAAGAAAAATCAGATCGCCATGCTGTCGACAACACCGCCGTCGACCCGCAACGCGGCACCGGTGGTGGCAGAGGACAACGGTGAAGCAATGTACGCCACCAGATTCGCCACTTCATCCACATTCGCTGCGCGCTGGATGATCGACGTCGGCCGCGCATTGCGCACAAACACATCCGCCTCGTCCCGCGCACTGCGCCCGGACTTGGCCACGGCGTCCTTGAGCATGTGCTCCAGGCCATCGGTAAAGGTCGGCCCCGGCAGGATCGCATTGACCGTCACCCCGGTGCCCGCCAGGCGTTTGGCCAAGCCATGGGACACCGCCAGGTTGGCGCTTTTGGTCACGCCGTAATTGATCATGTCAGCCGGCGTTGCCACCCCGGATTCCGACGACACAAAGATCACCCGGCCCCAGCCCTGCTCGACCATGCCCGGCGTGTAATGCCGCGACAAACGCACACCGGAGATCACGTTGACCTCGTAGAAACGCGTCCACTCGCTGTCGGGGGCGTCGAAGAAATCGACGTCGTTGAAGATCCCGAGGTTGTTCACCAGGATGTCGGCGCGCGGCTCGGCGGCGAACAGCTTTTCAGCGCCCTCGGCCGTACCGAGGTCCGCCACCAGCCCACGCAGATCCGCGCCGGGCACGGCCTGGCGAATGGTCGCCAGCGCCTCGTCGACCTTGCCCGATTCACGCCCGATCACCACCACCGTAGCGCCGGATTGCGCCAGCGCCTGGCTGATGCCCAGGCCTATGCCGGCGGTGCTGCCACTGACGATTGCGACTTTGCCACTGATATCAATTTTCATGTTCGCGTTCCTGTGGTTAGAGCGGCAACGGTGCACGGGCCGAAATCAATCGTGCCTCGCGCAGGGCCTGCCAAAAGGCTGCGGGAATCTTCTCTGACAACGCCGCGACGTCTTCAGCAATGCGCCCCGGACGACTGGCACCCGGAATCACTGCGGCCACTGCCGGGTGAGCCAGGGAGAATTGCAGTGCAGCGGCTTTCACACTCACGCCATGGGCCGCGGCAATCGCCTTGATCTGCTCGACCTTGCTGATGATCGCCGGGCTGGCTTTCTGGTACTCAAAATGTGCGCCGCCCGCCAGGATCCCGGAGCTGTAAGGGCCACCGACCACGATCTCGACGTTCTGCGCCTGGGCTGCATCCATCAAGCGCTGCAAGGCGCGTTCATGGTCGAGCAAGGTGTAGCGACCGGCAAGCAGGAAACCGTCGGGCTGGGCTTCGGCCAGGTCCAGGGTCAACTCGCAAGGCTCGACCCGATTGACGCCCAGGCCCCAGGCCTTGATCACGCCTTCTTCACGCAGGCGGGTCAGTACTTTGAAAGCACCGGTGCGCGCCTGATTGAAGTAGTCCAGCCATTGATCGCCGTAGAAATCCTGGGCGATGTCGTGAATCCACACGATGTCGAGGCGGTCGGTTTGGAGGCGGTTGAGGCTGTCTTCGATGGAGCGCAGGGTGGCATCGGCGCTGTAGTCGTTGACCATCTTGTTCGGCCGGCCATGTTCAAACACGCCGCTTTTCTCGCCGAGGTCGCGGGCGCTTTCTTCCACTTCATCCAGGATCACCCGGCCGACCTTGGTGCTGAGCACATAGTCGTCACGGTTGTACTTGGACAGGGCCTGGCCCAGGCGGATTTCAGAGAGGCCCGAGCCGTAGAACGGGGCGGTGTCGAAGTAACGCACGCCCTGGTTCCAGGCTGCTTCGACGGTGGCTTGCGCCTCCTCTTCAGGAATCGCACGGAACATGTTGCCCAAGGGGGCGGTGCCAAAACCCAGCACGCCGGGCAGTTTGTCTTTCAAGCTCATGGGGTAAATCCTCAAGATTGTTCAAGGTCGCTGTGTTGACCGTTGAGCAGATCGTAGATTGCAGAGATCGGACCGTCCAAGACATACTGCGACCAACTTGAGTCCCTTAAGGTCTGACATGATCGACTTCCGCCAATTGCGCTACTTCGTTGTAGTCGCTGAAGAAGAACACGTGGGGCGTGCTGCCGAACGGTTGCACATCTCCCAATCGCCCCTGAGCCGGCAGATTGCCCAATTGGAAGAGCGCCTGGGCCTGACCCTGTTCGAGCGCAGCCAACAGCGCATCCGCCTGACCCGCGACGGCCAGACGTTCCTCGCCGAAACCAAGGCGCTGCTGACCCACGCCAACCGCCTGGAGTCATTGGGCCGGCGATTGGGTAAAGGCGAAGAAGGCGGACTGTGCATCGGCTACATCGAAAACGCCATGCACGCGGGGGTGCTGCCCAACGCCCTGAAGGTACTGCGTGACGCGCGGCCCAACGTGCATATCGCCCTGTACAACCTGCCCTCCGCCGAACAGCTGGAAGGCCTGCGCCAACGCAGCCTGGATATCGCTCTGGTGGGTGAACCACCGGCGGCGGATGACCCGGACCTGATGGCATTGCAAGTGCTGGACGATCCGATGCTGCTGGCGCTGCCCGAGCAGCATCCGCTGGCCAGCGTCAGCGAGTTGCTGCCTGAGCATCTGGCCGAGCAGCAATGGATTGGCGTGCAGCGCAAAGCGGGTGCAAACCCGGCGGATGACTTTGTTGCGGCGTGCATTCGGGCAGGGTTTACCCCGCAGATTCCGATGGAGGCCAGCGAGCCGTTTACCGCGTTGGGGTTGGTGGCGTCGGGGCTAGGTGTCGCGATGGTGCAAAAGGGCTTGAGCCGCAATGCACCGCCGGGCGTTGTGCTGCGAGAACTGCCGTGGCTGACCTACACCACGCCGCTGTGGGCGGCGTGGCATCGGATCAACTTGCGGCCGTTGGTGGAGACGTTCAGGAAAGTCCTGACAGAGCCCCTGTCACCTGTGGGAGCCGAGCTTGCCCGCGATGCAGGCACCTCGGTCTGTCAGTAAGACCGCGGTGATGCCATCGCAGGCAAGCCAGCACCCACAGGGTTTCGGTGTCGCAGTTGAACGTGTGGTGGATCAGTACCGCCAATGCCCCGGCACCCATAACCACTGCCCGTTCCCCCAGCGATAGTGCCCCCGCACCCACTGATACCCTGGCGCCGGCGCCACCGGCACCACCTCGACCAAAGGCGGCGGACGCCGCGGATGAACAGGCTCGACAATACAACCGGACAACGCAGCCGCCATCAACGTGGCGGCCAGCGTAGCTTTGAATAGGCGGGACATGGCACGGTTCCCCAATGAGATTGGCCTTCGCCTGAGTGGCGGGCCTACCCGGGTTAAACGCCGCCACCCGGGAAAATCCGTCGCCCGTCTCGGTTATTAATGCTCGTTCCCACGCTCTGCGTGGGAACGCATACCGTGACGCTCCGCGTCACCACTGCGCAAGACTTGAACCTTGCATCGCCAACTGGACGCAGAGCGTCCGGGGCGGCGTTCCCACGCAGAGCGTGGGAACGATCATCAGTGGCTCTTGGCGACCTTGCCCTTCGCCTGGCCCTTCATATACAACGCCTCCACCAACCGCTGGCGCTCATCCCGGGGCAAGGTGCTGGCGAACTGCGCCAGGGTGTTGTCCACCAGCGCCCTGAGCGCCATGTCCGCCTCCCGGGCCTTGCCCAAATCCGTCACCAACGCCTCACGGTCGAGAGTCGGCGCCTCCAGTTGCTTGATCACGTCCAGCCGCGCCTCGCGCCCGGCAAGTACCAGCGGCTGGCTGTCGGCGCGGTTCTGGCGCAACAACTGGCGCAGTTCCTTGCGCCGTTCCGGCGGCAGCTTGACCATCGCCTGGCGCAGGCCATGCTGGTTAACCACCGCCTCGGCGGGCTTGGTGTTCGCCAACCAATGGTACAAGCCACCGCCGACACCGCCGATCAAAAACACGTTGAACAACACCGACACAACCAGCAGCGGCTTCAGGTACTTGGGTGACGGGGTCATTGCTCGCTTTCCTCGGCGTTGACGGTGAAGACGACTTCGGCGTCGCCCTGGTCGAAGACACTCGGCAGTACTTCAGGGCCAAGCATGGGCAACGGCACGCTCAACGATGCCACCAGGATTCCGGCGGCGACCCCGGCGATGCCCACGCCAACAAAACCGGCCGGCGACAGCCAGCCGGCGTAGCGCGCCCAGAAGGACTGGCGCTGGGGAAACGATTGGCGAATCTGCCGCGCCAGCGCCGGGTCGACGGGTGCCAGTTGATAGCCGTCCAGCTGGCCGTCGAGCCATCGCGCCTGATGCAGCACCTCAAGGAGACTGGCATCGCCTGCATCCAGCAGGGCCTGGGCCTCGGCCTGTTCGGCGCGCGGCCAACGGTGCAAGTGGCCGCCGTAAGCCTCGGCCAATTGGGCAAATCGTTCAGGCGTCATGGTTTTCCCCTTCCTGGGCGGGCGGGCCCGGGTGTGTCGTCAAGGTAACTGCGCAGGTTGCGCCGGGCCCGTGACAGCAAGCTCTCCAGTGCCTCGACGCTGATGTTCATCAGCGCCGCGGCGTCGATATTCGACAGCTCTTGGTAATACTGCAACACAATCGCTTCACGCTGGCGATCAGGCAGCGACGCCAACGCCGCCGCCATGTGCTCACTGCGGGCGGCCGCTTCCAGCTGTTCATCGGGCGCAGGCGCTGTGTCGACCACCTCGCTCATCGCCTCCTCATCGCGCAACGGGCGCTCCTTGCGCCGACGCAAATGGTCGTGGCACAGGTTGAGTGCCACGCGGTGCAGCCAGGTGTCGAAACGCGCTTCGCCACTGCGCCAGCTTGCAGCCTGGCGCCAGATACGCAGGAAGCTTTCCTGGGCCACGTCCCTGGCCTCGTCGGCATCCCCGAGGATCCGACTGGCGAGCGCGAGCAAACGCGGCAGTTTGCGCGTCACCATTTCGTTGATGGCCGCCGGTTCGTTGTTACCGATGCGGGCCAACAGCTCAACGTCCGGATCAGTGTCTTTCAATAGGGCAAGTCTCGGTCCGGTGGCTAAGGGTCAGGTTGACGGAATGCTCAGCGGATCCAGTGCCCTTCTCTCCAGTACCAGTTGGGGCCGCGCGATTCCCAGTGGCCAGGTTCCCAACGGGCGTTGCGCATCACCGGCTGCCAGTGGCCCGGTACCCAGGCATAACCGCGCCCTTCGTAGCGCCAGTGCCCGCGATCCCACACATAGCCAGGGCGTTCGACGGGAACGGCCTCGACGCGCATCGGCGGTGGCGCTTCGCGGATGATCACTTCGGTCTGGGCAAACGTCGGCGTGCTGACCAGGGCGGCCAGTGCCAGCGGGATCAACAGGGCATAACGTAATTTGGCCAGCGGTCGTGCAAGTCTCATGACAACTCCTTCATCGGCGATCGCCAGTGATCGCAGTTGTAGGGTTGAACGGCAGGTGTCCGAAAATCCGTCGCAACAAAAAGAACTTTTTATCGCGACCGCTCAGGACGGCAGGCAGGGCCAGTATTGCCCAGGGTTTGCGGGGAGTTGATGAAATTGTTGAAAGGCCGCGACGGAATTATCCATGTGGCCGCGTTCAAGGGTTAACCGTTGGTAATCGACAGGCGCGTTCTGTTGGTTGGCGACGTCCATCACCTTGAGGAAATCACCATGTCTCGTCGAATTTCACTGCTGGTTGCCGCCGTCCTGCTCATGAACCTTGGCGGCTGCGTGTTCCTGCCGGGGCACCGCGAGCATTGCTGCTGGCGCGGTTACGGGGTAGTGACTACCCCGACGGCACAAGCGATCTCCTGATCCGCTAACTGACCGCTGCAAACCCCCTGCGCCCGGCCTTGATCTCGGTGCGCAGTTCGCCAATCAGGTTTGAGATGGAACGGATGCTGTCCAGACCCTGGGGCGACACACGGGGCAGCAGCAGGTCGACGCGCCCGGAGGCCGGGTCGAAGATGTTGATGCGCAGCGAACCGTCGCTGTTCAATGAGCAGTCACAGGCGAGGGGCAGGAAGCCCGACTCCATGATGTGGCGAAACTCGGCGATCGAAATCATGCGGGCACCCTTCCCTGTACGGGGCTCGGAGGACGTGATCCGTCTAGGGTAGATGAGCTTTTTCAAACTGCCCGGGAATTAATGCAAAAGTGATACTTGGTGCGCATTTCGGCTAAAACCGCTGGCCGGCTGACGCCAAAAAAACCACACCGACACCCTCTTATCCGATGCCGCGCGAAGGGCTTGCTTCCTGGCGATGATGGCCAGATGCTCTGGTTTTTTTCCGACACCGAGAGCACTCCGCATGAGCATCGAACCTTTGATCGAACCCGACAGTGCTGTGTACAAGACGTTGCTGGAATCGACCAAGGCCATTCCCTGGCGTATCGACTGGGCAACCATGACTTTCAGCTACATCGGCCCGCAGATCGAGGCGCTGCTGGGCTGGACGCCGCAGAGCTGGGCCACCGTCGATGACTGGGTGGAACGCATGCACCCGGACGACCGCGAGTATGTGGTCAACTTCTGCGTCTCCCAGTCCCGCGCCGGGGTCGATCATGAAGCCGATTACCGGGCGCTGACCGCCAGCGGTGAGTACGTGTGGATTCGCGACGTGGTGCACGTGGAGCGCAAGGACGGCGAGGTGCAGGCGCTGATCGGCTTCATGTTCGACATCAGCGAGCGCAAGAAGACCGAAGAACACCTGATTCGCCTGCAGAAGCAGCTGGAGGAGTATTCGTTCCAGGACGGCCTCACCGGCATCGCCAACCGGCGCATGTTCGACACCGTGCTGGCGCGGGAATGGACCAGCGCCCAGCGCAGCCAATTGCCGCTGTCGTTGATCCTGTTGGATATCGACTATTTCAAGCAGTACAACGACCTCTACGGGCATATCAAGGGCGACGAATGCCTGCGCCAGGTGGCACGCACGCTGTCGCAGGCGGCCAACCGGCCACGGGACTTCATTGCGCGCATCGGCGGCGAGGAATTTGTGTGGTTGCTGCCGGAAACCGATGCCGAGTCGGCACGGCGCGTGGCCGAACGCTGCCTGCACTTGATCCGCCAGCAGCAGATCGCGCATGAGCACTCGGCGGTGTCGGACCTGCTGACACTGAGCCTGGGCGTAGGCACTTGCACGGTAACGCCGGGCAGCGCGGCGCTGGCCTTTGTCGAAGCCGTCGACAAGTTGCTGTACCAGGCCAAGCGCAATGGGCGGATGCGCGCAGAGTTTGCCGACGTAGAGGATTGATACAACGCTCAAATCGCGGGCAAAAAAAATCCCAAGTAGCTGATGGAAACTTGGGATTTAAAAATGCATAAACCGTGGGAGGTGAACGCCCGGCTATATTACCCAGCGGAAAAACTTGTAACAAGATAATTTTCAACCTTTCGTCGGATTAAAACAGCGCTAAGTCATTCAATAACCACACTTTTTTAATGGATCCGATTATTGGAAATGCCACTTTTTGGTGCAATAACAGCGCATCGTTAAACAAACTTCGCTGTTTAATTCCGCGATAAAAATAAGGTTATTGATTAAAAGTGCGTGGGCTTCTTCAAATAGTGCTGATACAGGTGTTTGCACGGATCCACCAACACAAGTTCGTCCTGGGGCGTGGCGCGCGAAACACTGGCTGCCTGACGGCATAACGCCAGGCGCTCCGCCGCCTCTTCCCGCTGCCGGTCGACCTGGGCATTGAGCCGAACGAAATAAGTCCCCAACAACACCGCGACACATAGAACGCCGACGCCAAAATAGCGCAAGGCATTGGATTGAGGGGGTTCCAGCTCACTCATACACTCATTGCACCTTGTGTTTCTGATAGCGAACATCGTCGCCCTCGGCCGTGTCGACCACTGCCCAGCCAAGCCGCTGGTAAAAACCGTTGGCACGGATCTGATCCCGCCCATCCGTGATCAGGAAGAGCGTGTCGTGGTGCTCGAACAGCGCGGCCTCGGCCACTGCCATCAATTGGCGGCCCAACCCAAGGTTCTCGTGAGACGGCAATACAAACAGGGCGAACACCTCGCCTTCGGCAAGATCAACCATTGCAAACGCGACAGGCCTGCCGTCCAGTTCGGCAAGCCATACGCAAGGCGCCTCGCGCATGCTGTCGGCGACGACTTGCGGGGTAATGCCCAGCTCAGCCATCTGCTCGCGGCTTAAGTGGTTCTGCACCACAGCGGTGCGAATGTCGAAAATGGCATTGATATCGCCCGGAGTTGCCAACCGTATAACCGAACCCATGTGCACCGCCTCCCGATGAGACGCTCAATTGTATGTAAATTGAAACACATCGGTTGTGGTGGATTTGTAAAACAGTCAGCCGGATTGCGCGTTAATCCTGCTCACGCCGCCTGAACTGCCCCGGCGCCAGCCCGTGGGCCTTGCGGAAACACCGGGAAAAATACGCCTCGTCGGTAAACCCGCAACGGTGCGCAATCGCGCCGATCATCTGCGGGCTGTTGAGCAGCAGCGTGCGCGCCAGTTGCATGCGCCGGTCGAGCACCAACTGGGAGAAGGGTTTGCCGGTTTCCTTGCGCAACAGGTGGGTCAGGTAGTTGGGCGACAGGAACGCCGCCGCCGCGGCATCCGTCAGGTTCAGCGACGGCTCGTGCAAATGCTCGCGGATGTAGCCTTGCACCCGGGCCAGGGCATCCTTGCGCCCACGCCGGGTGGCGTTGTTGGCGGCGAACGCCTGGAGCGGTTCGGCGTACTGTTGGCACACCAGCCCGATCAACTGGAACAGGTAACCCTTGAGCCGCTCCCGGGCGCCGAAGCTGCGGTGGGCGTCCAGGCTACGCATGTGTTCCAGCCAGGTTTTGACTTCTTCGAAGGCCGCGTCGTCGAGGATGAAGTCCAACTGCTCCTGGAAGCGGAACGGCGACAGCTCCGGCGCCTGGCCGATGGGGATGTCTTCCAGGTCCAGCGGGTCGCAGGTCAGTTGCGGCAGGAAAAAACCCTGGCTGAAATTGATCAGCATGAAGTCGCCGTCGTCGGGATGGGGAATCACGTGCAGGCGATGGGGCAGGATAAAGGCCAGGGCCTTTTTCGGGAACGGGCGCACCGCGCCGCCGATGTGCTGCACGGTGTCGCCACCCAGGTTGATCTGGATCTGGAAATATTCGTGGCGATGGGGGCTGGTCAGCGCCGCCCTGCCCCGCTTGTCGCGGATGTAGAAGTCGGAGCGGTCGCTGCGTTGTTCCATGCCATAGGTGGTGATGCGGGTGCCGGGCATACACGTTTCTCGGGGGGCCTGGGCACCACTGTAGCGTCAACCCTGGCCGAGGGTGAAGCTCAGTTCCGCCAGGCCGTCGATCCCGGCGGTCACCACATCGCCCGGTTGCAAGGCGCCGACGCCCGCCGGGGTGCCGGTGAAGATCAGGTCGCCGGCCTTCAATGCCACCGATTTGGAAGCATGGCTGATCACCTCGATGACCGACCAGATCTGGTCCGCCAGGTCGCCCACTTGGCGTTGCTCGCCGTTGACCTTGAGCCAGATACGCCCGCTGACCGGATGGCCGACGGCACTCACCGGCTGCAACGCCGTGCAGGGTGCCGACTCATCGAAGGCCTTGGCCCACTCCCATGGCCGCGAAGCCTTTTTCGCCTGGGCCTGGAGGTCGCGGCGAGTCAGGTCGATGCCCAGGCCGTAACCCCAGATATGCGCGAGGGCATCTTCCGGGGCAATGTCCACCCCGCCCTTGCCGATGGCCACCACCAACTCGACTTCATGGTGCAGATCGGCGGTCAGCGGCGGATAGGCGATCACGCCCTCGGCGGGCACCACGGCATCAGCTGGCTTCATGAAAAAGAACGGCGGCTCGCGGTCGGGGTCGTGGCCCATTTCGCGGGCATGTTCGCTGTAGTTGCGCCCGACACAGAACACCCGGCGCAGCGGGAAGCGGGCGTCGTCGCCGTGGATGGCAAGGGACGGGGTTTCGTTGGGGGTGATGACGTAGCGGGTCATGGCATGTGCCTCTTCGATTACCTGGGGCCAGTATGCGGACGGGCTCCGGGGCGAAGTTGGACAGGCTTACGCAGATTTTGTACTGGGCGGTGCATCGGTCACTTTGCCGAGCGAACCCAACACTGCTAGCCTCATCGCGCTTTCAACCCCTGATCCCGCAGAAAGGACTCTGATGAACATCATTCGCGCCGTCGCCCTCTTCGCCGCCTCATTGTTCTCGATGAACACTTCAGCCAAGGCCCCGCTTCCGGGATTCCAGTTGCCCAAGGCAGATTCGGAATATGACGAGAAGGTGTTGGCGGATATCAAGAAGATCGGCTGGCACCATGTGCATGTGCGGGCTGAAGACGGTGAGCCTTCGTTCGCCTACTCCCTGGGGTTCTACGCCAACTTCGGCCAACCGGAAATCATCGTATTCGGGCTGCCCCCGCAGATTGCCCAGCAGTTGCTGAACATCGCCGCGATCCGCTTTGCCGGTGCAAAAGCCGCCTATGAAACCTACAAGCCCTATGACGATATTGCCGAAGGCATGCGCATCGCCTTCATTCCTGTAGACCGCAGGCACTACCGCGAGTACCTCGGTTATGCCGGCTGGTTCTACGCCTCGATCAAAGCTGATTTCCCTGCGTTGCAAATGGTCTGGCCGGACAAACAAGGGCGCTTTCCGTGGGAGCCCAACTACGACCAGTCGTTCTCAAGGCTCCAATTGCTGCTGGATAAATAAGGGTTATTTACGCGCCAGCTTGTAGCGCAAACAGTCCTGATAAAAACTCTGGCGAATCACCTCGGGCTTGACCCGCGAACGGCTGTCGTAGGTCTGTTCGGTGATGCCCATGGCCATCATGTGCATCCAGGGTTTCTTGAACTGGTAGGTCTTCAGCTTCTGCCGCGCGGCGTACAGCGAGACGCCCGACAGCTTCAATTCCTGGGCCCGGGCGGCGGTGCCAGCCCCCCAACTGCACATGTACTTGTCGTTGTCCCGCAGCTCCCGTGCCTCAACCGAAACCGCCCCACCCGCCAGGGAACAGGCGATCAGCATGATTCCAACATTGCGCATTTGCATCCCGCCTAACCACCTGAAAATAAAAGTGATTTTGGCGAGAATTTTGTTACAAAGGGGCCAGCAAATTGCCTTCTCGATGAATTTTCCGACCTGAAACCGAACCAAGTAACAGCGCTGCCACTCAGGCATTTTGCCACTATTGGTTGCCGATGGCCCATTGCCTGACGATAATCGCGGCGCTCTCCCACACTCACGCAAGGAAACGCCGTGAAAAAGCTTCTACTGTTGACCCCATTGCTCGCACTGCTGTTGCAAGGCTGCGGCGTCACCATGACGCAATACGAGCCGAACTTCGATAACGTCCAGGTCCTCAAGCAAGCAGCGCCGCTGCAACCCGTCAGCAATGCCCAGGTGACGGCCGCATCGGGCGAAGGCTCGTTGTCTGTACGTGCCAACCCGATCCGCTCGCCCAGTGGCAGCATCCCGGCGCATATCCAGGCTGCAATCACCCAGGAACTGCAACTGGCAGGCCTGCTGAACCCGCAAGCAGAACGTCATCTGCAAGTGCTGGTGGTGAAGAATTCGCTGTCGGCAGGCATGGGCTCCGGCAACGGCACCCTGGCCGCGCGGTTTACCCTGCTCAAGGGCAATGACGTGGTGTACGACGCGACCAAGGAAGTGAATCACACCTGGCCCAGTTCGTTCTTCGGGTTCATTGCGATCCCGAATGCCGCCAACGCCTACAACCCGATGGTGCGGGATTTGCTCAAGTCGCTGTACAGCGACCCGTTGTTCATCAAGGCGCTTAAGTAAGGCCTGGGCTGCGAGGATCGGCCACCCTGCCCTCGCAGCTGTTTCAAACGTTCAGTTACGTGTCACGCTCGTGGCACGCCGGCATCCAGCGCCGAATACTTCAGGTTATTACCGTCGACCATTTGCTTGAGCAGGGCATTGACCTGGCGGGTGAAGGTATCGGTCACCGCGTCTTTCGGCGTGTTGGCCATCAACGGGATGAACCAGATGCCCATCCAGGTATTGATCGAGTCGTGGTTGGTGCCGGTGCTCAGTGCCTGGCCTTGTGCGTCCACCGATTCCAGCTTCATGGTGTACTGATCAGTCCCCAGCGCCGGAATGATGGTGAAGGTAAAGCCGCTGATAAAGGCCAATACCAGTTGGCCGCCACCCGGTGGATGGTTGTAGACCTTCAGGCGCAGGCTGTAATCGCCTGGCTGCTTCTGGAATTCATCCAGGGTCACGCGACCAAACAGGCCGGAGTCAGTCAGGACTTTCTGCAGCTGTGGCTTGAGCATGTCACGCGCTTGTGGGACTTCGGCCGCGGCGGCATTTGTCGGCTCGCCCTGGTAGAACTTGAAGTCTACGTAGACGTTCGGTTTGTTGGCGTAGCTGGCCTTCGACGGCAGCGTGACAGGTGCGACTTCGTCCTTCGTGAAGCTGGCGCAGCCGCCCATCGACAACGTGATCAGGGCCAACCCCAGCATTTTTCCAATGTGCATTACGACTTCCTTAGTGAATGGAGCGTCTCCATGGCCGGAGTTGCTGGGGGCGGATGATAAAGAGTGGGCGGCGATGTTAAAAGGCCATCTCCCATAAAATACTGACGATCACTGTAGGAGCGAGCTTGCTCGCGAAAATCGTTAACGATAACGCAGCGTGTCTGGCTTAGCGCGCTGCTCTCAGGTTCTTCGCGAGCAAGCTCGCTCCTACAGTAAATGGGTGTTTACCACTGATAGGTCGCACTGGCCTGCACGGTACGCTGCGAGCCATACCAGCACCACGAGTAGGAATAGCAGGACGCGACGTACTCTTTATTCGCCAGGTTGGTGGCGTTCACTGCCAGGCGCAGGTTGTCACCCTGACGATTGATGTGCGGGATGTCGTAGTGCACCGCTGCATCGAACAAGGTGTAGCCCGGCACCTTCAGGGTGTTGGCGGTATCGCCCCAGGAAGAACCGACATAGCGCGCACCGGCGCCTACGCCGAAGCCCTTCAGCGTGCCGTCGTGCAGGGTGTAATCCGCCCAGGCCGACGCGGTATGACGCGGCACCGCGTAGGTGGTGGTGCCTTCGGCCGCAATGGCCGGGCCGACACCGATGTCGCTGATGGGCGCATAACGCACGGTGTTGTTGGATTTGCTGATGCGGTTATCCAGGTAGGCATAGGCCGCAGTGATATCCAGGTTGTCGTTCAGGCTGGCCTTGCCTTCCAGTTCAAACCCGCGGGATTGCACTTCACCGTCCTGAATCTGGCAGCGGGAGCCGTTGCACAGGTGGGAAGCGTCCGGGTCCAGCGTCGGTACGTTGGTCTGGCGCAGGTCGAAAATGGCAGCCGTGATGAAGCTGTTGCTGCCCGGCGGCTGGTACTTGATGCCGATTTCCGTCTGCTTGCCCTCGGTCGGCTGGAACGTCGAACCGCCGTAGCCCGTGCCGGATTGCGGCTGGAACGATTCCGAGTAGCTGACATACGGCGCCAGGCCGTTATCGAACAGGTAGACCAGGCCCAGGCGGCCGGTGAAGGCCTTGCTGTCCTGGGACGACTTGGTCTTTTTCTGGGTGGTCATCGCCAGGGTACTGTTGTCGGTGCTGGCCCAGTCATAACGCCCGCCCATCAACAGCACCCATTTGTCCCACTTCATCTGCTCTTGCAGGTACACCCCCGTTTGCTCGCTGCGCGAGGTGGCGTCGCTGGTGTAGGCCGGCACCGGCACGGCCGCGCCGTAGACCGGGTCGAAAATATCCAGCGTAGGCCCTGCCGTGTACACGCCGCTGCCCGACTTGGTGTCGGTGCTGGTGTTCTGGTAGTCGGCGCCCATCAGCACGGTGTGCTGCAACGGCCCGGTGTCGAATTTGGCCTGCAACTGGTTGTCGAGGGCATAGGCGTCGATGTTCACGTCGCTGGCGATGGTCGAGCGGCGGATGGTGCGGTAATCGCTCTCCAGGTAGTTGCTGTAGAGGCTGCGGTATTGCCCTTCGCTGCGCAGGTAGCGCGCATTCTGGCGCACGGTCCAGACATCGTTGAAGTGATGTTCGAAGGCGTAGCCGATGGAGTAATACTCGCGGTCGCTCTTCTCGAAGTTTTTCTCGCCGTCGTAGAAATCCACGTCGATCTTGCGCCCCGTCGGGCTGTGCAGCACCGAGCCCCAGGCTGGCATCGAGCCGTAGGACGCGCCCTTGGGGTCCTTCTGGACGTGCCCGAGCAAGGTCAGCGAGGTATTCTCGTCCGGGCGCCAGGTGAAGGCGGTGGACAGGGATTGACGCCGGGTTTCGGTGTGCTCGATCTGCCCGTCGGCATCGTCGAACAGGCCGGCAACGCGGTAGGAATACACGCCTTGGTCGTCCAGCGGGCCACTCAAGTCAAAGGTCGTGCGCTTCTTGTTGAAGGTCCCGTACTCGACGCCGACTTCATGGAACGGCGTGTCGAGCGGGCGTTTGCTGACCATGTTGATCACACCGCTGGGCGTGCCCTGCCCGTACAGCACCGACGCCGGCCCGCGCAGCACTTCGACGCGCTCCAGGTCGAAGGCGTCTTTTTGCGGCAGGGCATCCCGGCTCGACGGCATACGGAGGCCGTCGAGGTAGGTCGCCGGGGTGAAGCCACGGATGGTCAACTGGTCGAGACGCGAGGCGGTGGAGCCACGGGTTTCCGGGATCACGGCAGCGCTGTAGCGCAGGATCTGGTTGAGGCTCTCGGCGTTCTGCGCGCGCATCTGGTCCTTGGTGACCACTGAGATCGACTGCGGGGTTTCGATCAGTGCGGTGTCCGTCTTGGTGCCCGACAGGCTGCGGGTGGCCACGTAGCCAGACACCGGGCCGGTGGGGCTTTCCGACTGGTACGCGCCGCTGATGGTGGTGGCCTGCAACTCCATGGCGCCATCGGTGTGCGGGATGGCTTCGAGACGGTAGCGGTCGTCGGCGATCTTCAGGGCTTGCAGGCCGCTGCCGGCCAACACTTGGGCCAGGGCGGCGTCGGTATTGTATTGCCCGTTCAGGCCATTGCTGTGTTTGCCACGGGTCAGGCTCGAATCAAAGGCCAATACCAGGCCCGCCTGTTCGGCGAGGCTGTTGAGGGCCTGGCTCAGGTCACCGGCGGGAATGGAGAACGCAGCGCTTTCAGCCGCGTAGGACGCTTGAACGGTCAGCAGGGGTACGGCGGCAAACGCCATCGCCACTGAAAGGGTCAATGGCTGTAAAGGACGAGCAAGGCGCGACATGAGAAGTCCTGGGAAATGGGGGTTCTATTAGTCATGACGGCCATGTCGGAAAATCGGGTATGAATGAGAGCAGTTTTTATTCAGACTTTTTACAGCGGCTTGATCACCACCACCAAATCCGTGAAGTACTCCACCTTGATCGGCAGGTTATCCGCCAGCGACGCCAGTGCCGCGCCGGTGTCATCGAGCTTGAATACCCCGGACACGCGCATCCCTTGCAGCGCCTGCGGATCAAAGCGCACCAGCCCATGGCGGTAACCGGCGAGGGTTTGCAGGACCTCGCTCAGGGGCTGGTCGTCGACCTTGAGCAAACCACGGGTCCAGGCATCCGGGTCGGCGTTGCCGATGGGTTGTGGGGTGCCGGCACGGCCGTCCTGGAGCGTGGACTTCTGCCCCGCCGGCACTTTCACGTCGCCCGCAACGGTGCCTTTGACGGCCACGGTGGACTCGATCACGGTGACCACGGTCGCGCCATCCTCGGCCTTGCGCACCAGGAACCGCGTGCCCAATGCCGTGGCCGTGCCCTGGTCGGTGTGCACCACGAACGGCCGTTGCGCGTCCTTGGCTACCTCGACCCACATCTCGCCCTGCAACAGTTCGATCACCCGTTGGTGGCCGTCAAACTTCACGTCCAGTGCCGAGTTGCTGTTGAGCTGTACCTGGCTGCCATCGGTCAGTGCCACCTGGCGCCGTTCGCCCACGCTGGTGCGTTGGTCGGCCATCCACACCGGCAGGCGCTCAATCCCGGCCCAGCCGCACAGCAACACACCCAACAGCGCGACGGCCTGGGTGCTACGGGCGGCAAACCTTGTTTTCTGTGGGGCAAATGCACGGTTCAGGGCCATGCGCGCCGGGGCGGCGGGCAACTCGTCGAGGCTGCCCCACAGGCTGCGCATGCGCTCGATGGCGACGGCATGCCGTGGATCGGCCTGGCACCATTTCTCGAAGGCCGCGCGGTCGGCCTCGGTCACGTGGTCGTCGTGCAACAACGTCAGCCAGCGGGCGGCTTCACTGATGATCTGCTCGGAACTCACGACAGCGGGTCCGCCCCGTGCAGGGTGTGATAGCAATGCACCAACGCACTGGAGATGTAGTTCTTCACGGTGCTGGAAGACACCTGCAGTTGTTCGGCGATTTCGCTGTAGGTCAGCCCGTCGAGGCGACTGAGCAGGAATGCCTCGCGGGCCTTGGCGGGCAGGCCGATGAGCATTTCGGCAATGCGTTCCAGGGCCTGCAGTGCCACATGAATCGCCGCCGGGTCCGGCATGCCGGCATCTTCGCTCTGGATCGCCAGGGCTTCCATGTAGGCCTTTTCGATGCGCCGCCGACGCGCGCCATCGATCATCAAGCGCCCCGCCGTGGTGGCCAGGAAGGCGCGGGGTTCCTTGATGGTATGGGGGTCGGCCAGCAGCAGGATGCGGATAAACGCGTCGTGGGCCAGGTCGGCGGCATGTTGCGAGCAGCCGAGTTTCTTGCGCAGCCAACCGTGCAACCAGGAATGATGGTCGCTGTAGAGGGTGGTGATGGTCTGCTGGCGACGGGCTATATCACCATCAGCTACAGGAAAGTCATGCATGCGCAAAAATTTCTCAAACAAGAAAGATTACCAATTGCGCGAACGATGACAGTAAAACGAAGGGGGAGCAAGGATGGAGTGATGGGTTGCAACGAATCTGCGACTTGCTGTGCCCACCTTGAAAGCGACCAGTGCGCACGCGACACTTCTGCGACTCATACAAGGACATCACGCATGACAACCTTCGCCAACACGGTCTCCACCCGCGAGGCCTATCAACTGCTCAAGGACGTGGCATTAGAGGTTCGAACGCTGAAACCCGTCAGCTCCAGCGACGAGCAAATGGTTGTCGACATCGACGGCTGGCAGGTCACGCTGTCAACCTGCGGGACGGCTCTGGAGTGCTGCCTGCGCTGTATTGCACCGGATAACAGGCAAGGTTCACTGGACACCTGGCAACGTTACGGCACCAATCCGCTCGATCTGATGAGCCTGTGGGAGCGAACGCAGCTGCAGCGCCTGGTGCATGCAGCCTTCGTTCGCTGAACGTGCCCTTTGCCAGCAATCACCCACTGCCAACATCAAACACTTTATGGATTAACGCCAGCTCCAGGAAACCCCGGTGTAAACCCCCATGCCATCCCCCGGCGTCGACCGCGCCACATCCAGCCCCTTGTCGTCATAACCCGGCGTGACCGTGTTCGCGTAACGCCGGTTGGTCAGGTTGCGCAGGTCGACCCAGGCTTGCCAGTCGTGCTTCGGCGCGTCGTACCCGAGCGTCGCGCCGAGCAGTGTGTAGGCCGCCGCGTAGTAGGAGTTGGCGTAGTCCACCGCGACCCGCGATGAATGTTCGCCATTGAGGCTGGTGTAGAAACCGCTCGGGTGGCTGTAGCGCAATTGCGCCTGGTAGTAGTGCCTGGGGATGCCGGGCAAGGTGTTGTCGCTGAAGCGGTCGTCGTTGCGGTAGTGGAAGTCGCTGTAGGTGTAGGCCTGGCGCAGGGCGAGCTGGCCCGTGCGGCCCCCGTCCCACAGCGGGCTGATCAGGCTCAGCTCCAGGCCTTGGTGCACGGTAGGGCTGGCGTTGGATTCGGCGATTATTGCGGACGTGGTGGACGTCGCGGCCTGGGTTTCGACGCTGAGCAGTTCGTGGCGCACCTCGGAGCGGTACAGCGCCAGGTCCCACTGGCCGAACCACGCTTCACCGCGACCGCCGACTTCCAGGGTGGTGGCGGTCTGGTTTTTCAGCTTCACCCCTTCACGTTGCAAACCGCTGGCCGGGCCGCTGCCCACGGGGAAGTACTTGTTGGAACCCCAGATCATCGACCACGCATGGGGCGGTTCCACCGAGCGACTCAGGTTGCCGTACACCTGCAATTGGGGGCTGAAGTCGTAGCGCAGGCCAACCCTGGGCGCGTAATCCCAATCGTGCTGGCTGACGGGTGTGTGGGTCTGCGGGTAGCTGACTTCGGTTTCACGACGGGTGTAGATTGCCGCCAGCCCGGTGGTCAGCCACAGGTCCGGCAGCAGTTCCAGGTCATTGCCGATATGCAGCACGGTGTCCGAACCCAGGTAGCTGTAGTCGCGGGTCCTGGTGCCGGGCGCGTAGCCCGCCGTATTGTCGGTGGGGATCCGCACGAACTCCGAGCCGCCGTTGTTCGGCATCGCCTGGGTGGTGCGCAGGCCGAGGGTGGTCTTGCTGTCACGCCCGAACAATGTGTCCTGGCGGATGTAATTCAGGGTGCCGCTGACGTCGGTGTAGGCAACCTTGAGACGGTTGATGCCCTCGCGCAGGTCCATCGGATAATCGTGATACGCCAGCCCGACCTCGACCCGGGCGTTGTCGTCCAGGTGCAGGGTGGTTTTGTTGGCGATCCAGGTCGAGCCCGGTTGCGTGCGTTTCGAGTCTCGCGCCACGTTGAGGCTGGCGGCGGCGCGCGGGTCGTGGCTGATCTGGTCGCGGGTCAGTTTGCCGGGGGAATCGTTGTCGGTTTCGCGGTAGCGAAAGTAGAAGCGGGTTTCCAGGTCGGGGTTGAAGCGGTAGCCGAAGTTGGCCGCGATGCCCTTGCCGCTGCCGGCGCTGTGGTCCTGGAAACCGTCGTATTGCGAGTCGGTGAGGCTGATGTAGTAGTCGGCATCCCCCAGCACCTGGCCCGAACTGATCTCCCGCTGCGCGTAGCCATGGCTGCCGGCTTCGTAGCGTACTTGCAGCCTGGGCGCGTCGTAGCCGGTGTGGGTCACGTAATTGACTGCCCCACCCAGGGCCAATGCGCCCTGGTCAAAACCGTTGGCGCCACGCAGCACTTCAACGCGGCTGAGCCACAACGGGTCCTTGAGTTCGTAGGGCGTGCCACCCGGGCCGGTCAGTGGCAGGCCGTCGAAGGTTTCATACAGGCCGGAAGCGTGGGCGCCTGGGCCCCGGTTGATACCCGAGCCACGGATCGAAAGCTTCACCCCTTCGTTGTTTGCCGCCTTGGCATAAACACCGGCCTGGTACTTGAATACGTCCTCGTTGGTGCTCACCCGCCCCTGATCGACGCTGCCCATGTCGATGTAGTTGGTAGCGCCGGGAACGCTCTTGAGCTGGACCTCGGCCAGTTCGTCGGCGCTGAGTTCGGCGCTGCTGACTTCGACGGGTGCCAGTTGCAATGTGTCGTCAGCCTGGGAAACCGGGCTGAAGCTCAGGGCGGCGCCAAAGCCCAGCAAGGGCCAGGCTTTTCGGGAGGTGAACGGAAACGCGGGGGGCATGGGGGTAAATCCTTGGAATTCGTTTTTGCGACGGGCTCGGTCCGGCACAAGGTCTGTGGTGGGAAGCCCGTGAAGCGCGGCGGGTCACCATTGATGAACGCACAGGCCCCCATCGGTGTTAAGTCCAAAATAGAATTACCAAATGCAAACTCAGTATTTATGGAAATAAGCGGCACCGATTACTGTAGAGCCATTGAGTCCCCAGAGATTTACGTCATGCAAACATCCGCCACCGTCATCGATTTCACCCTCCACCGCAAACGCCGCCAGGCTCGCGCAGCGGCTGAACTGATGTGGGCGATGTATGCGGCACGGGCCGGGGTCGCGCTGTTTACCGCACACGTCACCACGTCCAGCGATACCCGCCGGGCGTGAGGCGATGAATTTCCTGCACGCGATACCCGAAGTGCCCGACCTCCCCACCAAACCCAAGGACTGCAACAGCGGCGACGATGACGCCATCGGCCAGTGCGTCGCGCAGAACCTGCAGCGCCTGCGCAGTAAACGCTACCTGTCGCTGGATGCCCTGGCGCGCAACTGCGGCGTAAGCCGGGCGATGCTCGCGCAGATCGAGTCCGGGCGCAGCGTGCCGTCGATCAAGGTGCTGTGCAAGATCGCCAAAGGCTTGAAAGTGTCGGTGGCGGCGTTCCTGGAAAATCGAGCGTTCGAAGGGGTTGAGCTGCTGCCGGCGCAACAGAGCAAACGCCTGGTGAGCGCCGATGGCAGCTTCATCAGCCGGGCGCTGTTTCCCTACGATATGGCGCGCCAGTCGGAGTTCTACGAGATACGCCTGAAGGCCCTCGGCGAGGAGATTTCAGAAGGTCACGGGCCCGGGATCCAGGAAAACCTGGTGGTGGCCCAGGGCGTGCTGGAAGTCAGCGTCAACGAGGAACGCTACCTGCTGTCCACCGGTGATTCGATCCTGTTCTACGCCGACCAGCCCCACCGCTATCGCAACCCCGCAGACAGTGAGGCGGTGGCGTTCCTGGTGATCACCTACCCGGAACGCCTGGACTGAAACGCAAAAAGCCCCGGCACTCGCCGGGGCTTTTTAGATTTCACGCCAAACCAATCAGCAGGTGCAGCACATCATCGGCATGCCGTTGCAGCTCATCATCATCGGCATGGCGCAGTCGTTCATCATCTTCATCATCAGCATGCAGCAGTTGTTCATCATGTCCATGCTCATGCCAGGCATCGGCATCATCTTGCAGGTCATGCAGTCGGCTTCCATCTTGCATTCCATGACGCACTTCATCATCGGCATAGGCATGCCCATCGGCATCATCATCGGCATGTTCATGGTCGACATGCTGTTCATCATCGCCATGCCGTCTTCAGACATGCACATCATCGACATGTTGGCGCACTGCATCATCATCGGCATGCCGCAGTTCATCATCATCGCCATCATTTCGGCGTTATTCTTGAACATCGCCATGTCCATGCCAGCGGCCGGCATCATGGTGCACATCATGGCCTCGTCGGTCATCTTGCAGGTCATGGTTGCCATCATCATCGGCATGCCCATCATCGGCATCATCGGCATCGCGTTGTTCATTGGCATCTGCATGGCGTTCATCATCTTCGAAACTCCGTAATCGACAGGAAATGAGTAAGTTCTGGGGCCGATTCTAGAGAGGCCGCACAACGGCGCAAGACGCTGGCCCAGCAGCAGGAATAGACGCTGCATGGGGATTTCCCGGGGCGCGGCAGCGGATAATTCCGCGATGACAGATGCTTTGGCGTGATCACGCCGGCCGGCTCCGCTATCAGGGCCAAACCGGCGCGATGGATATGCGATTGGGGAATGGCCCCCAATCAGAAGGAAATAAACGATCTAACCACGGTAGAAATACCCGCTCATTCGGCGAAGAAGCGGTTCGCCGGACGCGGCAGTCCGAGGTTTTCCCGCAGGGTAGAGCCTTCGTACTCGCGCCGGAAGATCCCGCGCCCCTGCAACTCGGGCACCACCCTGGCCACAAAGTCATCGAGCCCGCCCGGCAGCCACGGGAACATGATGTTGAAGCCATCGCTGCCCTCTTCTTCCAGCCACTGCTGCATCTCATCGGCAATACTGTGGGCGGTGCCGACAAACGAGAGACCTGCATAACCGCCAAGACGCTGGGCCAATTGGCGCACCGTCAACTGTTCGCGATCAGCCAGCGCCAGTACCCGTTCGCGGGAGCTCTGGCTGGCGTTGGTTTGGGGAATCGCCGGGAGGTATTGGTCGGGATCAAACTTCGTCGCGTCGGTACCCAGCGCGATCGACAGCGAGGCAATCGCACTTTCGTAATGCACCAGGCTGTCGAGATGCGCACGAATCCGCCGCGCATCTTCCAGCGTATCGCCGACCACCACAAACGCCCCGGGCAAGATCTTCAGATGGTCGGGATGCCGCCCCACCGCCAGCATCCGGCGCTTGATATCGGCATAGAATTTACGCCCTTCCTCGAGCGTGCCGGGCGCCACGAAGATCACCTCGGCGGTTTCTGCCGCCAATTGCCGGCCGGGCTCCGAGGCGCCGGCCTGCACGATCACCGGCCAGCCCTGCACCGGGCGGGCAATGTGCAGCGGGCCGCGCACATTGAGGTAGCGGCCCTGGTGATTGAGGGTGTGCAGCTTGTCGGGGTCGAAGTACACACCGCTGTCGGCATCGCGGATGAAGGCATCATCGGCCCAACTGTCCCAGAGCCCGGTGACCACATCGTAGAACTCCCGCGCACGGGCGTAGCGCTCGTCGTGGGCATAGGGCTGCTCCAGGCCGAAATTCCGCGCCGCATCCGGGTTGGCAGTGGTGACGATATTCCAGCCGGCGCGACCGTTGCTCAAATGATCCAGGGACGCGAAGCGCCGGGCAATGTGGAACGGTTCGTCGTAGGTGGTCGAGGCCGTGGCTACCAGGCCGATGTGCTCGGTGGCCTGGCTCAGGGCCGACAATAAGGTGAACGGTTCGAAGGAGGTGGCGGTGTGGCTGCGCTTCAACGCGTCAATAGGCATGTTGAGCAGGGCCAGGTGGTCGGCCATGAAGAATGCATCGAAACGCGCTTTCTCCAGGGTCTGGGCAAACTGCTTGAGGTGCGTGAAGTTGAAGTTGGCGTCACGGTAAGCGCCGGGATAGCGCCAGGCGCCGGTGTGGATGCTGACCGGGCGCATGAACGCGCCCAGCTTCAGTTGGCGTTGAGTGGTCATGGAAAGCCCCTGATCGAGAGGGGCCCAGCATCGGATGGGCGAACGGCGTCTGTCTAATAACCAAAGGATCTGGCTTATGCCTGCGCGGATCGGCTGTTGTAGTCCGCCAGAAATTCTTCGGAGGCGACATGGTCTGCCATGCCCCGCAGCTGCGCGGCTGAATCATGCCCCAGCACCTCCTCTACCCGGTTATTGGCCGCCGCCCAATACACCAGCGCCTCACTGAACAGCGCTTCGCCCTTGGGCGTGAGCACGCAGCGTTTGGTGCGCTTGTCCAGGGCATCCGGGCGCAGCTCGACAATCCCGTCGCGCACCAGCGGCTTCATCGCATGGGTCAGCGCCGACATCAGGATCGCCAGGCGTCCGGCCAGCTCCTGCAACGTCGGCCCTGCCTGCTCATCCACCGCCGCCCACCGGGCGATTTCACCCAGCAAGCCGACCTGCGTAGCCTTCAGGCCAATCGGCGCCAGCGCTTCGTCATACAGTTGGCCCAGCCGCCGGGCGGCACGGCGCAGTGCGTTGTTGGTGCACGCCACGTCCCCCAGCAGGCTCAAAAGGTCGGCACGGGCATCAGGCTTGTCAGTCTTGTGTGTTGGCATTTTCAGATCCTCCATGCCGGTAGAATGATTGAGTACTAAACCATTGACAAGGACAAACGCCAAGCCTATAACTTGAGCCCTCAACAATATTGGTTGAGTACTCATCTATTGGAGCCGTTCATGTCGATCCCTGCTTCCACAAAAATTGCCCTGATCACGGGTGCTTCTTCAGGTATTGGCGCTGTGTATGCCGACCGATTGGCAGCCCGTGGCTACGACTTGATCCTGGTCGCCCGTCGTGAAGACCGCCTCGAAGCCCTGGCGGCGAAGATCACTCAAGCCTACGGGCGCCAGGTCCAGACCATCGGCGCCGACCTGGTAAACCCCGCGGACCTGGCCCGTGTTGAAAGCCTGCTCGCCGGCAACCCGGCGATCCAGGTGCTGGTGAATAACGCCGGCCTGGCCCGCCTGCATCCGCTGGCTCAATCCTCGGTCGAGGATTCCACGACCCAGATCGCCCTGAACATCACCGCCCTCACCCGCCTGACCCACGCGGCGCTGCCGGGCATGCTGGTGCGCAATGAAGGTTTGATCATCAACGTGGCATCGGTGTTGGGCGTGCACTCGCTGCCGGTCAGCTCGGTGTACAGCGGCACCAAGAGCTATGTCCTGGCATTCAGCCGTGGCTTGCAATCGGAACTGGCGGAAACCGGGGTGAAGGTGCAGATCGTGTTGCCGGCAGCCACCGCTACCGAGATCTGGGACGCGTCGGGCATTCCGCTTTCCGCCCTGGAACAGGAGTCGGTCATGACCACCGAAAACCTGGTGGACGCGGCACTGGCCGGGCTGGATCAGGGTGAGACGATCACCTGGCCGTCGGTGGCCGATGGTTCGTTGTGGGAGACCTATGATGCGGCGCGTGGTGCGTTGTTTGCGGCCACGCAAACAGGCAAGCCGGCGCCCCGGTATGGGATTGTCTGAGGCGCCAGCCGGCTTTATTGAATACCGATGGAAATGCGCCGCACAGTCTGCTCCTCACGGGGCAGGCTGATGTCGCCTTCGTAGGTGCACTCGCGGCCGGCGCAGCTGTTTTCCACGGTCACCGGCGCAAGGCTTTTGACCGGAAAGCGCGGCTTGGGCTCAGCCTGCGGCGTGAGCGGTACAGCGCTGAGGACAGGTGCCTCGTAGGTCAGGTCCAGGCTGGACGCGTGGGCCTGGGTGGCCAGAACGGCGAGCAGTGCGCTCGCCATGACAGTCCTTGTAAACAACATCGAAATCTTTCCGGGCAGCAAAAAATGAAGGGGCAATGATAACCCCTTGAGCTGCCGGGTTGAAGTCAACGTGCCTGGACGGCAGGTTCCAGCACCAATACGTTGGAGGGGCCCGCACGGAATGTCGGGTTGTGCTTCGCGGCTTCCAGCATGTGCGGCGCTGCGTGGTGATCCTTGAGCGCCGCCTTTGAAGCCCACGTCTCGATCAACACAAAACTGTCGCTGTTGCCCTCGACCGGATGCAGGTCGTACTGGATGCAACCGGCTTCGGCCCGGACCAGCGGAGCGAGCCCGGCAAAGGCCGCCAACTGGTCCGCACCCCGGCCAGGCTGGGTATTGATGATGACGACAAGCCGCACTTCATCGGACATAAACAGCACCGTTATCGATAAGGAAATTGAGAGGCCACAGTAAGGGATGCCATTCTCTGGCGCTATGAAAAATCTATCAGTAAGCTACTTTCACTGATTGGATTGAGTCAGCACTCAAGCCCTCCCCCTTTTCTGCACCCGGCGATAACCACGTGATCGAAGTAACCGAAGTTTCCATTGCCCAGCTGCGCACTGCGCTCGAATCCGGCCAGACCACGGCGGTTGAACTGGTCGAGGCTTACCTCGCCAGGATCGACGCCTACGACGCCCCCACGACTGTCACCGCGCTCAACGCGGTGGTGGTGCGCAACCCGCAAGCGCTGGAGGAAGCCCGCGCATCCGACGCACGCCGGGCCAGCGGCACAACCCTGGGCCCGCTCGACGGCATTCCCTACACAGCCAAGGACAGCTACCTGGTCAAGGGCCTCACCGCCGCCTCCGGCAGCCCGGCTTTCGCGAACCTGGTTGCCTACCGCGATGCGTTCACCATCGAGCGACTGCGGGCAACAGGCGCCATTTGCCTGGGCAAGACCAACATGCCGCCGATGGCCAACGGCGGCATGCAGCGCGGCGTATATGGCCGGGCCGAGAGCCCGTACAACGCCGACTACCTCACCGCACCGTTCGCCTCGGGCTCCTCCAACGGCGCCGGCACGGCCACCGCGGCGAGCTTCGCGGCGTTTGGCCTGGCGGAAGAAACCTGGTCCAGCGGGCGCGGCCCGGCGTCCAACAATGGCCTGTGTGCCTACACCCCGTCCCGTGGCGTGATCTCGGTGCGCGGCAACTGGCCGCTGACCCCGACCATGGACGTGGTCGTGCCTTACGCCCGGACCATGGCCGACCTGCTTGAAGTGCTCGACGTCGTGGTCGCAGAAGACCCCGACACACGCGGCGACCTGTGGCGGATGCAACCCTGGGTGCCAATCCCCGGCGTCGCCTCGGTACGCCCGCAATCCTACGCAGACCTGGCCGCGACCGGCGATGCACTCGCCGGCAAACGCTTCGGCGTGCCGCGCATGTACATCAACGCCGACCCCGAGGCAGGCACCAGCGACGCCCCGGGAATCGGCGGCCCTACTGGCCAGCCAATCAAAACCCGGGCCTCGGTGATCGAGCTCTGGGAAGCTGCGCGCAAGGCACTTGAAGCCGCCGGCGCAGAAGTGGTCGAGGTGGATTTCCCGCTGGTCTCCAATTGCGAAGGCGATCGCCCGGGCGCACCGAAAGTGTTTACCCGAGGCCTGGTGTCCAAGGAATTCCTCCACGATGAATTGTGGGAACTGTCGGCCTGGGCGTTCGATGATTTCCTGCGGGCCAATGGCGACCCTGCGCTGAACCGCCTGGCGGATGTCGACGGCCCGAAGATCTTCCCCCACGACCCCGGCACCCTGCCCAACCGCGAAGACGACCTGGCCGCCGGCATGGACGAATACGTGCGCATGGCCGAGCGCGGCATCACGCCGTGGGACAGGATCAGCACCGTGCCCGACGGCCTGCGCGGCCTGGAACAGACACGACGCATCGACCTTGAAGACTGGATGGATAACCTGGGGCTGGATGCGGTGATTTTTCCGACAGTCGCCGACGTAGGTCCGGCGGATGCGGATGTGAATCCCGCGTCGGCGGATATCGCCTGGAGCAACGGAGTGTGGGTCGCCAACGGCAACCTCGCCATCCGCCATTTGGGCGTGCCGACAGTGACGGTGCCCATGGGCGTCATGGCCGACATCGGCATGCCGGTGGGGCTGACATTTGCCGGCCGGGCGTATGACGATTCGGCGCTGCTGCGATTGGCATCGGCCTATGAGTCGACGGGCAGCAAGCGCCTGGTGCCGCCGCGCACGCCGGCGCTGGTGGCTCGTCAGGACTGATTGATTTCGCTGCTGATCTTGCGCATCAACCGATCGGCTTCCGACCCGGGTTCAAATCGAAAGCCACGCATCTCATCGAGGAGCAGGCAATCGCTGATGGCCTCCCAAAGTTGCTCCTGGGTCGGCTTGTTGCGCAACAGTATGTATGAAAGCAGCAGGCGTTCGATGGGAACGCCTCGAATACAGGCCGTTTCAATGATTGCCAGCAGGATAAAGCGCAGTCGAACTTCCCGCTCCGTGGGCCAAACCGTTTTTCGCTTACCCAATGCCGGGCCTCAGTGTCAGGAAAAGCGTGAGGCTATGGCCCAGAGGGGTGGCGTTTCAAGCGCTGCATGGGGAGAAAGCCCTGCTCCTACACAAAACAGGGAAAAAGCCCACGAAATCACCCCGCAGATCAACAGCCTTTCACACACGCTTGCCCATCAACGGATCACTGATGCTATGCGCCCCCGTCTCGATTCGCCCGGCCACCCGCCGCACCCAACCATGCTCGTCACGTAGTTTGAAGTCATACCAGCCTCCATTGGGCTGGCAGGAGAACGTGCGCTGCACACGACCGCCGCCCGCAATCTCGAGCAGCCACGGCCCCTGCCTGGTGTAAGGGCAACGCTCGATGGTGATTGAGGCCGCACGCTTGCCAGGGTTGACCAGGGTCAGCAGCAAGGTGTCACCGTGATACGCCAGGGATAACTCCGGCTCGCGACGCTGCAGGTGCCCCTTGAACGAACGGTGGAACCCATTCGGCCCCAACAGCCAGAGCTTGTAGGCGCCCGCGACTTGCCAGGTGTCACTGAGGTGTTTGCCGGCTTCCACCGTGTAGCGGCGCGGTACCTCGTCCAGGTGCAGGCGGTCGTAGACGTGGAAGACCACGCCCTGTTCGCCATTGTTGAAGAAGTCCAGGCTCACCGAACTGGCGCGACGGTCAACCGAGCCTTCAACGTTCAACTGGTACGGCAGCGCCCGGGATGGCCGCGCCATTCGTGCCTGGAACGGCGCCTGTTGCTGGCCTACCGTCGGCAGGGCGACCTGGGGCAGCTGCTCCTGGCGTTGACGCAGGGAGTCGGCGGCCTGGCGGCTGATGGTGTGCAGCGGCGGCAGGGTCTCGGTGTTGGGGTTGACGAAGTTGAAGGCCGAGGTGAGGTCGCCGCACACCGCCCGGCGCCAGGCGCTGATATTGGGTTCGCGCACGTGGAAACGCTTCTCCAGAAATTGCAGCACGGAGGTGTGATCAAACGCCTGGGAATTGACCCAGCCACCACGGCTCCACGGCGACAGCACCAGCATCGGCACTCGCGGCCCGGGGCCGTACACCCCGCCGTCCGGCGCGGGTTGCTGGCTAGAGCCGGGCGGTGCCGGGTGGGTGAAGATCTCGCTGTCGAACTTCACCGTGGACTTTCCGGCAAAGCTGCCGTCCAGGCGTTTGGACGGGGCTGACGGCGACGGCACGTGGTCGAAGAAACCGTCGTTTTCATCGTAGTTGACCAGCAGCACGGTCTTGCTCCACACGTCCGGGTTGGCGGTCAGTGCCTTGAGTATTTCCTGGGTGAACCAGCCGCCTTGCACCGGGCTGGAAGGCCCGGGGTGTTCGGAGTAATCGGCCGGCGCCACCAGCCAGCTCACCTGTGGCAGGCGCCCGTCGTTCACGTCCTTGCGAAAGCCCTGGATCATCGCTTCCAGGTCGCTGCCGCTGACCGCCGGCAGGGTGTTGCCATTGCCTTTGTACAACGGCACGCGGGCGTTCAATTGATCGCTGTAGGGCACAAAATCCTTGAAGTCTTTCGGTGGCACGGCGGGGTTGCCGGCCGCGACGCTGGCCGCACGAAACTGGCGAAACCCGGCCAAGGGGTTGTCGCCAAAGTTATCCGGCAGGTACTGGTAAACCTTCCAGCTCACACCCGCTTCTTCCAGGCGCTCGGGATAGGTTTTCCAGGTGTAGCCCACGCCCACCGCTCCGGGGCCGTCCCATTCGTTGACCACCGCCGCCACATTTGCACCGGTCGGGCCGTTGGTGCCGGTCCAGTGGAACAGCCGATTGGGATTGGTACCTGCGTGTACCGAACAGTGGTAGGCGTCGCACAGGGTAAAGGTGTTGGCCAGGGCGAACTGGAACGGCACTTCCTGCTCACGGTAGTAACCCATCGAGGTGGGTGTCTTGAACGTTGGCCAGGCGTTCATCCGGCCGCTGCTCCAGGCGGCGTGCTCATCGACCCAGGAATGCGGCGTGCCGCTGACCCGCTGCGCGTTGCCACGGGAGCTGTCCAGGTGATAGGGCAGGATCCGCCGCCCAACGCCCTGCTGCTCCCACACCCGGTGCCCGCCCGGCAGTGGAATGGTGAAGCGGTCACTGAACCCGCGCACACCCGGCAAGGTGCCGAAGTAGTGATCGAAGGAGCGGTTTTCCTGCATCAGGATCACCACATGTTCGACGTCCATCAGGGTGCCGGTGCGGTTGTTGGCGGGGATCGCCAGGGCCTGGCGAATGGAGTCGGGCAACAGGGTGTAGGCGGATCCGATGGCAGCTGCTTGCAACAACGTTCTGCGTGTAAGAGTCGGCATAAGACGATTCAATCCCTTGAAGTTCTGGAGCGAGGCTCAGGACAAAATAGGGACTCAAGGCGACAAAGAAATGACATCGCTCGAATCGCGCTCGACCTGCCCCACCTGGTACTCCCTCGGCGTACACCCGAACTCGCGCTTGAACACCGTGTGCAGGTACTGCGCGGATTTGAACCCGCAGTCATAGGCAATATCCGCAATCGCGGCCCTGGTATTTTCCAGGCTGGAAACCGCAGCCGCGAGTTTGAAGCGCAGGATTTCATCGTGGACGCTGCGGTTCAGTTCACTGCGAAAATGCGCTTCCAGGGACGACCGCGACACGCCGACGTAATTGGCGACCTGGGCGGTCTTGATGCCCTGGCAGGCGTACTGGCGAATGAAATGCAGCGCCTGCATCACGTAGGGATGGCCGAGGGGTTGGTGCAGGCTTGAGGTCTGCACGTTGACCGCTTCCGGCGGCACCAGGATCTGGCTGCCTGCCGAAGGCATACCGTGCAGCATCTGGTGCAGCAGGCGCGCAGCGGTGCGGCCCATTTTTTCAGTGCCCTGGATCACCGAGCTCAGCGGCACGCGGGTCAGGGTGCGGGTCAAGGGGTCGTTGTCGATGCCGATCAGTGCCACTTGCTCCGGCACCGGGATGCCGGCGGTGAGGCAGGCCTGCAGCAACTGGCGGGCACGGGCGTCGCTGACCGCGATGATGCCGATGGGTTTGGGCAGGCTGTGCAACCAGGCAATTTGTTGCTCCACCGCCGAGTCCCACAGCGGCGCGCTGGTGCCGAGCCCGCGATACACCTCCACCGGCAAGCCATCGCGCTCCAGCAGGCGGCGGAAGGCTTTTTCGCGCTCCTGGGCCCAACGGTTGATATCGGCTTCAGGCAGGCTGAAACAGGCAAAGCGTGTCAGCCCGGCTTCGATCAGATGTTCATAGGCCAGCTTGATCAAAGCAAAATTGTCAGTGGCCACATACGGAGTATGCCGTGGGTAAGCCCGCTCATCCTCATAAGACCCGCCCACCGCCACCACCGGCACATGCACACCCGCCAACGCGGGGCCCATCGCCGGGTCGTCGAAGTCGGCAATGATCCCGTCGCCATGCCAGCGCTCGATACCCTTGAGCCGGCAGACGAAGTCCTCTTCCAGGAACAGATCCCACGACACCCGCGTACTGCTCAGGTAGTTGCCGATCCCGGTGATGATGCCGCGATCGTAGATCTTGTTGCCATTGAACAGCAGGGCAATCCGGTGCACAGGCGGGACAGTTTTCACAGGGGCGGCTCCATGCGATATGTCGAGCCACTATGCGCGCAAAACCACTCAAAATCGAACCCTGCTCTGGTGATTTTCATAATCGGTTGGCCGGGGGCCGTTGCTAGTATCGAGGCAAGGTTAACGTGCACTCATAACAACAAGGATCTGGCGATGCCCTACTTTCCCGCTGTCGAAAAAATCCTCTATGAAGGCCCCAATAGCGACTCTCCCCTGGCCTTCCGGCACTACGATGCAAACAAGCTGATCCTCGGCAAACCGATGCGCGAGCACCTGCGGATGGCCGCGTGTTACTGGCACAACTTCGTCTGGCCCGGCAGTGACATGTTTGGCTCCGGCACCTTCCAGCGGCCCTGGCAGCAACCGGGGGAAGCCCTGCAAGTGGCACGCGGCAAGGCCGAAGCGGCGTTCGAGTTTTTCTCCAAGCTGGGCATCGACTACTACAGCTTCCACGACACCGACGTGGCCCCCGAGGGCGCAAGCCTGGCGGAGTACCGCGACAACTTTGCGCGAATGGTCGACCAGCTCGAAGGCCATCAGGAACAGACCGGTATCCGGCTGCTGTGGGGCACTGCCAACTGCTTCAGCAACCCGCGCTTTGCCGCCGGCGCCGCCAGTAACCCGAACCCGGAAGTGTTTGCCTATGCGGCGGCCCAGGTATTCAGCGCGATGAATGCCACCCACCGTCTCAAGGGCTCCAGCTATGTGTTGTGGGGCGGCCGCGAAGGCTACGAGACCCTGCTCAATACCGACCTCAAGCGCGAGCGCGAGCAACTCGGGCGGTTCATGCGCATGGTGGTCGAGCACAAATACAAGATCGGCTTCACCGGCGAGCTGTTTATCGAGCCCAAGCCACAGGAGCCCACCAAGCACCAATACGACTACGACAGCGCCACCGTGTTTGGCTTCCTGCATCAGTTCGGCCTGGAGAAAGAGATCAAGGTCAACATCGAGGCCAACCACGCCACCCTCGCCGGCCACAGCTTTCACCATGAGATCGCCACCGCCGCGTCCCTCGGGATTTTCGGCAGCATCGACGCCAACCGTGGCGACCCGCAGAACGGCTGGGACACCGACCAGTTCCCCAACAGCGTCGAGGAGCTGACCCTGGTCACCTACGAGGTACTCAAGGCCGGTGGTTTCAAGGGAGGTGGCTACAACTTCGACTCCAAGGTACGCCGCCAAAGCCTCGACGAAGTGGACCTGTTCCATGGCCACGTGGCCGCAATGGACGTGCTGGCGCTGTCCCTGGAACGTGCCGCCGCCATGGTGCAGAACGACGCCCTCGAACAATTCAAGGCCCAGCGTTATGCCGGCTGGGACCAATCCTTCGGGCGTGCCGTGCTTGGCGGCGACTTCAGCCTGGCGTCGCTGGCCGAGCATGCCTTCAGCCACCAACTGAACCCACAAGCTGTGAGTGGCCGCCAGGAGATGCTCGAAGGCGTAGTGAATCGCTTTATCTACCCATGACCGCTACGCTCCAGGTCCAGCAGTGCGTCTAAACAACAATAAAAGGGACTCACCATCATGAAACACCTGAAAACTGTCTTGCTCACCAGCGTTCTGGCACTGCTTTCCAATTCGGTCATGGCCGACGCGGCCCATCCGAAAATCGGCTTTTCCATCGACGACCTGCGCCTTGAACGCTGGGCCCGCGACCGCGATTATTTCACCGCCGCCGCCGAACAACTGGGGGCCAAGGTCTATGTGCAGTCGGCGGACGCCAACGAACAGCGGCAGATCTCGCAGATTGAAAACCTGATCTCCCGGGGCGTCGACGTGATTGTGATCGTGCCGTTCAATGCCACGGTGCTGAACAACGTGGTGGCCGAGGCCAAGAAAGCCGGGGTGAAAGTGCTATCCTACGACCGGCTGATTTTGAATGCCGATATCGACGCCTACATCTCCTTCGATAACGAAAAGGTCGGCGAGATGCAGGCCCAGGGCGTGTTGAACGCGCAGCCTAAAGGCAATTACTTCCTGCTGGGCGGCGCACCTACCGACAACAACGCGAAGATCCTGCGCCAGGGCCAGATGAAGGTGCTGCAGCCTTCGATCGACAAGGGCGACATCAAGATTGTCGGCCAGCAATGGGTCAAGGAATGGAACCCCACCGAAGCCCTGAGCATTGTCGAAAACGCCCTGACCGCCAACAGCAACAAGATCGACGGCATCGTCGCCTCCAACGACGCCACCGCCGGCGGCGCGATCCAGGCCCTGGCAGCACAAAAACTCGCGGGCAAGGTGCCGGTCTCGGGCCAGGATGCCGACCTGGCCGCGATCAAGCGCGTGATCGCCGGCACCCAGACCATGACCGTCTACAAGCCCCTGAAGCTGCTGGCGTCCGAGGCGGCCAAGCTCTCGGTACAACTGGTGCGTGACGAGAAACCGGCCTACAACTCGCAGTACGACAACGGCAGCAAACAGGTGTCGAGCATCCTGCTCAAGCCGACCGCGTTGACCAAGGACAACGTCAACGTGCTGGAAGAAGACGGGTTCTACACCAAAGCGCAAATCGCCGGGCAGTAAGCGTACGGCTCACTGCAGGGGCGGTATGAGGCCGCTCCTGCCTTTTCGCTGTGGAATGAGTGCCCGCCATGTCCGACTACCTGCTGGAAATGAATAACATCGTCAAGACCTTCGGTGGCGTCAAAGCCCTGAATGGCATCGACATCAAGGTAAAACCTGGGGAATGCGTAGGGTTGTGCGGCGAGAACGGCGCCGGCAAATCGACCCTGATGAAAGTGCTGTCGGCGGTGTATCCCCATGGCACCTGGGACGGCGAAATCCTTTGGGACGGCCAGCCGTTGCGCGCCCACTCCATCGCCGAAACCGAAGCCTGCGGCATCGTGATCATCCATCAGGAACTGACCCTGGTACCCGACCTCTCGGTGGCCGAAAACATCTTCATGGGCCACGAGCTGACACTGCCCGGCGGGCGCATGAACTACCCCGCCATGATGCACCGTGCCGAAGCCCTGATGCGCGAGCTGAAAGTGCCGGACATGAACGTCGCCCTGCCCGTTTCGCAATACGGCGGCGGCTACCAGCAACTGGTGGAAATCGCCAAGGCCCTGAACAAGCAGGCGCGCCTGCTGATCCTCGACGAACCCTCCTCGGCGCTGACCCGCTCGGAAATCGAGGTGCTGCTGGACATCATCCGTGGGCTCAAGGCCAAGGGCGTCGCCTGCGTGTACATCTCCCACAAGCTCGATGAGGTCTCGGCCATCTGCGACACCATCGCGGTGATCCGCGACGGCAAACACATCGCGACCACGGCCATGGCCGAGATGGACGTGTCGCGCATCATCACGCAGATGGTCGGCCGTGAGATGAGCAACCTCTACCCCACCGAACCCCATGCGGTCGGCGAGGTGCTGTTCGAGGCGCGCAACGTCACCTGCTACGACGTCGACAACCCGGGCCGCAAGCGGGTGGACAATGTTTCGTTCAGCCTGCGCCGTGGCGAAATCCTCGGCATCGCCGGGCTGGTGGGCGCCGGCCGCACGGAACTGGTGTCGGCGCTGTTCGGCAGCTACCCCGGGCGCTACCAAGGCGAGGTGTGGCTGGATGGCAAGCCCATTGATACACGCACGCCGCTGAAGTCGATTCGCGCCGGGCTGTGCATGGTCCCGGAAGACCGCAAGCGCCAGGGCATCGTCCCGGACCTGGGCGTTGGGCAAAACATCACCCTGGCGGTGCTGGACCGTTTCTCGCACCTGACGCGCATCGATGCCGAGGCGGAACTGGGCAGCGTCGAGCAGGAAATCAAGCGCATGCACCTGAAGACGGCGAACCCTTTCCTGCCGATCACCAGCCTGTCCGGCGGCAACCAGCAGAAGGCCGTACTGGCCAAGATGCTCCTGACCAAACCTCGGGTGCTGATCCTCGACGAACCGACCCGTGGCGTGGACGTGGGCGCCAAATATGAGATCTACAAATTGATGGGCGCGCTGGCGGCCGAAGGCGTGTCGATCATCATGGTGTCCTCGGAGCTGGCCGAGGTGCTGGGGGTCTCCGATCGGGTGCTGGTGATCGGCGAGGGCCAGTTGCGCGGCGACTTCATCAACCAGGGCCTGACCCAGGAACAGGTGCTCGCCGCCGCCCTCAGCCAACCGAACGGGCATGACAATAATAATGATCGGAAGTCCGCGTAAATGAACCAGGTCAAACAGCTCTTCACCCGCTACAAAATGCTCGCCCTGTTGATCGCCGTGGTGCTGATCTGGGTGTTTTTCAGCTGGCAGACCGAAGGCGGTTTCCTGACCCCGCGCAACCTGTCGAACCTGCTGCGGCAGATGTCCATTACCGGCATCCTGGCCTGCGGCATGGTGCTGGTGATCATCAGCGGCGAGATCGACCTGTCGGTGGGCTCGATGCTCGGTTTGCTCGGCGGCGTCGCGGCGATCCTGGATGTGGTTTATCACATTCCCCTGCCGCTGAACCTGGCCATCGTCGCCCTCTGTGGCTTGCTGATTGGCCTGGGCAACGGCTACATGACCGCGTACCTGCGCATCCCCTCCTTCATCGTCGGCCTGGGCGGCATGCTCGCGTTTCGCGGGGTGCTGCTGGGCATTACCGGCGGCACCACGATTGCACCGGTTTCGCCACAACTGGTGTACATCGGCCAGGGTTACCTGCCGACAGTGGTCGGGGTGATTCTCGGCGTGTTGCTGTTCGGGCTGGCGATATTCCTGACCTGGCGCCAACGCCACAACCGCGCCCTGCACGGCTTGGCGCTGCCGTCGATGCTGCGCGACAGCGTGCGCGTGGTGTTGATCGGTTTCGTGCTGGCCGGCTTCGTCTACACCCTCAACAGCTACGACGGCATTCCCGTGCCGGTGCTGCTTCTGCTGGTGCTGCTGGGGGTATTCAGTTACGTCACCAGCCAGACCGTCTTTGGCCGGCGCATCTACTCGGTGGGCAGCAACATGGAAGCCACGCGCCTGTCGGGGATCAACGTGCAGGCGGTCAAGCTGTGGATCTTCGGGATCATGGGCGTGATGTGCGCCCTCGCCGGGCTGGTCAACACCGCGCGCCTGGCGGCCGGTTCACCTTCGGCGGGCAACATGGGCGAACTGGATGCTATCGCGGCGTGCTTTATCGGCGGTACATCGATGCGCGGCGGTTCGGGCACGGTGTACGGCGCCCTGCTCGGCGCACTGGTGATCAGCAGCCTGGACAACGGCATGTCGATGCTCGACGTGGACAGCTACTGGCAGATGATCGTCAAGGGCAGCATCCTGGTGCTGGCGGTGTGGGTGGATGTGAGTACGCGGACGGGGCGTCGCTGAGGTTGGGGCAATGGCATGGAGCTTGCTCTTGACCAGCAGGCGGCCGATATCGGCCTCGACTTGAGCAGAAACGACCCACGAGGCACATGCCATGCACAGTTTGTTCTTTGCAACCGCTCAGATGATCAACGGCCGCGTACAGTCCGTTGATTCCATGGACAAACATCCGGACCCTAGGGCAATGCCCCTTGAACTGCAGGCAAAGCTTGGCATCGCCCTTGGGCTGCTGGCCCTCGGCAGCTGTTTCGCGCTGTGGTTGATCGGCGCCTGAGCCTGCCCCAAAAAGAGGCTGGTGTTACCGCCCGGGCAACTCTATCGGGCGGTCCGGATCATGTCGGCAGCTTTTTCGCCGATCATGATGCACACCGAGTTGGGGTTGCCTGAAATCAGGGTCGGCATGATCGACGCATCGGCCACCCGCAGCCCTTCGATGCCATGCACCTTGAGGTCCGGCCCCACCACCGCCCGCTCATCCACACCCATGCGACAGGTGCCGGATGGATGCAGTGCGGCGTGGGCTTCCTCGTGACAGAACTGCTTCATCGCTTCGCGCGAGCGCACGGTGGGTTCCGGCACATGCCGACGAGCCACGTAGGGTTTGAAGGCCGCCTGGGCCATGATCTGTTCGCCCACCAGGCAACCATCCACCAGGCTTTCAATGTCGTACGGATCGGAAAAGTAGTTGGGCACAATGCGCGGCGGGGACATCGGGTCGGCGGAGTAAAGCTCCACATAGCCCCTGGACCTTGGCCGTATCTGCCCCAGGTTCAACGTGCAGCCATTGCCGCCGGGCACCGAATCCACACCCTCTTCGATGCCCGCGCCCACCACCATGAAATACTGGATATCCGGGTGCACCGCTGTCTTGTCGCCCCACCAGAACGCCCCGCCTTCAATCAGGTTGGACGCCGCCGGGCCTTGCCGGAACAACGCGTACTGCAACCCCGCCATAAGCTTCCACCACGGTTTTTTGTACTTGTCGTAGCTGTGGGGGCCGGTCAGCTCATACACCAGTGAAATTTCGATATGGTCCTGCAGGTTCTGCCCCACACCGGGCAAATCCTGAACCACTTTGATCCCGTGTTTTTCCAGCTGCTCAGCGGGCCCGATCCCCGACAACATCAGCAACCGGGGTGAGTTGATGGCGCCGCAGGACAGGATGATTTCCTTGTCGGCGTGCATCACCTGACGCACGCCCTTCTCCAGGTATTCGATGCCGACGGCCTTGTTGCCCTGCATCAGGATACGCAGCACCCGGCAGCCGGTCTTCACCGTCAGGTTCTTGCGCGACTTGGCCGGCGCAAGGTAGGCCACGGCGGCACTGCTGCGAAAGCCGTTTTTGGCGGTGATCTGGTACAGCCCGCAGCCCTCGGGCTGGCCCGAGTTGAAGTCTTCGTTATAGGGCAATCCAAACTGCTGGCAGGCCCGCAGCCAGACTTTGGTCAAGGGGTGGATATTGATCGGGTCCGACACCCCCAACGGCCCGCCGACACCGTGCACCTCGTTGCAGAACCGCTCGTTGTCCTCGGCCTTTTTGAAGTACGGCAACACGTCTTTATACGACCACCCGGCGGCGCCCTGTTCGGCCCAACCGTCGTAGTCGGCGGGCACGCCACGGATATAAATCATCGCATTCACCGAGCTGCCGCCCCCGAGCACGCTGGCCTGGACCATGGTCGGCGTTTCGCTGCGGTGCTGGTCCTCGGTCGGCTCCCACGCATAACGCTTGAGCAGCGGGCCCTGGGCGGTCTTGTAGTAGGCGCCGGGAATATGGATGTAAGGGCTGCGATCCCGCGGGCCTTCCTCGAACAGCACCACCGACGCTCCCGCATCCTCACTCAGGCGCGATGCGACTGTGCAGCCCGTGGAGCCGCCCCCGATTACGATGAAATCCACCATGACAACCTCAGATCTTTTTAGTATTCAGCCAGTGTCGAAACGCGCGTTATCAACCGACCAGGCCGGTTAACAGCGTCTTCAATTGTTGGGCGACGGCGTAGCTGTTTTGCTGCTGCTGTTTTTTGCAGAACAACTCACAACTCCACCACCCGGCGTACCCGGTGGCCTTTACCGCGGCGGTCCACTCGACCAGGTCGAGCACGCCGCTGCCGGTGGGCACATCGCGCAGCACCTCCTCATTCGGGATACCGCCTTCGAAGGCCAGTGAGTCGCAGACATGCACGCCGTAGATCACGTCCTTGTCGAGCCGGGCGACGTCCGCAGGGGTCACGCCGCTGGTAAAGCAATGCCAATAGTCGATCACCATCTTCACGTTGCTGCGCCCGGTGCGTTCAATCAGCTGCAGTTGGTGATCCAGGGTGTTGAGTGGCGTCCAGGACAAGGCTTCGAGGTAGAGCAGCAGACCGTATTGCCTGGCCACATCGGCCAACTCCGCCAGGTTGCTTGCCGTGCGGGCGTATTGTTCGGCCTGATCCATGCCCAGCAAGCCTGAGTAATGCAGGCTCTTGCCGATCGCCTGAAAATCAATCACCGCCTGTACATTGATCGGACCGGTGAGGACCTGCACGCCTTTGGCGCCCACCAGATTGGCCAGCTCAAATAGCCGCCGGGCTTCCTTGAACAGGTCATCGCGCTCGGCGCCCTGGCGTTCGATGTCCCGCAGGTAGCCGATGCCGGTGACAGGCACGTCGTTGAGCAGTGCTTGAAGCTCTGACTCGGTATAGCCGGCCTGCAGATACGCCTCCAGCTTGCCGCTGTTGATCTCCAGCGCGTCAAAACCCAGCGTCCGGGCTATGTCGATATCCATCGCCAGGGTCGAGTGTTTCGCAACGGTGGAATGCAGGGCGAGGACGTTATTTTGGGTTGCCATATGGCGCTCCTACGGTTGAACAGCGATCAGCCAAGGCACCAACGGCCAACGCCGCGGCGTCCAGCCGTGCTTGGGGCAAGAGGCCCTCGGCGACGGCGGCGACAATCGCCCGAACGATCTGCGGCACGTGGGGCATAGCCTTTGCGGAAATCAGTAATAAGTCGGCCCCGGCATTCAGCGCGGCCACTGCGACCTCGCCGAGGGACATCTGGCCGATGGTTGAGCGGTGATCGAGGTCGATGGTCATCACCAGCCCCTTGAAGCCCAACTCCTGGCGCAACACGCCGATCAATTCAGGCGACACCGAGGCTGCCGTGGGCGGTGTGCATGCGGCGAATATCGCCGGGCCCATCATCACCGCATCGGCGCCAGCGTCGATCCCGGCCTGAAACCCGGGCCAGAAGGCCCGCAGTTGCTGCATGGATTCGCTGACCACCGCCGTTTCAGTCGACGGCTGCTGAAACAGCACCGGGTGCCCGGGGAAGTGCTTCAGGGTGCTGGCCATCCCGGCCCGCCGCACGCCGCGCACATACGCACCGACCATCGCCGCCGTCTGGTGGACATCGCCCGACAGCGTGCGCCCCGCCAGCCACACATTACGGCCGCCGACCACATCCGCCGTCGGCGACAGCAGCAGGTTGACCCCGGTCGCCCGCGCGGCGGTGGCGACCTTGAAGCACGCCTGCTCCAGCGCCGCACAATCCATCGCCCGGGCCACATCGGGCTCCGGCAGCGCCGGGGTCACCCCTTGCAAGCGGTGCACGGCGGAGATGTCGGCATCGGCTGCCAGCAGCAGCGGCCCACCCAGTTCGGTGGCCGTGCCGGTAAAACGCTGCCAGATGTCCAGGGTTTCGGTTTGCAGGCGGCTGGCGCTCATTTTTCCGCTGACGTATTCCTCTCCGGTCTCGCCAAACAACAGGCTGCGCCCGCCATTGCCGAGGAACCGACGCACGTCATCCGTCATCTGCACGTCCAGCAATACCGGGAACAGTACGCCGTAGGCCTTGCGGTCATTCGCGCTCATGGCTGGTTTCCTGGGTGGCGATTGCCAGTTGGCGAACCTTGGCAGCGGCGTCCAACAGAACCTGGCGGTCCAGGGTGCCTTCGTGGACGGCGGCGACAATCGCCTCGGCGATGCTGTCCAGGCCTGACTCGCTGGACACCAGCAACAGGTGCGCACCGGCCACCAGGGAGGCTACGGCGGTGTCGGGGATGGTGTTGCCGCGCAGTATCGACACCGCGTCCAGGTCATCGGAAATGATCAGGCCTTCGAAGCCGAGGGTGTCACGCAGTACGCCGATGACCTTCGACGAGGTGGACGCCGACTGCTGCGCATCAATCGCAGGAAACACCGCCGGGCCAGGCATGACGGCTTTTACGCCGGTGGCGATGACCTGCTTGAACACTTCAAGATTGTCATGCAGCAATTCCAGCGGCCCCGGCACGGTGGCTTCGGCAATCGCCGGATCGTGCTCGGTGACGTAGTGCCCGGGGAAGTGCTTGGCAGTGGCGATCACTCCCGCGCGCTGCACCCCGCGGATAAACGCGCAGGACACTCGGCTGACTTCCACTGGATCCGCGCCCAGGTGCCGGTTGTGCAGCCATGGATTGACGCCGGTGACCACGTCCACGATGGGCGCCAGGAACAGATTCACGCCCAGCCCGCGGGCCGCGGCGGCCATCTCGAAGCAACGTTGCTCGAGGTCCTCGGCGCCGAGGTCCTGGAGCTGCGCCCGGGTGGCGACCGCCGGGACCAGTTGGTGCAGGCGTTCGATTCCGCCGAGTTCCTGGTCTACCGCGATCAGCACCGCAGAGCCCGCCAGCGCCGTGGCTTCCTTGACGATACTGATGAAATCGGCTTTGGACTCGGCCGCCTTGCGCGCCGGGCTCATGCCTCGGCCCACGTATTCATCCCGGGTTTCCCCAAGCAACAGGGATACACCACCACGGCTCAGGTAACGGCGCACATTGTCGTCCAGGTGCAAATCCCCGAATGCGGGAAGCAGTACCGAATACGCGGCGCGATGCAGTTCGCTTGACATTGTTTTTCCTCAACAGCGTTTGGGTGAGTCGTTGGATGCGCAGCGGTGCCACGCATGAAATCAATTACCGCGGGAAAGGCACCCAGGCCCGCTGCTGATGGGATTCGAGGCTGGCCTGGGACAACAACACCCCGCGCACGCCTTCGTGAATATCCGGCAACGGGACGCTGGTCGCTGTGCGCCATTGCGCCCCGGCGTCCAGGGCCTCGGCGAAGTCGGCGTACAGCACGGCCAGCGCTTCCAGATAACCTTCGGTATTGCCCGCCGGCAAGCTGGTGAACGTCAGCGTCTGCGGCCTGTTGTCGGACTGGCCTCGCCGATAGATGCGGTCTGCACCGTCAGTGGGCGTGAACAACAGGGTTTCCGGTGACTCCTGGCACCATTCGAGCGAAGCCAGGCTGCCGACGACCTTGAAGCGCAAGCCGTTGCGATGCCCGGGCGCGGCGAAACTGGCCCACAACAAACCATCCACGCCGCCGTCGAATTCCAGTTGCACCACGCAGGTATCGTCCAGGCCCCAACCCGGCACCACGCTGGTCAACTTGGCGTTGAGCTGGGTGCAGCGCTGCCCGGACAGAAACTCCAACAGGTTGAAGGCGTGGGTGCCGACGTCTCCCAGCGCGCCGGTGGGGCCGGCCTTTTGCGGGTCACCGCGCCACGCCAGGCTATTGCTCAAGCCGGACACGCCGGGGGCCAGCCACTCCAGCAGGTATTCGACGTACAGGAAGCGCAGCTCACCCAGCTCGCCGGCCTGGATTCGACTGCGGGCGTCCCTGACCATCGGGTAGCCCTGATAGGTGTAGGTCAGCGCAAAAAATGTCCCGTGGCGCTCGGCAAGGTTCGCCAGCTCCCGGGCTTCGTCAGGGTGGTTGACCAGGGGCTTGTCGCAGATCACCGGGATGCCCGCCTCCAGGAACAACCGGCACGGTTCGAAGTGCAAGTGGTTGGGCGTCACGATAACCACCGCCTCGATCGGGTCGGGGCGGCGAGACTCGGCGGCCGCCATGTCCTCGAACGACAAGTAGATACGTTCGGGTTCAATAGTGAGCGCTGCGCCCGCCTCGCGGCATTTATCCGCGTCGGCAGAGAATGCGCCGGCGACGATATCGAAGCGATTACACAGGCGCATCGCTGCGCGGTGGTAACTGGCGAAGTAAGCGCCCTGCCCGCCGCCGACCATGCCGACCTTGAGTCGCCTCTTTCCGGGAATGTCGCCGGTCAACCTTGCCATCGCCCAATCCTCCGCAAAAAGCATTGGCCCGAGTATCAGGGGTGACCGGTGTTTCCACCATTTCGCACCCTTGGCGATACCTGACGCGGACTGAAGCACTCCTGCGCAGCACGGGGTGTTACCCGTCGCTATCGAATGTGTTACTGGGCGGACCGCCACCGTCACGATTGACCCGTGAAAACCACAACGCACTGGCGCCGAACCTTCAGCAAAAGCGCTTACAATCTGACGCATTCAGTTATGCTCAAACTTCATGTTTGAACTTAAACAAACGGCATGAAAGATGCTTTGGTAATGATCGGAAGTTTCAAACGCTTAAACGGTTATTACGGTTATGCCCAAGGTTATTCGATAACCGCGCTATAACTTAATAACTGGCGCCTTAACCAGCCAAGTACATCGAGATAATAATGCCCAGCCGCCCGGACTCATCGCCCCTGTCATTAGCCGCCGCCACCTCCCACCCCGAGCGACAGCAGGCGCGCAGCGACTTGCAGGCCAATGTGCAAAAGAATCTGAGCACGCTGGTGGAGTCCTGCCGGTCGGTGGCCGACATGTGCCGCAAAGTTGATGTGAACCGCCAGCAGTTCAACAAGTACCTGGTGGGCCAGCACGTGCCGTCGCAGAAGATTCTGCAAAAGATCGGCCGCTATTTCATGATGGAAGCCGAAGACCTCTTCCGCCCGCCCGCCGAGTTCAAGAAGTTCTATGAAGGCTATGAAAACGAACTGCCGACCGGCTTGCGGGCTTCGGAGCAGTTCAATCATTTCCTGCCGCTGGCCAAGCAGTCGGCTGACGTGCTCGAAGACTATCTGGGGGTGTATTACCGCTACCACAATTCATCGATCTACAAGGGCCGGATCCTGCGTTCGGTCACCTGCCTGTACCGCGCCGACTCGATGGTGCAGTACGTCACCGTCGAGCGCTTTCCGCTGCGCGATGGCAGCGGCAAGATCGGTTATTCATTCACCTACCACGGGTTCTGCCTGCTGCTGGGCGATCGCCTGTTCATGGTGGATTTCGAAGGCAAGCAACGCAACGAAATGACGTTCTCGATCCTGACGCCGCAGCATCGTCGGCCGATCCGTTTTCTCTATGGGTTGGTGACGGGTGTGGCGTCGTCCTCGTTCCGCCAACCCTTCTCCACGCGCATGGCGCTGGGACTGGTGGACAAGGGCAAGATCCGCAAGCATCACTTGCGCAATGCAACGGTGCTGTTGCCCAGCGACCAGTCGATCCCGCTGGACGTACGTGAATACATGACCGGCGACAACGCCACCATTGTCTGGGGCGGTCAGGACTGAGGGACCTGCAGGGGCTGGCGTGCCGTCATCATTTCAACCAGCGACGGGCCCTTGCTGTTGAGGGCTTTGACGAGGGTCGCGTTGAGTTGTGACGCGTGTTCCACGCGCCAGGCTTCAAGGCCGAAGTTTCGGGCGATGCCGGCGAAGTCCGGGGCATAGGGTTTGCCATCCGGCAGGTTGAATTCACCGGCCCGGTGCTGCTCGATGGGCAACGTCTGTACGTCGCCCAGGGCTTCGTCACCGTTGCTGTTGAAGACCAGGAACACCACCGGAATGCTGTGCATCACGCACACGGCCATCTCTTGCATCGACTGCAGGAAATCCCGGCTGCCCACGGCACAGACCACCTGGCGGGCGGGCATGGCGAGCTTGGCGCCGATCGCTGCCGGGACGGCCCAGCCGAGGGTGGCGGGGTTGCCGGCGCACAAGTGCCTGCCGGGGTAATGCACCGGGAACATTTTGCGGGCCATGGGCTGGGTGGGGCCGCTACCGATGACGAGGATGGCGTCGTTTTCCAGCACGGAGGATGAGGCGCGGCCTTCGCGCAGTACGCTGATTTTACGCGGGGTGGGTTGGGGTTCTCCACGCAGGGTGGCGGGTGGCAGGCTGGCGTTGGTGGAGGCGCCTTGGAGGGCGTCGTCAATGGACAGGCTGACGGGGCCGGGATGGGCGCTCAGCATGGTGTCGAAGGCTTGGCGCAGGGCTTGGGGTAGCTGTTGTAGTGTCGAAACCGTCGCGTGATCTTTCATGACGTTGGCGGCTATCGTTTCGGGCTGGGCGTTACTGATGACCAGCAGCGCGCAGGCGTCCTGGTGCGCGGTGGCGAGGGCTCCCAGGGCTGAGGGGATGCCCAGGGGGCCCGTGAGTACGACGGCCATGGGGCGACCGCAAGCACGGTAGTAGCCGTCGGCGAGGTGCACGGCGCTGTGGGCCTGGATGACGTGGATGAAGGGGATGTCGGTGCCCGGGGTCAGCAGCGCTTCCACCAGGGCCCGGGCGCCGTCGCCCGGGGGCCCGGCTACGTAGTCGACACTGTTGGCCTTGAGTGCCTTGGCGATGATTTGGCCACCTGTGAATTTCACTCGATACTCCAGCGAATGCGCGGCGTCTGGGCCGGGATCAGGCTTGGAGTATTCGCCTGGTGCGGGGTGGGCTCAATTTCGCACCTTGGGTAAAAGAGACGCAGATTGACGCAGATATTGGGGCTCACTACAGCACAGCGGCCTGCAGGCCGGCTTGAGTGTTAGAAGCCAAATCAAAAGCTAAAGCGGGCACGGTCAAATGTGGGAGCTGGCTTGCCAGCGATGGCATCGCCCAGGTGTGTCTGATATACCGAGTTGTCTGCATCGCAGGCAAGCCAGCGCCTACAGAAAAGCCGCTCTGCTTTTGCTCTGGTTTCTCACCTGCAGGTCGGCTTTCAGGCCGCCGTGCTCTTGCTACGGATCCCCCCAGAAACCCCTGGCCCCCCACGTGCGCCGCTTAGGTCACTCCAATGCGTCAGAGTGCGTCGCTTTTAACCCCCCTGCGAAATTGAGCCCCCCGCCTCCCCGCTCAATACTCAACCCATGAAAACAACAAGCCGAGCCTATCAAGCGCTGGGCGCACCGCTTCAGGCCCGCAACACCCTGCAGCCCGGAATAAGCGTGCGTCGCCCCGCCAAGGAAGAGTCAATCGGAACAGTGGAGGCCTTACCACCCTCCCCAGCAGCATGGAATCAATGCTGGCCATAACACTGCCGATCCAACTGACTGCATACAAAAGGACGCACCTGGCATCGACACCAGGCCCACGCCTTGCAAGTCGCTCAACATTTGCACCCACCACCCAGGCAGGAACTCGAAATGAAAAAAGAAATAGAGACGGGTTATGGTTTGACCGGCATTGACTTCAATTCCCTCAGCTTGAAACGACGCTCGTTCCTGCTGGGCGCTGCCGCCTCTGCCGCAGGCTTGTACCTCGGCTCGTTCGTGCCCAGCGCATTTGCCGCCACCACCGGGCACCTGGAAATCCTCGGCTGGGAAGGCGAAACCGGCGACGCCGAACTTGCCGACTGGCGCAAGCAACGCAACGTTACCGTGCGCTCCAGTTATGCCAGCAACCAGGACGACATCACCGCCCGGCTGGCCGGCTCCGATCCAGTGCAGCTCGACCTGACCATGTACGCCTTGGGCTACGAAAAGATCTATCAGGAAATGGGCCTGCTCAAGGCCATCGACACCACGAAGATCCCCAACTATTCCGCCGACAATACCCTCGCGCTGTTCTACAAGGGCAGCCGTTGGTACTGGGACGGCAAGCAATGGGGCATCCCGTTGCTGTGGGGGATGAACACCATCATCTACAACCCCAAGAACGTCAAAAAGCCCACCCAATACACCGACCTGCTGGACCCCAAGCTCAAGGGCAAGTTGACCTTTGTCGATGACGGCACCTCGAACTGGTCGCTGATCGCAACTATCGCCGGCTACGGCGACAAGTACCCCAACCTGACCCGCGCCGAATTCAACGACGCCTTTGAAAAACTCAAGCCGTACCGTGATCAATGCCGCGTGTTCGCGGCTTCGTCGGGTGACGCGGTATCGCTGCTGGTATCGGGTGAAGTGGACGCGGTGTTCTCGGCCTCCGCCAACACCCCGAGCGAAACCATCAAGCGTGGCGTGACCACTGCCCTGTCGGTGCCCAGCGAAGGCGCAGCGCTGTGGTGCGATGCGTTGTTCATCCCGAAAACCGCCAAGGATATTCCCCTGGCCCTGGAGTTCATCAACAAGACCCTGGAGCCCGATACCCAGGCCAAGATGGCAACCACGATGTTCTCCGGCGTGGTCAACCCCAAGGCCGTGCCGCTGCTGCCGGAGGACCTGAGAAACACCTTTGACTACGCGAACCTCGACAGCTTCTTCGAGAAATCCAAACTCTATGGCCAACCGCCCCTGAGCTCCGAAAAGTATGTGACCTATGCGGAATGGATCGATCAGTGGGCGAACTTCAAAGGCTCGTTCTAGAGCGCTTGGCACGCCGGCGCTGGCAACCGTGGGGTGGGTGTTCATCAACACGCGCCCCACGGGTCAACGCGCCCTGACTCTCGAATAAAAACGCAAAGGCAACCTCATCATGACCGTAGTCAACAACACCGAGTCCATGCCCCTGGACGACGGCGATTCAAGGGTCGGTAAACACGTGAAGATGGATAAGAGAACCCTCAGCGGGTATTGGCTGGCGTCGCCGCCGTTGCTGTTTCTGGTGGTGTTCTTTCTGGTTCCGTCGGCACTGTTGCTGATTGCCAGTTTCTGGACCGCCAAGACCTTCAGCATGGAGCCCGCCGCCACCCTGGCCAACTATGCCAAGGCCCTGAGCGCCAGCGGGTTTTATGACTCGCTGTGGATCGCCCTGCAAAACGGCTTCTGGACCGCCCTGCTCTCCACCGTGATCAGTGCGCCGGTGGCCTATTACATCGTGTACCGCACACGCTCCAACGCCGTGTTGTACCTGGCGTTGGTGTCGTGGTTTTCCAGTTACCTGGTACGGGTCTACGCATGGCGCTCGATCCTGGGCACCAACGGCGTGATCAACTCCACCCTGCTGCACTTCGGCCTGATCGACCAGCCGCTGGAGTGGCTGGTGTTCAGCAAGTTCGCCGTGGTGCTGACCCTGGTGCACATCATGCTGCCTTTCACTCTGTTGCTGCTGGTGTCGGGCCTGCGGGACATCAAGAAGGACTACCTGGAGGCCGCTGCCGACCTGGGCGCCGGCGGTGTCACCATTCTGTGGCGGGTGATCATGCCGATGGCCCACAAGAGCATCGTCAGCTCCTTCATGTTCACCTTCGTGCTGGCCGCCAGCGACTACGTCACCCCGCAACTGCTGGGCGGCCGGGATGCGATGACCACCGGGCTGGTGATCGCCAACCAGTTCCGCTCGGTAGGTAACTGGCCACTCGGTGCGGCGATGGCTTATCTGCTGTTGATCGTGTTCATGCTGGTGTACGCGTTGCTGCTGGGGGTGTTGCGCGCAGCCAACCTGGCACCCGGCAAGCGTTACCACGACTGACTGCCGCTCATAAAAAAGGTAACTCGCCATGATCCGGTTATTCACTTACGTCTACATGTTGTTCCTCTACGCGCCCATCGCGATTATCGCGCTGTTCAGCTTTCACTCGTCCGCCTCGCTGTCGTTCCCGTTCGAGGGTTTTTCCACGCGCTGGTACGAGGCGCTGTTCAGCAGTTCGGACTTCATGACAGCCCTGACCAACAGTGCGATCGTCGCCGCCGGTTCGGCGATTCTCACCACGCTGCTGGGCACGTTCTCGGCCCTGGCGCTGATGCGCATGAAAGGCCGGGTAAAAGCAGTGTTCGCGTTCATGAACTTCGCCCCCATCGCCTTGCCCGGTTTGTTTTTGGGGATTGCACTGGTGATTTTCTTCTCACTGGTCGGCCTGCCCCGCTCGCTGCTGACGGTGATCATCGGCCACACCCTGTTCACCTTTCCGTTCTTCGTGGAGTCGGTGCGCTCACGGCTGGAGTATTTCGACCTGTCGTTCGAGGAGGCCGCGCGTGACCTCGGCGCCTCGCCCCTCAAAGCGTTCTGGCTGGTGACGCTGCCGATCATCGGGCCAACCATTGCCGGCGCCGCGATCCTCGCGGTGGCGCTGTCGATGGATGAATTCCTGATCACCGTGTTCGTCACCGGCAGCGACACCACGCTGCCCCTCATGATTCTTTCGATGATGCGCCGCGCCGTCAGCCCCACCATCAATGCCGCCTCGGTATTCATGCTGGTGGTGACCATTGCCATCATCGCCATTGCCGGCCTGGTCATGACCTTGCGTCGTCGCCGCCTCGAACTTGAACGTGCTGAAACTGCAGAGTAATCACCATGACCAACAGTATTGAACTGACCGGGATTTCCAAGAGCTACGGCAACCTCACTGCCCTGGGCAAAGTCGACCTCACGGTAAAACGCAACGAGATCCTGACCCTGCTCGGCCCCAGTGGCTGCGGCAAGACCACCCTGATGCGGATCATTGCCGGCTTCGAAGAGCCCACCACCGGCAAAGTGGTGATCGACGGCAAGGACTCCACCGCCCTGGCGCCTGAACACCGCCCGGTGAATATGGTGTTCCAGAAGTACGCGCTGTTCCCGCACCTGGACGTGTTCGACAACGTTGCCTTCGGGTTGCGTTTGAAGAAGAAGCCCAAGGATGAGATCAAGCGTGAAGTGAACAAGGCGCTGGAACTGGTGCAACTGGAAAGCTTCAAGAGCCGCTGGATCTCCGAGCTCAGTGGCGGGCAGGCGCAACGTGTGGCCCTGGCCCGCGCGCTGGTGAATCGCCCGGCGGTGTTGCTGCTGGACGAGCCACTGGCGGCCCTGGACCTGAAGATTCGCCATCACATGCTTAACGAGATCAAGCGCATCCACGAAGAGACTTCCACCACGTTTGTGTATGTGACTCACGACCAGGACGAAGCGATGATCTTGTCGGACCGTGTGGTACTGCTGAACAAGGGTGGCATCGAGCAGATCGGCGGGCCGCAGGAGATGTATTGGTCGCCGCGCACGTTGTTTGCCGCCAGGTTTTTCGGCGATACCAATATCGTCAACGGCACATATGGGCTAGGTGGCGTGGTCGAGTTGCCGTTTGGGCGTTATGCCCACACCGCTAAAAGCGGCGTGGGTGCAGGGCCGGTGAATGTGTCGATCCGGCCTGAAACCATCGGCCTTGAGCCGGCTCTGGGCGCCGCACTGGCCGACGGTGCGTTTGCCGGGAAGGTCAAGGACACTTCGTTTATCGGTAATCGGGTGATCTACCGCGTGGAGGTGGCCGGTGGCACGCTTGATCTCAAATGCCAGCAACTGCCGACTCCCGGCAGCCACGCACTGCCGCCGGGTACGAATGTGGCGTTGACCTGCAAACCGGAAAGCTTTGTGGTGATTCCGGTCTGAAGGGGTTGAACATGGGGCCTGGCTGAAGCAGCCGAGGTTCATTTTTACGCTGGATCATGCGCTCTTTCACGGGAGGCTGGTCTGGCGTTTTTTTTGCCCGGGGGGAAGAGAGTAATGGTCGGTTTTATTGAGCGGGAAGTGGGCCCTCCGGTAAGTCTAGATTTACCGGGGGCCCGTGCCGGGCTGACCATCTCATTAGGGCTCTGCCTCGCCTAGGCTCGGCGTTCCCTCACTCCGGCACCGCG